>JBKQVI010000562.1:0-12961 GCA_052139985.1 Terriglobia bacterium
ACGAGTAAGGGCCAACTGCGCCGCCCTCGCGCCCTCGACGGCCCCGGGCAAGTTCATGCTTATCGTGGCTAACGCAAAATTACCAAGTTCGAGTCGAACCCATCTACTTACGGACGGATTACGGGCAATGAGAAGATCAAAAGGCAAAGGGTAAATGATAAATGGTAAAGGGTAAAAGATCGGGCAGGTGAGATAGCAGGATTCACTACTGTCCAAGTTCGCCTTCAATTGCGGCTTGCCCTCTGCTCGGCGCAAAGGCTCCGAAGGTGTGAAAAAATAGGGAAACTCGCGCAGAGATGCCGAGACTCAAAACAGACAAAGCCTTCGTTTTCTTTTCAGCCTCTGCGCCTTTGCGGCTCTGCGCGAGATACCTTTGCTTTTCCCGGAATTCCTTCACACCTTCCCTGCCTTTTCATTCGCGCCAACCACTCGCCCTGTCATCCTGAGCCTCGCTTTTCAGGGCGAAGGACCCCGGTAGTATCCAGGAATCGTAAGCGGAGCGAACTACCGAGGTCCGTCGGCCCGAAAGAACCCGGCCGCAGGATGACAATGCGCTACGTGCGTACCATGGACGGCATCACCGCCGAAATGCGGAAACTTCGTGCGCCGTTAACGCCGCTTGTTCATGACCTCGAATGCTTCGAGGATCACCGCGGTGGCCATCTCTGTCAGATGGTATTGCGGCAGGTCCTCACGCCGCACCCAGCGCGCGTCAGTCACGTCGGAAGCGGGGCGTAGCCGTCCACTCTTGCGGCGGCAGAGATAATCGACGATGACGTAATGGTATTTCACTCGGCCGCCTTCGCGCATGATCCGGTCAAAAACCAGGATGCGCTCGAGGGGTTCGACGTCGAGGCCGGTCTCCTCCTTCAACTCGCGCTGCACGCCCGCCGCAAGTTCCTCGCCCAGTTCCAGCATACCGCCGGGAATAGACCACTCGCCCTTCAGCGGCTCGCTGCCCCGGCGAATCAGCAGGGCGCGGTCGCGATGAATCACCACCCCGCCGACTCCTACCAGCGGATGTTCTGGATACTCGCGCTTCATAGGTCGCCATGATTGTAGCTCAAGAAGGGTTTCCCCACAGCGGCGTAGCGCACTGGCGCCGCAACCAAATCGTGGCACGGCCATCTTGGCCGTGACCGATCACGGGCTGGAAGCCCGTGCCACAAAACCTTCCTCAATTTGCCGCTATTTCCGGTTTAGGCGCGCGTTTCTTACGGTACCAGACAATCAGGGTATCGAGGGAAAACATTCCGGGACCGAAGATCAGGATGATGAGGGAAGCGAAAAGGAAGGTATAGGGTGCGGCGGCGTAGAACTTATCAGGGTCGGAGAGGATGGATCCGAGCGCCTCACGATCCCCAACGACAAAGGCCACGACCATGTCGATCGTTAAGGGGAAAGCGATGAGACGCGAGAACAGCCCGAGTGCCAGCAAAATGCCTCCGACGACTTCAAGCCAGGCAATGAAGTGCGCGTTCAGGGCAGGAGCGGGAACACCCAGGCTGGTGAAGTATTCAATGACGTGGGGAATGTTCTTGGCCTTTCCCCACCCTGTCTGCCAGAACTGCCAACCCCAGTAGAGCCGCACGGCAAGCAGCAGAGGCGACTGGCAGGCGTTCGCGGCGCGCAGGAACCAACTGTATGCCCGCTCGATGAGTTCAATCACGCTGTTCATAGATTGAAGGCTTTCAGGATTGCGGGGCAAGCCATCCTAACGACGACCAATTCTGAAACCATTCCTGCACTTGCGCGCTGAGGCGATCGACGTTGCGGCGACGGCGAAGCAGCGCGATTTCGATGGCTTCCTCGAGCGGCTCCCCCTGTGCCAGCGTCTGCAACAGTGCGAAGGCGTCGCGCGTCAGTCGTTTGAAATACACGCTTCCTTGCAGCCTGTAAACGGCCAGGTACACTTTCCTGGGCCGCGGCAGCGAAGAACGCCGGATTCTCGACGAGTGAGGAAACTTTATCACCGCGTTGCTGACGGTATCGCTCCTGGAATCCTGCCCCCGGATTCGCAGCAGCAGCTCATCCACGGGGTAGGCCAACTCCAACAGGCGCAGATGCGGTTGCAGGCGGAAGAAGGTGTCGCCGCTCAATTTTGCGGCGTCTTCAGCGGTGAGTCGCGGCAATTCCCGTTCGTCGAAGGCTTCGATGTCCGCCCACTCCAGCCTTACCATGTCCATCGCCACGCGTTCCACGCCAGCGATGTACGCAGGATGCTTCCGAAGCCACGCTTCCAGACGGGAGCCGAGGTTTCTCAAGGTAAAAGACTCAGAGGGACACTCATTCAGGTAGGCAGTCGCAAGCTTTTCGAATTTCCGCTCGCCGACAAGGCTGCGCAGGCCGGGAAAGTCCTCGCTGAAGGACCCCAGTATTCTGAACCAGTACTGCTGGCTGTAAATCTGGAGGCGATCGAACGATGTCATCCGATCGTTAGGTTTGATGAGGGCGTTGGCAATCTCGCGGATCGACCTTCCATCCGGCAGGCGCGGGCGCAGCTTTTCCGAGGGCGTAAGAGGCTGCCGAGTTACCTCGAAGACAGCCCGCTGGAGCTGCTCGAGGTTCATGAAGCCTCCCGCAATTGTTCCGGCAAATAGCGCTTGGCCTTCAAGGCTTCGCGGTGAACTTCGTCGAAGGAAGGAATGCGATCGTCCCACTCGAGCAAGGTCGCCGTGGGGCCCGCCAATTCGATGGCACGCGCGTAAAGAGCCCAAACGGGGTCAATGACGGCATGATCGTGCGTGTCGAGAATCAATCTCTGGTACTTCGTGTGCCCGGCGATGTGGATTTGCGCCACACGTTCGGCGGGAACGCTGTGGAGATATTCGAAGGGATCGAAATCGTGGTTCCGCGACGAGACATAGATGTTGTTGACGTCGAGCAGGATTCCACAATCGGCGGCTTCCACCACCTCGTTCAGAAACTCCCATTCCGTCATCTCGGAAACGTGAAACTCGGCGTAGCTGCTCACGTTTTCAACCGCCAGGGGCACTTCCAAAAAGTCGCGCGCCTCGCGAATCTTCTGCGCCGTCTTTTTTGCCGCCTCGAAGGTGTAAGGCATGGGGAGCAAGTCGTGCGTGTAACGCCCGTCCACGCTTCCCCAGCAAAGGTGATCGGTGAGCCACGGGGTCTTGGTGCGCTTCACCAGGGACTTCAGCCGCGTCAGATGCTCACGGTTCAGCGGTTCGGCGGAACCGAAATACATCGAAACGCCATGCTGCACCACCCGATAGCGCTCGAGAATCTGGTCGAGGATGGCCAGCGGGCGTCCGCCATCTACCATGAAGTTTTCAGAAATGATCTCGAACCAATCGACCACAGGCTTCTTCTTGAAGATGTGCCGATAGTGGGGGACACGCAGGCCGATGCCTACGCCATAGTCCGAGTTTCCGTTGAAGCGGTTCGCCGGCATGGAGTTATTCGCTAATCGTCAAAAAATTGAAAGGACGGCGGGCCGGCAGTTACACCACCAGCCCGCGCGCCGTGAGTTCGCCCCTATCAATCTGTGCAGGGCTTGCCTTTGCAACTGGTTTTTGTGCTGCAACCACCTTTGCCGGAACAAGAGTTCTTTCCCTTGTCGGCCCCGCAACCGCCTTGACCCTTACAAGAGTTCTTTCCCGCACAACAGTGTTTCGCCACCTTAGTTGTTTTCGAAGTGTCATCGGCGGGATTGGGCGCCGCGGAGGCAGCCACCGTCGTGCCGACTACGAACCCCGTTAATGCTGCGCCGAGCAGAAGCTTTCGAGCTGTCTTAGTCATCTATTGACCCTCCCCTTAAATCGAAGTATCTGTGCCTGACGAAAGAAGCAAAGCCAAAGCCCTGGGGCAACTCAGCGTTACCTTTGCGCTTTCGGCAGCCGCAGAAAAACCGCTTGCAGTAGTCTGGATTGGAATGCCCCACAGCATGGTATTTCGCTTTGGGACAATTTGTCAATACCATTGCTGCTAACCTTGGGGCGTACGTCAGGCATTTGCCCCTACTGGCGGAATATCCACGATGGATCCTGGGTGGAGCGGGGAAAGGCGGTGATCAAGAATGCGCACGGGCGGGCGGCGTTTCACCGCAACCCGGAGCAGGCTCCAAAACCCAAGCAAACGAGCACAAAATGCGCTAATATCCGGCTATAGTCGCAAAATCACTGGAACAAGGAGGACTTCCATGGCAGAAGCAAAATCACTTCACATTGCCCGCCTCATCGCCGTCCCCACCGTGATTACACTCGCAGTGACCATCCTGCGGGTAGTCGGTGAAGTCAAACATTGGCCCACACCTTGGTTCAGCACCGCGGCAGGCGGGGGTGGCGCCTTAGTGGGCATCTCGTGGTTACCGATCATTTTCGGTCCGTATTTCGCCCTGAAGCTCGCGGGGGCTGGAGAGGCGCCTGCAACCATGGGCAAAGCCATCGGCTATGCGGCGGGTTCGCTGCTGGTATTGGCCGCCGGAGGGTTCCTGTTCGGCTCAACCGTTAACCATGCCAATTTCCTGACTGTCCTCGGGCTCCTATTGATGTTGGGTTCTGCGTTTGTCCCCGGCCTGGGCTGGAGCGCTTTGGGAAAAACTCTGGTGGCGTACGCGTTCGCAGCCCGCGTTCCGGTTCTCATCGTGATGTATTTCGCCATCACGGGAAATGGCGGTGCGGGGTGGGGAACGCACTATGACGCCGTGCCCCCGTCCCTCGTCCACATGCCTCCCCTACAGAAATTCTTCTTCGCGGGGGTCCTGCCACAAATGACGTTGTGGATCGGGTGGACGGCTGTGCTGGGCTCGATCTTGGGGACGATCGTCGCCGCGGTGGCGCGCCGGAAAAAACACGCCGCCCCGGCAGCAGCGTAATTCCGGCTTCCGTAAGGTGGGTCGCCGCGAGCGCCTCGAAAAGCTGCACGGCGTGTGGCGCGACGTTCTGTTGCTCGAGCGCCGGAGCAGGGTTGTGGGCGTCTGACCTGCTCCGGCCACTTCCCTCATTGTTCCGCTAAGCTCCGTACAAAGTCTCAGTATTGACGGGCAATCCGAGCAGTTTCAGATAGGTGAACAGTTGCATTTTGTGATTGTTGAAGTGTCCGAGGAAGCCCATACTCATGATTTCAAATTTAGCGGTCCAGCCCCAGGGCACGGAGACCATGCGGCTGGTGAAGTCATCTTCGCTGATGCCGTCCAATATCGAGCGAAGAGTCGCTTTGTCCTTTGCAAGCTTGCTCAGAGCTTCCTGAACACCGCAGGACGGCATGTTCTCCAGTTTCATACCGGCGTCCATCTCTTCCATGGATGGCCATTTGCCGCTCAACGTTGTTTCCAGGCCGCCCCCGAGCCCGTCGCTTAGATGGGCTAAGACTTGGCCGGTGCTCATAAACGTGGGCCCGGGCTTCCAATTTAGTTTGTCCGCTGGAACCATGCCGATCAGCTTTTCGGCAGGCCCAAACGATTGTAAAACCATTTCACAGAATTCATTCTTGGTCATGAGTCCTCCTTCAGGACTGCGCCTTGCGCAGTTTGCACGAGGGGAAGGCTACTGCTGCATTTTTACATTAGGTTTGCTGCGAGAAGAACTTTAGCGCAAGATTCCCGCTTAAGCCAGCGCAACTCAAAACATCCTGGACCTAGCACGAAAGGCGGGTTCACGCGTTCGTGGCTTGCTGGAGTACCTCGTGCAAGCGCCGGGCAACCACCAAGTCCTCGCCGGGCTGCAGCATCCACACGCCAACCACAATCGTGTTGACTCCGCTCTCCAGGCCTTTGCTTGCGGACCCGCCTCCCGTCGCGGGGTTAAGTTCGATACGAGGTGTCCCGGCGCGCATCTTCTCCAGCACTTCCTTCCCGCGCAGCTTGATCCGGTTGGGGTCATAGGTAATCAAGAGGTGCGGGACGTGATTGGCCACGGGCGGAACGGAGATCCGAGTTTCGACGCTCGGAAGGCTTTTCACGCGCTCGGCGATTCGCTCGGCACGCCGATGGAACTCTTTCTGCATGGCGTCTTCGTCCTGGGCCAGCAGCCAATCCACCGCGGCCACCAGTCCGACAATTTCCTCTTTGGCAACCTTCATGCCTCGACCGACAGTATTGGAATTGGGAGAATTGTTCTTCACGGCTGCCTCGATCAGGTCTCTCTTTCCCAGTAGCAGGCCCGTGCACTGCGGGCCGCGGATTCCCTTTCCACCCGAGAATGTCACGAGGTCGAAGCCCATCTTGGTGTAATTCCACAAATTCGCGATGGGAGGAACGTCCGCCGAAGCGTCGTTGAAGCAAGGCACGCCGTGTTGATGCGCCACTCGTACCCAGTCTTCGCGACTGATTTCGCCTCCCTCGGCCGCATTGAAGAAGTGCGCCATCACGGTCCGCTCGTTGAATGCCGCGTCGTACTCCGCGAGCGTTTCCACCTCCACGAAGCGAATGCCGCAGTTCCGCAGGGCGTGGTCGTACTCGTAGCGATGCGCCTTCTGGACAACCACCTCGTTCTTCAGCCCCGTCATGTCAGGGGGAATGCTCACGATGGCGTCGGCATTTCCGCGCGTAATGCACGCGGCAGTTCCGAGGGTAAGGGCAGAGGCGGCGCCTGCCGTGACCAGGGCGGCCTCACACTGCAAGCGCTTCGCCAGGTATTCGCCCGAAGCGCGCAACAGTTCCTCGAGCTGCACAGGGTGCTTCGAAGCGAGGCTGATGGCGGCCTGGACTTCCTCCGGCATCGTTGACGCGGAAAGGACGGTGTAGGTGCCTGCGGCATTGATGAGCGGCCTGACGCCGAGCTTCTCGTAGTAATTAACAACGTTCGCCGATCCGCGTGTCGCACCGTGCGCCGCAACCGCTGATCCGCTATATACTGCGGTGCCGCCCACGGCAATCGCCTGACCCGTCTTGCCCATAAACTTCCGCCGCGTCATAACCTTTGACATGGATGTTTCCTCCATTAGCAAACTTTCACGCGATTCCACTTCACTCGCTTAGGCCGTAGCCTTCACGGGGGCTCGGCGCTGCTCACACATGCGCCAGATCGGCGGTTTGTGGTTATCCAGGCGCGGCAATCAAGAGCCCGTCTGGGGCGAGTATCCCACAAGGGCGCGGAGCGCGGCAACCTCTCTCCAGACTGAGCGAGCGGCCGCAATCGATCAGTTGGACGAAGGTGTTTATTTCATTCTGATCTGATATCATTTTCCGTGTTGCTAGAGATTGAATAGAGGGGAATCAAGCAACTTACAGAAGCTTTCAATCTTATGAGGAGGGGAATAATGGAAAAGGGATCGTTGGCCGGCAATCGCACCGAGCGGGACAAGAACGGGTTGATTGTTGTCGCGGGGGCTGGGGGGTTCATCGCGGGATCCCTGGTGCGATATTTCCAGGAGCACGGGTTCACTCGCATTCGCGCGGTTGATAAGAAGCCCCTGCCGGAGTGGTATCAGCGCGTCCCGGGGGTCGAGAGCCTTTGTCTGGATCTGAGCGACGAGGAAAGCTGTATTCGCGCCTGTGAAGGAGCGTGGGAAGTCTATAACCTCGCGGCAGACATGGGCGGCATGGGCTTCATCGAGCGCTTTCGCATTGAGTGCTTGCGCAGCGTGCTGATCAACACCCATTTGATTGAAGCTGCCAACCGCGCCGGTGCCGAGCGCTACTTCTACTCGTCCTCCGCCTGCGCTTACAATACCGACTTGCAGAAAGACCCAAAGGTCCGAGCGCTGAAAGAGTCGGACGCCTATCCCGCCATGGCCGAGCGCGGCTACGGATGGGAAAAGCTCTTTTCGGAAATGGTCTGCCAGGAGTACTGGGCTGAGCGCGGAATGAAAACCTTTATCGCGCGCTTTCACAATGTGTATGGGCCGCACGGCACTTGGGATGGCGGGAGAGAGAAAGCTCCGGCGGCGATGTGCCGCAAGGTGATCGAGGCCAGAGACGCGAAAGGGAACGAAATTGTCATTTGGGGCAACGGCACAGCGACGCGCAGCTTCATGTACATCGACGACTGCGTCAAAGGCATCGACATGATTGCCCATTGCGAGGACCTGATCGCCACGCCCATCAATCTGGGGTCAAGCGAATTGGTCTCGATTAATGAATTGGTGGACATCGTGGAGGCGATCGGCGGCACGAAGCTTCAGCGCAAGTACGACCCGACTGCGCCCCGCGGCGTGGCAGGCCGTAACAGCGACAACACGATGATTCAGAGCATTCTCCATTGGGAGCCGCGCACTCCGCTGCGCGAGGGACTGGCCAAGACCTATGCCTGGATCGCCGAGCAGTACGCTGACCGCAAAGCCGGCAAGCGGACGGTGAGCTAAAGAGCCAATAGGCAGCGCAGCGCGGTGGGGCCGCAACCAGGAATGTAGGGGCCAGCGGCGCGGGCCCGGGCCGAACGCGGTTCGGCCCTACGGACGGCGCGGAAACTCTTGCTAAAAGAGCAAGGATTTGCGCCATTGCATTGCAGGGCTCGCCCTCCAGTCCTGCGCTACCTTTCCAGTGGGGCCAAGGAGAAAGCCTGTGGCCAAAAAGTTCAAAGACCTTACCGAGCAGGAAATCCTGGCGCTCGCGATTACTCTGGAAGAAGAGGACTCGCGCATCTACGGCGATTTTGCCGACGGGTTGCGCGAAACCTACCCCGCGTCGGCCAAGATGTTTGATGCGATGCAAGAGGAAGAATCCGGGCATCGGCGCAGCTTAATTGAAACTTACCGCCAGCGGTTCGGCGAGCACATTCCCCTGATTCGACGCCATGACGTGAAGGGTTTCATCCAGCATAAACCCGTGTGGCTGGTGCGTCCCCTGGGCATTGACACGGTGCGCAAGCAAGCGGAAATCATGGAACTCGAGAGCCGGCGCTTTTACGAACACGCCATTGGGCAGGTGTCGGATGCCTCGGTACGAAAGCTGTTGGGCGATCTTGCCCAGGTCGAGGCCCAGCACTCGGCCAAGGCGGAATCGCTACAGCAACAATACCTGACCCCCGACGTGCGCCGCGAGGAAGAAGCCTCGCATCGACGCCTGTTTGTTTTGCAGATCATCCAGCCAGGTCTGGCCGGGTTGATGGACGGCTCGGTGTCAACACTGGCTCCGGTTTTCGCCGCAGCCTTCGCCACGCGCAGCAGCCCCGATGCCTTTCTGGTGGGATTGGCGGCCTCGCTGGGAGCGGGCATCTCCATGGGATTTGCCGAAGCGCTTTCCGATGATGGTTCACTGACCGGGCGCGGGCATCCCTGGGTGCGGGGTGCGGTCTGTGGGCTCATGACGGCGATGGGAGGTATTGGGCACACGCTGCCCTTCCTGATTCACGATTTCCGCCTGGCCATGACGGCGGCAGTCGCCGTCGTGGCCGTGGAACTCGGAGTGATTAGTTACATCCGCCACCGTTACATGGACACGCCCTTGCTCTCCGCGGCCTTTCAAGTGATGGTGGGTGGAGCGCTGGTTTTCCTGACCGGGATTTTGATAGGAAGCTCGTAAGTGTCGGGTCATTTGTTCATCGGGTCATCGAGCCATTTAAGAACTGTCCGTGGTCCGTCGTTAGTAGCTAGGGGCTCGCGATCGGCGCGCGTCGCTTGCGAAGGACAACGGCAAGTGAGCGCTTTTCAATGACCCGATGGCCCGATGAACAAATGACCAGATGAACGAATATTCTGCCGGAGGTTCCCATGCGCCTTGTACTGGGTTCGGATCATGCCGGTTACGAACTGAAGAAGGAATTGGTTGAATTTCTGCGCGGCCTGGGCCACGAGGTGCTGGACGTTGGCACCCAGAGCACCGCGCCCGTGGATTACCCCGATTATGCCGAGGCCGTGTCCGCCGCGGTGCTGGACGGCAGAGCCGAGCGCGGCGTGCTGATATGCGGTAGTGGCGTGGGCGCTTGCGTCGCCGCCAACAAGATTCCCGGAATCCGCGCCGCCATTTGCCACGACGGTTATTCCGCGCACCAGGGCGTTGAGCACGACGACATGAATGTCCTCGTCTTGGGTTCCCGAGTGATTGCAGGGGAGCTGGCCAAAGACCTCGTGCGCGATTACCTGCGCGCCAAGTTTTCCGGCGAGGAACGCCACGTTCGCCGCTTGGCAAAAGTGAGGGCCATCGAAGCACATTACCTGCACTCTGAGCATTATGATTAGCTGGTTGCTGCAACTGCTTTATGGCTCCACTCCTGCGGAGTTCAAAAGCTCAGTAGGCCTTGAAGAGTCGATCACTCGTCTTCGCAATGCAACGAAGCGGTCGGTTTTCTCCGCACTTACTCAAGAGGCTGCTGTCGGGCCGGTGAAGGAATCACGCGTTCGACTTCAGCATGTCATCCCGATGGTGGGTAACTCCTTAAAGCCCTTTTTCTTTGGGCACTTCGAGCTGCGCGGTGGCCAGGTTTACCTCAGCGGCAGATTCTCGATGCTGCCTGTGGTGAAGGTTTTCATGACATTCTGGCTGGGATTCGCTCTGGTCTTTGCGGCGATGGCCTTGCCGGGCACCCTGAAGGGCAGTTCCAGTGGCTTTCTGCCTCTCGCCGGGATTGGGATGTTCTGTCTCGGCGTCGGGTTCGTCTGGGCTGCTAAACGGTTTTCGAGCAGTGACGTCGCATGGCTGTCTAGTGTCATTTCCACCGCGCTCGGCACGCCGAAGAGTGAAGGCCCGCAAACGGCCGCGAGTACGACTAATCCCGTCCTGGCGGGGCAGGCGGGGACACCAAGCGTCTTGCGGAGGATCGCGGGGATCCTTGCGTTGATTGGAATCGCCAATTTGGTTATCGCATACATCGGACCGGAGGCGCTGACGCCCGCGCACGAGAGTGCGGCGGTGGGGTACAAATCGCCCGCGCCGATCGTGGTCGGCGCCCACGGGCTCTTTTTGCTCGTTCTGGCGGTGGGGGCATACCGTCGGAAG
This sequence comes from Terriglobia bacterium, assembly GCA_052139985.1. Taxonomy (GTDB): domain Bacteria; phylum Acidobacteriota; class Terriglobia; order UBA7540; family UBA7540; genus Bog-366. Next base: position 10,838 of record JBKQVI010000562.1, read on the forward strand.
TTATTTGCGTGGCAACTGGGATTCGCTTATCTGGCTGCGAGCTGGTGCGTAATGGTCTGGCAAATATTCGGTAACTACGGATTCGCAGGATTGCACGAGAGTGTTTGGTTCAAGGTTATCTCGTCGGTTATGGCTCTGGTGGTAGTAGTCATGTGGGGTTTGTGGTGGTACGGGCTGAAGATTCATTTTGAGCACGTCAATGCTTCTTAGTTCTATTCGTCGGCTTCGACGAGGCCCGGACTCCTCACCAACCTCGCCAATTCGCTCCGGGCATTGGTGCTTTCAAACCCCGAAGGGGCGCCCCCCGGAATCAATGCAACGGCATGGTAGCGGCGGGGCTAACCCTATGCCCTACCAAACCCATAATGAGAAACCAGAACTAATGGTGCGCTACCCCCTTGGGGAAAGGGTTTACTGATGGCTGCACCTGACACCTGGCACCTCACACCTTTCTTGCCTCACTCCATCTCAAACGCCAGATACTGCAGTTTGCCGTCGCGCTCGATCTGCAGCACCACCGGGTCGCCGGGCTTGAGCTGCTTAATGCCCGTGCTCAGGGTGTCCAGGCTGATGATGGTAGTGCCGTTCAACTCATGGATGACATCTCCGGTCTCGAGACCGGAATCGGTTGAGGCGCCAAAGGCGGTGCGGGCCGCCACGATCACTCCCGACGCCTTGCGCAGGTCCGGAACCATGTCGGAAATCTTGCGGTCGATCTGCACGCCGAGGATTCCCAGTTGAGGAATCAAGTCCTTCACCGGGTCAAGGGAGTCCGCCAAGCGATCCATGTCGCCCTGTAGCTCAACGACGGGAACCTCCAGGGAGACCTTTTCTGAGGCCCGCAAGACCTCTAATTGGAGGGGCGCGGGATCCTCGCGCCACTGGAATGCGGCGGCGAATTGGGGCACGTTGATCACGGGCCGCTTGTCCAGCGTCAGAATGATGTCCTGCACCTTCAGCCCCGCCCCGTCGGCGGGACCTTTGGGAACCACATCGGAGACGATTACGCCATAGTCCTGCGGCAATCCGAGCGCCGCCGCCATGGTCGGGGTTATCGTCTGGACGGAGGCTCCGATTTCCTGGCGGTGCACGTGTCCCTGCTTGCGCAGTTGGTGGTAAATGCGCCGCACGACCCCGCTGGGAATGGCAAAGCCCAGACCCTCATTTCCACCGCCTTGCGTCAAGATATAGGCGTTGATCCCCACGACTCTGCCCTCGATATCCACCAAGGGGCCGCCGCTGTTTCCGGGATTGATGGGCGCGTCAGTTTGGATGTACACCATGGAGCGATCGGGGTCAGGCTGGCGCGCGACGGAGCTCACCACGCCCATGGTTACGGAATTGGCCAGCCCCTCGGGACTTCCGAAGGCAAATACGATTTGGCCCTGGTGAATGTCCTGGTATCTGCCGAAAGGAAGTGACGGCAGGCCGCTGGCTTCGATCTTGAGCAAGGCCAAATCCGTCTCGGCGTGCACGCCCAGAACACGCGCGTCCATGGTTGTGGGCCTGGAGCGCAAGGTGGCGTGAGGGGAAACGCTGTTCTCCGACGAAAACAACACCACCCGGACTCTCACGGCGCCTTCCACCACGTGCGCGTTGGTGATGATGTACCCGTCCGGGTCAACGATGAAGCCCGAACCCAGCGAGCGCTGACGGCCGATCAGCGCCGTGTCCGTGCGCCCGTGCTGGTCCACTGCCGAGTATCCGCTCACCAGAATCTGGACGACGGCCGGGGAAACCTGCCGGGTCAGCGCCACCACGGAACTATCGAGATGATGGAGAAAATCTTCGCCGAGTGCGGGCTTTGCGCTCAGCGGGAGCGTCAGGGCCCCCAGCAGAGCGACGGCGGCTAACCTCCCGGCGAAAGTATTCACACGACTCCGCGGCGCCACAGACATAGCTCCTCCTCGCGATCCCGATCGACTCCGCTCATGGGGGCAAAACTCGCCAAGGCTGCCGCTGAACCCGATGGTCAGGCGATGGATCGTTCTCCCTATAACGGGTGTTCACCATGGAGTCGGAGTGACATTTTACGTGCAAGTTGCTGCATGCTAACGAGGTTTGCGGCGCTCGGGCAGTTTTTTGCGCGTGACTACAGCAATCTTCCGGTGCGGTAGTGCCTCC
>JBKQVI010000563.1:0-11432 GCA_052139985.1 Terriglobia bacterium
CACCACCGAAAACTCAATTTCGATTCCCGCCGAGTTCCGTCAATCGCGGAGCTTGTTCCCAATCAGCCGACTGCCCCCAGCCGAGGCGTACCTTACGGAATCGCTGGTTCTTCAAGTGTAGTGATAGACATCTCAGCCTCCGCATGAGACAATAACGCGGGGCCGTATTAGGTGCCTTGGGTGCGCTCACACCTTCCGCACTGAACAGCCTTTAGCCTCCAGATATCTAACCGTCCGTATACTACGCCAGCAGCGATTCAATTGTCCATATGTGATCTGTGATTCCGGCTTCCATGGCGGGAGTCACGCGCAACGTTTGGTGGATGCGAACGAAGTTATACCACGCGAAATACAGTGCCAGCATTGCGTAGAGCTTCTCCCATTTCTTTGAGAACGCATTGGTCAAGCGGGTGAGTCTCCGCATCTGCATTCTCATGGTCAAGTTCTGGCGCTCGACATGAGACGTGCTTATCTTTGCCCGGTCGGGACTTCCGAATACGGGAGTCTTCTTGCAGCCGATGCACTGAGCCGGGGAATAGCGCGTCTCGCTCTCAGGGCTGGAAGCGTACAACTTGACCAACTGCGCGAAGTCCACGCCTTGCGCTCCCAGGCTCAATACAATGGCATCCCTGTAGGCCGCGAAGCCGTCCGTGGTCACTTGGAAATTGCCTTCCGTAGCCGCTGCTAACTTCTCTGTGAAGGCGACCGTATCGCGCTCGGTGCGGCGTCCAAGGTGCCAAGCCAAAACCAGCTTGCTGTGCCGTTCAATGGCAACAAACGTCCAGGCATCCCCGAGCGTTACATCGTCTTTTCCCTTCGCCGCTTTTGTCTTCTCTTTCATTCCAACGAAACCCCACATCTCGTCGCACTGAACTTCTTTGACCCGCATCCCGTGGATGCGCTCTTCCATTAATTTTTCGCACCGTGCGCCAGCAAGACTCAGAAGACTGAGAATAGTCCGAGGATGCACGCCTGTTATGCGAGAAGTGGTACGAACCGAGCAACCCTCTACCAAGTGCTGCAAAACGCTGAGAGCCTTTTCTTCGGCCAGGATCATGTTGCCGAGAGGCTTTGCGTGTTCCTCTGTGAAGGTCTTCTTGCAGGATACGCAGCGATAACGTTGCAGACCGTTCCGGTGCTTTCCGAACTTCTTAGCTGGCTGATTGCAGGTTGGGCAGTTCATTTCGATTCCTCTCACTAACAACGCAAGAGTATCAATGTGTTCAAGCATTGTCAAGAAAAATCTTCTGCCGAAACAAAATAAAAATGGCCCGAATCAACTTCGGGCCATTTATAAGAAATCAGAATGGAATCGATTTAGAAAGCAGCCGAGCAGCAGCTACTATTCTCCCTCCACTTCCCAGCAGTAGAGAAGACCTCAGAACGCCTCGGGGTAATGTATGGGGCGATTTCCTTTTCGATCCGCTTCAAGTTCTTTCCGGCAGAGATCATTCTCTTGCTCTCCCTCCCAATTCTTCTAACCTTTTTCCTGTTCGCCACAGTAGCCTCCTTAATCAATAGCGGAAGCAAACGCATGGAATTTGCTCTCTACGCACTTGTAAACCCTCGTCCTGGCAAAGTTCTCTGTCCTAACATGCAACTCATAGACTAGTTTTCCAATCCTACTTTTCGGGTCTAGCCGTTCAATTGTTAGGCCGCATTTCTCAGCCTCATCGAAGTATATCGGCCTTCCGTGAGATTTCTTTTGCTGTGGGGTCAAGAACATCAATATCTTCTTATGGATTTCCTTTTCGGACTTTCCTTTCATCATTCCAGTTGCCAGCGATCTCTGGGCAATATCTTCAGCTAAATCCATGGCACCTTCAAGCTCCTTTATCTCCCTGGCGTCATACAACTTAAGCTGCTGCAAGTAAGGTTCCAAATTTCCAGTCTCTTTTACAGCACGCTTGAAAAGCTCTTTGTACCCCTCAACTAAGTTCCAAACCGAGAATCTCTTTATCTGAGCGTTTTCAGTTACGGTAAGTTGAGGATCAATTGGTCCCAGTTCGGAACTTGGTCCCATCATAATCTTTGATGAACCCAAGCAAATAACGGTTGCAGCAGATTTCGCTTTCCCAGGAACAATCGTCCAGAATTCGCCTGTTCCGCTCGCGTTTCGGCAAACGTTTACAATTCTCTCGGCGGCCTCTCCATACCCCCCATTGGAGCTAATGAGAAGCGCAAATCCTTTAGAAAGGTCTACATGTCTTAGGACGCTATCTAGTATATCAGCATCGCTATCCTCGATGGATACTTTTTGGTGAACAAGGCTAGTATAGTATGATATTACCGGCCTCTGTAATTCCTTCTCCAACCTTAAAAACAGATTTTTTCTAGTAGGTTGTCCCTGCCCTTGTTCAGATTGAACCTGTGCGATTATTGGGGTTTCCATTGTATCCCTCGGGAATCCGGGAACTGGGTCCAATAACCTATGCCAAAACTACTTTTTGTTCAAGGGGTTTTTCGCCGTGCCGGAAGTATTCTTCCACCGAGCCTCAGCCGCCTGAGCTGCTATCTTAGAACGGCGATCAGGAGTAAGTTTATCAGCTCGCACCTTTCCGCCTTTCAATCCACCCTTGCGTCCTGCGGCTTGCGCACGAGGATCTTTGGCGTTCGGGTCATAGTTTGGCATACTGGCGGGGTCAACTTTAGAGAGGAACTGATCGAAGATACCTTTTGCGGCTTTAATCGGGTCTGCCATGCCAGAAGTCTAGCACGCATCCCCAAAGGCGCAAGAGGCGATTTGATGGCAGCAACGCACAAATATCACACTACCGGCCACCTTATTGACTGTGACTAAAGCAGGGCCTATGCTGCTCTCCTAGCTCAGCCAGTCCCCGGCACGTCCGGGAGGAGCTTATGAGCCTGAAGCCCCGACAAGTTCTTACGCTCGCAGCTCTCGCTTGTTCTCTGGTCCTTGTTCCTCGTGAGCGCATTTCAGGCGAGGAAACGAAGCGTTGTAGCGACCTCTTTAACCCGGAGGCGCTGCACCACATTCGATCGGTCTGTGTCGATACAACTTTCCTGGAACCTGCGGTAGCCTCCGACGTCAAGTCATATATCGAGAAGGAAGGCCAGCCAGGGCATTTGTTGACGGCCCTTCCCTGGCGCGTGAACGAAACTTGTGCGCCGGACGACGCTGTTGTCCGAGTGTACTTCGCGGAGGGAGAACACCGTTCAACGACCTACATGGCGGGCAGCCGTTTGTCAGGCCCCACCTCCGTGGACACATTCGAACCAGAGACTCGGGTGGTGTTGCTCGTTTACGACCGGGCCTCTGTGAGACTGCTTTATCGAACCGAATCTGTACGTCGGTGGTCAAAACGCGCAGCATTGTTGAAAGTTTCCTTTTCAATGCTGGTCAAAGACGTGAGTGCGGTCCGACGGTAAACAATCGGTCCGTGCGCCGCGTCACACTCCGCCCAAGTCCGGGCAAGGCGGGAGCGCCGGGCACGAAGATGCAAGAAAAGACCATATCAACGATCGTCCGCCGAAAGACACGTTCGCTCGTCATTCTCGCCGTTGCAGCGGCTGCAGTCTGGATGGTATCGAGCGTGATTTTTCATTATGGCCGAACGCCCAGTGCCCCCGCTGCGGCGGCGCCACAAGAGGTTTTGGATACTTCCGGACAGGCTTACTATCAGGGTGCAATCACCCTGATCGATCTGCCGGCTAAAGATGTGGCCGAGGTCATGCCCGAACTCAGCGGACTCGAGCCCGCTCTCGACCAGCAACAACTGCCCGCTCTCTTGACCCGGATGGGGGAGGGTGTCGAGGGCGCTTACCTGAAATTCACGGAGGTTATTGCCGACGAGCACGTGACCGAGGAGCAGTGCGACTCCTCCGGTAGTATGAAAACAACCCTAAGCCGGGACTTCGGCTATTTGATCATTCCCCACAACGAAGCCGGAAACCTACGAATTGATGAGTTTCGTGTTCGCCCTGACGGGAAGCCGCTCCCCGCGTCCGACGCAGGGCATAACTTCAGGCAGGGTTACGCGGCAATGTGGGCGCTCCTAACTGTTGGCGATCTGTCTGGATCGAGATTCCGTTATCTGGGCGAACAGCAAGCGGACGGTCACGCCACCTACGTTCTGGGGTTTGGCGAAAGGCCGGGATGGGCCACGGTCGTGGGTTACGAAAACATCGGGTTAAGTGGACAACGAGTCCTGGCGCTATACCAAGGCGTCGTATGGGTCGACAAAGGGACGGACAAAGTCTTGAAGATGAGGGCGGAACTCCTGAAGCCCCGGCTGGACGTCCAGCTCGAGATGGAGACTACCGAAATTCAATTCGGCGAAGTCCATTTGTCGGATCCTGCTAACACCGCTCTCTGGGTCCCATTGCGCGTCGTCGTAACCACCGTGTGGGATGGCCATCCCCTTCGGGAGGAGCATGTCTACTCAAATTATCGGCTCCCGGCGGCAAACTCTGTGATTGTGCCCGTTCCAGCAAGACCCGTCGCCTCGCCTCCGCACAACAACTGATGCCAATCTTACCCGGGGAAAGCCCGCGAAGCGGGTGCCGCCTTGTCACTCGTGTCCAAAACAGGAGATGAGAGTGGGCGGACGATCTGCGGCTTCGCCGCTTGCTATGCAAGCTATCCTGCGCAATGAGCATCGGTATACCAACTACAAGCTGTTCCGGGTCGCCAGCACTATCAAACCGCTCGAGCCCGGCGAAACCGTTCCGAAGAACTGAGCCTTGAGGGCGACCTATCCCAAAGGAAGAAAAGGGGGGCAGGTATCTGTTTGCGTTCTGTCAGGTGAGTGCCGAGCGGCAAAGTTATGCTTCTCAATTGGCAAAGTTATTCTGCAAGGGGCGTCTGCGGGCCAACATGCGAAAGACCCAATAGACCCCGAGCGCCGCGGCCAGGTGCTTCAGGGTGTGTCCACTGACAATATGTCCCAGCTTGAAGATCGGCCGGTCTGACACCTCAAGTACTTTGGCCAGGACATAAAACCCCATGGCCACTAACAGGTCGCCGCCGTGCGTATAGCGGGCGGGGAATAGCCATAAGATGAGCAAAATCAAAATCAGGGTATAGAACTGGACCATCAGATAGAGCCGCAAATCGCCCGCGCCGCGCTCCTCGCTCGCATACCAGGTCAGCACGCTTGCCAAGCCCAGGATCAGCAGCGGTCCCAGCGCGATCAGCCCGCCGCGAAGGTTCACCCGCTCCATCAGCATGGCGGAGAGAAGTGACATGAATGCCAGCGTCATCGGTAGGCGGTCCCAAACCAGCCGCGCGTTGTTGGGGGCAAGGTGATAGTACGCCGAGCCGAAGCACGTCAACACCACTCCCAACGACAAGACCAAGTAGGGCCAGCGCTCGCCAGGGGCAATAAATCTCCGCTCCGTTGTTTCCAGTAGGCCCACCGTCAGCATCAGTCCCCACACTCCAGCGAGCAGAAAAGGCAAGTTCGATATCACATTGAGAAAATTGGGAACGGCCAGAAGGGTTCTTTGATCCGCGAAATTGTGGTAATCCAGCGGTTGCGGTATGCGGGGGAGGAACGCCACCACGATTCCCGCCGCGACGGTGATCGCGCCCAGCACGGCGATGCGCACGCTTTGGCCCATATATAGCCTTACCGTACCTCTCGATCGCTAGCCTTGCGGCGGCTGAAGCTTGCGCCGGCGAGCTCGCGCGGTTCGAGGGGGCCGACGAGAAACCACATGATGAGCAGGCAAATCATCGGCATGAGCCCGAAACCGATAAACACCGGCACGTAGGAATAGTGATCCACCACCCAGCCGGTCAGCAGGGCGAAGACGATGCCACCAAAGCCCGAGCCCATACTGGCGAGCCCCCAGATCGAGCCCAGGACATTCTTGGGAAACACGTCGGCGGGAAAAGCCAGCATATTCGCGCCGCAGCCGGTATATCCAAGAGTCGCCAGGGAAACGAGCCCGATGGAAACTCGCGTGTTCCCGACCAGCACGGCCGGAATGGCGGCCGCCATCAGCAGAGCGAAGACGGTTAGCGATCCTTTGCGTGCAAGGGTCAAGGACACGCCGCGGGCGAGAAGAATTCCGCTCAGCCAGCCACCCAACAGGTTGCCGGCGGCGGCGACGACGAATGGGATCCAGGCGTATCGGCCAATGCTGGCCAAATCAAGGTGACGCGCGCGCTTCAGATATTCCGGGAACCAGAAAATGTAGAAGTACCATACCGGATCGAGGAAAACCTTTGCCAGAGTGAAACTCCAGACGAATCGTTCGCGGAACAAGCGGCCGGTCGAGATCGCCAGGGGCTTTTCTTCCTGCACACTCTCGGCCGGAGTGTAATACACGCGCCACCATACCGCCACCCAGACAAGGCCCGCGGCTCCCAGGAAGAGGAACGCGGCGCGCCATCCCCATCGCAGCACGATCCAAACCACCAGGGGAGGCGCGAGAAGGGCTCCCAGCGACGAACCGCTATTGAAAATCCCGGAAGCCAGCGCACGTTCGGAAACCGGAAACCATTCGGCGACCACTTTCACTCCACCTGGCCAGTTTCCCGCCTCGCCGGCTCCGAGCAAGAAGCGGCAGACACCCAGCGACCAGGGGCCGCTCACCAGGGCGTGCAATATGGCCGCCAGCGACCACCATGCCGTCGTGAGCGCGTAGCCGACGCGCGTGCCCAGCCGGTCGATGAGCGGGCCGGAAACCCCGTTCATGATGGTATAGGCCAGCATAAAGGCCGAGATGACCCGGGAATAGGTGATGTTGGTCATCTTGAATTGGTCAATTAAGAGGGGTGCGACCACCGACAAGGTCTGGCGGTCCAGGTAATTGATGGCGGTGGCCCAGAAGACCAGGGCAATCATCAACCACCGGAATCGAGGGTCGCTTTGGGGCACGAGAGAAGGTTCCCTTGCAGCGGCACAGCGTGCCGATGAGGTCGAGTTTCTCACCAACTTTGGGCACCGGCAGAAGGGCGGAAGACTCCGGGAAGGACGCCCGAGGGCGGTGCGGCCGGGCTTAAACCATCAGGAAGCCGCCATTCACTTCCACCACCTGTCCCTGCATGAAGCGCGCACCCTCAGAGCATAGGAACACGACCACGTCGGCAATTTCCGCCGGTCTCCCGATGCGGCCCATGGGGGTGGCGGCGGCGGAAGCGGCGAGCGCTTCCGGCTTGGAAAAGTTGCGATGATAGTTGGTGTCGATGGTCCCGGGTGAAACGGCGTTGATGCGAATTCCGTAAGGTGCAAACTCTCGCGCCAGGCCCTTGGTGAACGTCGACATGGCCCCTTTGGCCGTCGAGTAGGCCAGCGCCCCGAGTCCGCCGCCGAATCGCGCCGCCACCGAGGAGACATTGACCACAAACCCCCTTTTGCGCTCCACCATCTGCGGCAGTAGGGCTTGCGCAAGGAAGACGGCGCTCGTGAGATTCAGGTTCATGACCTGGCTCCAGAGGTCTTCCGTGAACTCGAGGAAGCGTGTCCGCTTAATCAAAGAGCCGGCGTTGTTGACCAGGATATCAACGGCCCGCCCGGTTTTCCGCACCTGCTCGATCAGGTCGCGAGTGCCTTCCATCTGATTGAGGTCGGCTTGAAGCAGCAACCCGTCTCCGGATTTGTCACGTATTCTCCGCAACACCTCCTCGGCACCTTCCCGATTGTGATGGTAATGGACCATTACAAAGGCCCCCTGCGCCCCCAGGGCGCAAGCCGTCTCCGCCCCGATCCCGCTGCTGGCGCCCGTCACCAGCGCCGTCATCCCTTGGAACTCCGTCGGCTCATTCATCTCCCGCCTCCTCGACTGCCTGCGCGCGCGAATGCATCAACTCCAGTAGCCCGATCCTTCCGGGTGTTCAAGCCAGCTTGACCTGTATTGTTTCCCGCATTACGACGCTGGGAATCGTCACTTCCACCCACTCTCCTTGCTCCTGCCAAGCCACTTTGGCTTGAGCCCAGAGGAGCGACACGTCCTTCGCCCGCCGCTTTTCCGGAAGGCGAATGCGCACCTTCAGATTCGCCAAGGGCAGGAAAGTCTCCTGCACCAAAGCTTTTTTCCAGATGCTTCCACGGTCCACGAGCAGATGCAGCAGCACCGCGTCCTCCGATGCCGCGTACTGCGCCATCAGACCCGCCTGATAGCCCCCCTGGAACTCATAAGTCCGCGCACCGCTGAGCACCGGGTCCAGCAGCGAAGCCATGTAGGCGCGTAATTCCGCGTTCAACGTCTCCGCGTAGATCGCCTCGAGCCCCGACCCGATGTAAAGGGCTTCGCCCTTCCCCTGCTTGCGCCGCACAATGGCGGGTCCCAGCGTGCGCCGGTGCCCCCGATCATGGGTTTCCGCCACCACCTTCGCATCGCCATCCACCTGAAAACGCATGACTTGGAGGTCTTGCGGAACCAGCTTGCCCGACGGCAGCAGGCGCAAATAGAGATCGGGAATCTCCACCGGCTCCGTCGACTCGAGCTTGACGCCCAGCAGTTCTGCCAGCCCGGGACGGCTCCTTTCCCGGCCATATTCATCGGTCACCGCAGTCAGATGCGTTGCCACCAGAAATCCGCCATCCTCGACGTACCGCCTGAGCAACGCGCATTGCGCCTGGCTCAAGCAAGGGGCATTGGGCACATAGACTAACCTGTACTTCGTCAAGTCCTCGTCTGGCATCAGGTAGTCCAAAAACGGCTGCACGTCATATCCCAAGTGCTTGAGGAGCAAATACGCGCCTTGATAGTAGTTCTGATTGGCCAACCAATACTTGCCCGAGTACCAGTCGATAGACTGCGAAGGCACCAAAACCGCTGCCGAAGGCGTCGACCGCGCCGACCGCAACAAGGCGGCGTTACGCTCGAGGAAATCGAATACCTCCTTGATGCGCTGTCCTTCGCCATAGGCAAGTGGCGCCTCCGGCAAGTAGAAGAGCCGGTTAAGCCCCCAATAGCACACTCCCGCCTGGCCTGCCACAGCCGCGGCCCCATCCATCCCCAACTCCTCCCCTTCCATGGGGTGGCTGAACCAGCCCTGCACCGAGTCGCTGCGGAGGTGCTCACAGTTGTACTCGGCATACGAGCCCACGTACGTCCAAATCGCCTTGCGCGTGGAGCTTCCGAGCTGTAAGTTCAACAGCTTTTGCTCGGGAGACCGGGCGTGCTCGAACATGAAAGCATCGACCGCGGTGTAGCCTCGCGCGGCACAGTCGTGCCGATCCAGTAAGCCATTGCCATTGAACACCACGGGCAGCTCCGGCCGGTGCTGGCGGATCGTCTCGCGGATCTCGCGCAGGACCGCCACCGCCACGTCTTCGGATATCCACTGGCGGTACTCGATCTCTTCCTCGAGCGTCATCCCCTTATCCTGGTTGGGCACGCGCTTGCCGCGGGCCTTTTCATAAGCAGCCTCGCAATAGCGACAGTGGCAAAAGTCGTCGGCGCGATCCATTCCCTGGTAGGGCCCATCGAAGTACATCAGATCGACGGGATAGCGGGTGAGCACCTCCTCGACCCGCGCCTTCATGACCTGGCGGAAGGGAGAGTTCAAGCAACCTTCATAAAAGTCCGTCCACCCGTAATGCCCGGTGATCATCGGCCGCCCGTCGGCATATCGTCTCATCCAGTCCTGATAATCGGGGTTGTTCGAGTGCACATCCATGAAGGGATGATTCAGAGGGTTGTAGGCAATCACCTTCAAACCGGCATCGTGGAACAGTTCCACCGTCCGCTGGAAGGGATCGCGGTCACCCAGCTCGGGATGAATCGGGTATTTGGTCTTGGTCGGAAAGTAGGCGCAGTAGGACGCCGTCGGATAACGCAAGGCTTCCGCATTGAGCTGGCGGGCGATGGAAAGCGCCTTCTCCGGGTCGTACTCGAAGGAAGGGTAGAACGGCGGATTATAGCCTTCCGCCAGGACGATGCGGGCCGTGCGAATCCATTCCGGCAAGGGTGACGGCGCCCCCGCCGGAGAACCCCCAGCGGCAAGTGCCCGGTCAAAGCTTGCCCCGGTCAGGGCTGATGTGGCCAGGGCGCCTCCGGTACGGCGCAATAATTCCCGGCGGTTCATCGTCATCACTGCCCTCCTGCACGGCGCAGCTTCGCGAAGGGCAGACAAGATTCGCGTTCGATAAGTTTCACTCCCAGCATGCGATCCTCCGGCGTCCACTGTCCCTTACATCCGATATGGCTTAAGAGAATTTCCACCGCCGCCTGACCCAGGCCGTAGCGCGGCTGATCGATGGTGGTTAACGGCGGGCGCGTCAGGCTGGCAAAATCCACGTTGTCGAAACCCACTACGGAAAGGTCTTGCGGAATCTGCAATCCCGCCTCGAAGGCGGCCCGGATGGCCCCAAACGCCACGGCATCGTTGCAGGCGAACAGCGCGCTCGCGTCGCGGCGGTTCCGTAGCAAGCGCTTCATCATCTCGTATCCGCCCTCGTAGCTATGATGCCCACGGATGACGATGGCTTCAGGCTTCGGCTCCGCGGAGTTCACGGCTTTCAGAAAACCGTTGGCACGATCGACCAGGTTGCCGTGTTTGCGCGGGCCCGTAAAGTGCGCGATCACCCGATGGCCGAGATCGATCAGGTATTTCCCCGCCTGAAGGCCCCCCTGAAAATTGTCGCCGGCCACCGTGGAAAATCCAGTGACTTCCTTGGATCGGCTGAGCAAAACGATGGGAACGCCGCAATGGCTCAACTCATCCTGCACGGCTTGGCTTAAATCGAGCACCGAGTTCATCACAATCCCGCTCACCCGTTTGGCGAGCAGGGACCGCAGATAGCGCATCTGCTTCAGCCGGTCCAGGTCGCTATTGCAAAGCAACAAATCATATCCGGCAGCGGAGGCTGCGTCCTCCGCGCCGCGCGCCAGTTCGGAAAAAAAAGGATTGCGGATGTCGCTGATGATCAGGGCCAGGGTGGACGACTTTCCTGTCGCCAGTCCCCGGGCCATTTGATTCGGCTGGTAATTCAGCCGCTGGGCGACGGCGAGCACCCTCTGGCGCGTTTCCTTGCGGATGCCATAGCTGTCGTTGAGCGATCGCGAAACTGTGGCAACATCAAGACCGCACTCCTTGGCGATATCCTTGAGTGTGACCCTGATATTGGCAAACGATGGTTGAATCAGTACGGGCTCTTCGTCGGTTGCCATGCTCCTTGCTGGGGTTTGTGACAAGTGAGTAAGGTCTCCATTGACGTTATCGTGTTACGTTTGTTCCCGGTCCCGTTGCCCGCAGAGCGACCAGAGGCTGGAACAAAGCGCAGCCCCCAAAGACCTCCGACCATGCACCCTAGCCCGAGTTGGGTTCTTCGTCCTCGACCACTTCGGCCGGCGTCGCCGGGTTGCTCATTTCTGGCTCCCTGAGAGAAAATCCGCGCCATGGTGCCGCTATTGAAATCTCGAAGCAAGGCGTCGACACGGAGACATGGTGGTTGGGGAAACCATCGAGAGTGCGGACCCTGGAGCCGGGGCTGGCGCCACATGGTGGCGCCAGC
>JBKQVI010000564.1:0-4041 GCA_052139985.1 Terriglobia bacterium
AAAATGAGGAATGCGACGCATTATCGAAGAGGACAGGGGACAAGCCGGATTCGATACACCAGAAAGTGCCGAAGCGGCGGGATTCACGTGATGCCTTGATGCTGGGGCGAACAATTAAGACTACCGGCGTAACGGTGCTGCGAGCAGAGCCTTCCAGGGGTAAAGATTGGTGGGTATGCAGATGCCCGTGTGGTCGAGAGTTCGTTGCCCACGGATGGAATGTAAGGCATGGACGTACGCGGAATTGTGGAAGTGACGAACACACAGCGCAGCCCAAGCCCATCTTGAAGATTGATATGGCATGTGAGCCTGGCCGTCAGGCCAGGGCGGGTTAATCTGGGCTATTCACCGTTAGGTCCAATTGTTATGCCTGTTCCGGATTCCTCCCTGTAAATCCATCCCCGCCTGCCAGAAGTGTTTCCCGGAATGCTGTTCTGCCAGCAACACTTCGATTGACATCTGTGCAAAATGGAACAGACACGGGCCTTCGCCGTTTCTATCATAATGTTTGAAGAGGACAAGCAGAACTTCCCCTTACAATTCGAGGGTGGACATGGGAACCGTAAGGAAACCCAGGAAAGAATCTGACAAAGCGACACTCGCCCGCATCGAGAAAGAAATGGCCCAGCCCCGCATCGTCAAGTCTGCGAGAAAAGAGTCGTGAACCAGGCGATACTCGCAGTGACCGCGTCATCACCGCTAGTTGCCGCCGCTACTTCTTCAAAAGCTCGCGTTGGAAACGCCCTTCGACTTCTTCACGACTCAGCTTAGTTTCTGCTACGTTCAGCAGAATCGAGTAAACCACTTCGTTACCGGCAATCTGCGCCGTGATAAACGTGACGCCCATCACTTCGTCGTGACAGAATTTCACCATTCTGCCGTCTGCAATTGTTCTAATCCACTCGTCGTTTGGCATTTTCGTTGCCCCGCAAACTTCAAGTGTAGAAGACGCCTCAAGATTCTCGGTGAAGGGGGCGGAGCGAGCAAAGTCCGCTCCGATGAGCCACCGACGCGACAACGCCAAGAGTCCTTAAGGCAGTATAAGCTACCCCCCGGATTAACTCCGTCTTTTTCCCAACTAACAACACGTGTGGCGCCTGTGCCACGAAAAGGAGGCTCCATGTTCGTTGAACTCATGCCGCTCCTCGCCGGCCGCACTGTGCTCATCACAGTGGCCAAGGTGGATGACAAAACGCTTCGTGTCAATGTCATTCCCGCCCAGGCCAAAACCGACGAGAACCCGGCTCTAACCACCCCGCTCACATATACCGGCTCGCCCGAGGAACTCGATGCTGAACTCGGTAAGCAATTGGCCGGTTACATCCAAACCCACCAGCAAACTGCCAGCACTCTGGCCGAAGCCAAAGCCACCATGGAAGCTGCCGCCAAGGCAGCGCAAGAGGAAGCAAAGCGCAAAGCCGAGGAGCGCAAGAAGGCAACCGTGAAGCCGCCCGCCGCTACTGCGCCTGCCTCAATGTCTTCCACGGCATCCTCAACCCCTGGTGACGCCGTTCCGACTTCAGCGCCGATGGAAACACTCGGGCTGTTCCCGCCCGCCACAAACCAATCGCAAGGAGGTCTCGCACTCTGATGGAGAGCCATGTACTTTCCCGCTATTTCGAGTTTTGTGGCCAGAGGCTACCGGACCCGGACCCCAAGCTTTCGGTCGAGGACGTCCGAACCCTGTACGCACATCAATATCCTGATATCGCCACGGCCGCAATCACCGGGCCGGAGGCGGTCGGCGACAAGCTGCGCTATCAGTTCACGCGCGCCATCGGTTCAAAGGGGTGACCCCATGAGCCGAAATCGCAAGAGGAAGGAGGTGACGAAGCGTGCGGTCCTGGCGGAACTTGAAAGGCTTCGCCAGGGCCGCCACGCCCGTTACCAGACCCTTGTGGGGAGGTTTGCGCGATGCCCCGAGTTAATAAACGCAGCCGTTCTCTTCGCTGCCGCAGTCAACGCGAGCACCCGCACCAACAACCACACCCAACTCGGCGCGCCACCTGGCTGGCTTCCTCCGGTCAGTTGATGGCTCAGGGAAGTGGCTTGGTGCTGCCGAGACTTAGCGCCGTCCCGGTAGTCCATCGGTTGGTTGCGGATGACCGCTTGGCGGTGTTGCTGGCCAAGGCCCTTCTGGACCTGGATATTGCCGTCCCCGGAGATTGGAAGAAGGCGGAACACGACCCGACATCTTTCATCAGGATTACGCTTGAGCGATGGATTCGCACCCATGGCGGCCCTGCCATCCGTCACCGGTTCCTGCTTTCCGCCGTCATCAGCAACAGCCCCTCTGATTGGGCAGAGCGTGATGAAATAAAGCCCAACCAATTGTTCCTCATCGTCGAGCCTTCCGAGGCAACCTGCGCTTGTGCGGCGTTTGGTCCAACGCTGAAGCTGCTGGAAAACGTCCACCCACAACTGCCAGCGACGTTCTTTCACCTCTTTGTTGGCGCTCTTAACCGCTGGCTCCGCGTTTACGACCTGCGTGATGCCGAAGAACGGGCCGAGACTTTGCGGGAATGGGCCGCACAGGAGCCGGACGCTGACCAGTACGAAGTCCCCGACGTAAATGGGTCCATTCCACCGTGTATGCGGCAAGCCGGGCTGGAGAACAGTGAGCTTGCGCACGTCAAGGACAGAATCAACGATTCCACCGCCAGAAAGCTGGTGGACGCCGTAATCGCCCTCGATGGCGTCTCTCGCGGCGTAGAGCGTCCCGAGGTTGACGACGCCATTGGCGAACAGCTCTCGGATTGCAATCCACCCTTGCCCTGTCTGCTGGCCGTATTTGTTAACGGTGATGCAATCGCGGGCTGTTTTGATGAAGAGGCTCAGGGAATGATGGAAGTGGAGCCGGAGCCCAATATCATCATCCCCTTCGACCCAACCGATACGGCGAGCGTACATCGAACCTTTCACACGTTCGGAGTGGCCTGCCAGACCATTGCCGCGGCGAGCGGGATTATCGACCTCATGCCCGGCAACGACCAATGGATTATTTCAAGGTGAGAGCCATGAAAGCTTACGTCAACATCGGCGCCAGCCGGGAATTCCGGCTAAGCGAAGCAGTCCTTGTTTACCGGGGTGGAGGTGATGGCGCCTTCGCCAGCCTGCACCAAGTCAAGCAAGCGGAGAATGGAATTCCTTTTCTCACTCCCGGTGAAGCCGTAACCACGGCCTTCCTGCGCACTCTTGCCCAGGGCCTCGGCGCCCAGGTCAAACCGGAAATCCTTCCTGAGAATGTCCTGGCACGCACTCCTGACATGCTGGTCTGGTGGTCCCGGCCGCAGCGCCGGGTCATGTTCTTCGGAGGTGTAAATGAAGAAGCGCGAAGGCTCAACGGTCTCGTCTTCCCGCATCCGGCACTTATCTTCAAAGTTGCAGGGAGGGACCTTTTCGTGCGAGCTGTCGCGTCAAGTTCCCGTCCAGGCGCCAACACGCCCATGAAGAACGCTCCTTATTGGAACACGGACATTCGAGTCTGCCCTGGGAGTATGCGTGTCCCCGATAGCTTTGACGTTGCGTCGATATCATCGTGGGAAGACGCATTCTTTCAATCGGAATTCACGCACGCAGCCGGAGCGGTGCGGCTCACCAGCCACCCTGAAGGGTTCATTGGGTTGTGGAGAAGTCTTGCCGGCAAGAAGCGATTCCCGGTTCATTACCTGGTCGATGCCGGCGAAACGCTACGAGAATTCGTCGCCCCCAGAAACGAACGTTGAGGAGTTGGTTATGGAAATTCACCGCATCCACCCAGAGTTACTCGAACGGCAAGTGCGCGTGCTGGTGGTCGGTTGTGGAGGAACAGGGAGCGCAGTTGTTGCGGGATTGCCTTACCTTCACCAATCGCTTGTGGCCCGCGGTCATCCCGGAGGGCTGTATGTCACGGTTGTGGACGGCGACACGATTTCCCCCGTCAACTGTATCCGCCAGCCTTTTGCGAGCTCCGAGGTTGGCCTCAATAAGGCGATAGTTTTGGTCAACCGCCTTAATCTGTTTTGGGGATTGAAGTGGGAAGCGGTCCCAGCTTATCTGCAC
>JBKQVI010000565.1:0-2717 GCA_052139985.1 Terriglobia bacterium
GGCCTGGGGGCGCAGCACACGTACCACCGGTTGATTGGGCAGATCGAGAAACGCTGGGAGGCAAGGTTCGGCAAGGAAAAGATCGGCCGGCTCCGCGAGTCGTTGCAGGGATTGTTCGACCGGCGTGGCGGAGATAGTTCGCTGCTTTCGGAGGGCTTGGTTCCTCCTCCAGGCACAGTGCGGGCGGGCGACCAGGCGCCGGCGCTTGGCCGCCGGGATGTGGGGGCGGCGGCGCGGAAGCGAATGCGCGATCTAGTGGCGCAGACCGAAGCGTTCGTACGCGATCCGGCGGGGACGTTGCCGCACTACCCGTTAGGGGATATGAACCGCGGCTTCGGGCCTTGACGGGCTATGAGCCAAGCAAAGTGGCGCAGACCTGTTCGTTAGGTCCGCGGCTTTTTGTTGTCATTGGCGGACGAAACGCGGGCCTCGAGAAGAGGTCCGCGCTACGCTTGCGTTTGCCGATGATTGCGGTCAATCCGAGATTCTGCACGGACAAAGGGCGTCCGGCGACAATCCACATTTACGTATAACACCCGCCCCGTTGAAGTTGCCATGCGGCCTCGCTGTGCATTCGGCGCCCAGCGGACATTGGTGGGAAAGGGAACCACCCTGATTTGAGTTTTTGGACGCTATAAGGTTAGAATGCTTTGCGACAGGGCAGAGAGAAGCAGCGGTCAACAAAAGATCAGGAAATCACGGGAGGTCTTGTCTCTAAAAGTGCAGCAAACGTGCTCAGATTCTTCAATTCGCTCCGATTGGACCCGCGAAGAAGTCCGGGAAGTCTATTATCGACCGCTCCTTGACCTGGTTTTCTCCGCTCAGCAAATCCATCGCCAGCACCACCAGCCGAACGAAGTGCAATGCTGCCAATTGCTTTCAATCAAGACGGGTGGTTTCCCCGAGGATTGCGCCTAGTGTCCGCAGAGCGCCCACTTTGCGGCAGGTGTTGATCGTCAACCCTTGTTACCCTTGGGCGAGGTTGTCCAGACGGCGCGCCGGGCCCAGGCTGACGGAGCGACGCGATTTTGCATGGGGGCGGCGTGGCGGCAGGCCCCCGAGGGCGGGGAATTTGATCGTGTCCTGGAAATCGTCCGCGCCGTTGCCCGCTTGGGAATGGAAGTTTGCTGCACGCTTGGTATGCTCAACCAGTCGCAAGCGAACCGCCTGGCAGAGGCCGGATTGACGGCTTACAACCACAATCTGGATACTTCCCCAGAGTACTATCGCAAGATCATCACGACACGAACTTATGACGACAGGCTCCGGACCCTTGCCGCGGTCCGCAAGTCTGGCGTGACGGTCTGTTGCGGAGGGATCATCGGCATGGGAGAAGGGGACGAAGACCGTGTGGGACTTCTGCAACAGCTTGCTTCGCTTAACCCTCACCCGGAAAGCGTGCCCATCAATCTACTGGTGCGCGTGGAGGGAACCCCCCTGGCGCAAACCGAGCCGCTGGACCCTTTTCTCATGGTTCGGACCATCGCCACGGCAAGAAAGTTGATGCCGGCTTCCAAGGTCAGACTGAGTGCAGGGAGAACATCCCTGACCCGCGAGTGCTTCGCCCTCTGTTTCCTGGCGGGAGCGAATTCGATTTTCGTAGGCGAGAAGCTTCTTACTACGCCCAATCCCGATCGTGATGAGGATCAGCAACTGCTCCGTGATCTCGGGATTCAACCCATGCGCCGTGCCTAGAAACCCTTCCACCCTCGAACGCCTGGACTCGGAGCTCCGCGAGCTGCGCAGGCGTTCGCAACTTCGCGTCTTGAGCCTTCCGCAGGGCAACGATTTCAATTCCAATGATTATCTCGGGCTCAGCGAGGATTCCCGGCTACGGGAAGCGGTGATGAAGGGGCTCGCGGCTGGCGCGCGCCTGGGTTCCGGAGGATCGCGATTGCTCTCCGGCAATGCCCGCGCTTGGGAGGAATTGGAGGAGGAGTTCTCTAACTTCGTGGGCGCGGAGGCAGCTCTGTTTTTCACCTCCGGGTACGCGGCCAATATCGGCCTGCTCAGCTCCGTGATCCGCAAGGAGGACTTGGTCTTTTCTGACAGCGCCATCCACGCCAGCATCATCGATGGAATTCGGTATTCCGGGGCGAGAAAGGTGATATTTCCGCATCGGGATTGGGATTCCCTGGAAAGTGAGCTGCGGAGGTTCGCCGGCTGGCCACAGGAAAAATTCATTGTTGTGGAAAGCCTGTTCAGCCTGGACGGCGACAGGAGCCCCGTTGTGGAGCTGGTGAACATGGCAGATCGTTACGGCGCAGAATTGATTGTGGATGAGGCGCATGCGGTGGGAGTCTTAGGCCCCCAAGGGAGGGGTCTGGTGGCGGAAGCCGGATCATCACGGCGAGTCCTGGCCGCCGTTTATCCTTGTGGCAAGGCCCTGGCCAGCGCCGGAGCCTTGGTGTGTGGTTCCCAAGCGCTGAAACAATTCCTCATCAACCGGGCTCGCACTTTTATCTTCAACACCGCTTTGCCTCCCTACTTCGCCTGCCAAATTCGGGCGGCAATACAAGCCGTAACTGAGGAAGACGCGTTGCGGAATCGAGTTCGGGAGTCGAGTTGCTTCTTGCGTGAACAACTCCAAAAGGCCGGATTCAACACGGGGTCGAGTGATTCGCACATCGTACCCGTAATTCTGCGCGCCAATGATTTGGCGGTGGGCTACGCCGAGGCCCTTTCGAAGGCGGGCTTCGCGGTGCGTGCCATCCGCC
>JBKQVI010000566.1:0-18813 GCA_052139985.1 Terriglobia bacterium
TAAACGACGGCGGAGTAGTTGGTATTCCCGTCGTTTATCAAAACCTGGGGGCGATGCTGGGGCCGGTAGCCGACCTGTTGAAGTCGACCACTGTGCTCACGCCGGCCGAGCGCCAGTCCGTTGACGCCTTGAGCCAGAACAGTGTTCCGAGCCTGATTTGTGCCTATGGCGAGCCGCAGCAGATTGTGGTCGCCGGTACGGGCAGCTTCTTCGGCCTGATCTTCGATTCGCTGCTCAGCATTGGCCACGACGGGCCGCTACAGCTCTTGCCGCTCATTGAGAAGGCCGCTCAGCAGGCGCCAAAAGGCAGCTAACGAGACCCATGGCTCCCGTCATCGAACTCGAAGGACTGGGCGTTCGCTTCTGGCAGCGGAATATTCTCGAGGACCTGCGTTGCACTCTCTCGGGCCGGGCAATCGGATTGCTTGGCCCGAATGGCGCCGGCAAGTCAACCCTCATCAATACGCTTCTCGGATTCTACCCTGTGGCGGCGGGCACGGCTCGCGTCTTCGGCTACGACATTCGCACCCAAACCAAGCAGGTTCGCAGTCTTACCGGATACATGCCTGAGACCGATTGCTTCATCGCCCACATGACGGCAGTGAGCTTCGTTCGCATGATGGCGGAACTCTCCGGCCTCCCCCCCGGCGCGGCCCTGGAGCGCGCTCACGAGGCGTTGTTCTACGTGGGCTTGGGCGAAGCGAGGTACCGCAAGCTGGGCACGTACTCTCTGGGCATGAAGCAGCTTGCCAAGCTGGCTCAAGCCATCGTCCACGGGCCGAAGCTCATGATTTTGGATGAGCCGACGAACGGTCTTGATCCACCGGCGCGCCAGCGCATGATCCGCCTGATCCACGAAATGCGCGACAGCCGGGAGCTTCAAATCCTGCTTTGTTCGCACCTGCTGCGTGACGTGGAAGAGACCTGCGACGAGGTGCTGATCCTCAAAGCTGGCCGCCAGGTTCACTACGCGAATCTTGAAGAAGAGCGCCGGACCAACAAGCGCTTCCTGGAGCTGGAAACGGCGGGAGACGATGGTGGCTTTGCTGACGCGCTCGAGAATCTGGGCTGCGAGTGCGCCGTGACCTCCGGCCAGCGGATGAAGATGGTGTTGCCGGAGAACTTCGTCATCCGCGATCTGTACCGGCTGGCGGAGGAGCGGAACATCCAGATCCGGCGCATGAATTACCGCCGCGACAGCCTGGAGGACATTTTCTTGAAAGCCATGGAGAACAGCGATGGCCGTTCATAAACGCAGCTACCGCGGCTACGCCGGGCAACTTACGCCGTTGTGGTCACGCTTCTTGATCATCACGCGCTACGCTTTCAAGAACGTGTTCCAGTGGAAGCTCCTGACTGCGTTTTTCGTCACCTGCTTCTTCTTCCCGTTGATCTGCGCGGTGGGCATTTACCTGAACTACAGCACGCACCTAATGGCGATGTTCGGCGCCCGCTCGCATTTCGACGTGGATGCCGGCTTCTTTTTCCATTTCCTGAACACGCAGGGATCGATGGCTTTCATCCTGACGGCGCTGGTAGGGCCGGGTCTCGTTTCTCCCGACCTCGCCAACAACGCCTTGCCGCTTTACTTCTGCCGGCCATTGTCACGTGCGGCTTACGTGGTGGGCAAGATGCTGGTCCTGGTTTCGTTGCTCTCGCTGGTCACCTGGGTTCCCGCTCTTTTGCTGTTCACCATTCAATCCAGCCTCGCCGGAGGGGGTTGGATGTGGGCGAATCTCTGGCTGGCGGCCAGAATCTTCCTCGGCTCTGGGATTGAGATTCTGGTGTTCTCCGTGTTGGCGCTGGCGCTTTCGGCATGGATCAAGCGAAAGCTCGCGGCGGGAGCGGCGCTGCTGGCTGTCTTCTTCTTCGGGGCCGGCTTCGGTGAGGCCGCCAACGCCGTGCTGCGAACCAACAAGGGCGCCCTTCTCAACCTCGGCCGTCTTATCGCCACGGTGGAGGCGCACTTGTTCCGGCAGCCTTGGCGAAGTCCAATCTCCGCCGGGAGCGCTTGGATGGTGCTGCTTGCGGTCAGCGGCTTCTGTCTCTGGCTCCTGGCGCGCAAAGTTCGCGCCTATGAGGTGGTGCGCGGATGAACGACGTCGCCCCGGACAAAAGCATTGTGTTCGAGGACGTCTCCAAGTTCTACGGAGAGGTGCTGGGGGTGAACCGCGTCCACCTTTCCATTTCGCCAGGCATCACCAGCCTGGTGGGCCCGAATGGTTCGGGCAAGACGACGTTGATGAACCTGATGACGGGGTTGGTGGAGCCTACACGCGGGCGCATCCGCGTGCTGGGACTCTCGCCGCGCCAGCCCGAACAGCTCTTTCGCCAAGTCGGCTACTGTACGCAGTACGACTCATTCCCCCGCGGCCTGACGGGATACCAGTTTGTTTATTCCCACCTGCGCCTGTCCGGCTGCGGCCATGCGAATGCCAGGGAACTAGCCTTACAGGCGATCGACCGCGTCCGTTTGGGTGAGGCCGCTCAGCGCTCGATCGCGAGCTATAGCAAGGGCATGCGCCAGCGCATCAAGCTGGCGCAGGCGATGTGCCATAACCCTGCCGTTCTGGTGCTGGACGAGCCGCTCAACGGTCTCGACCCGCTCATCCGCGCCGAGACCATCGCCCTGTTCCGTGCCTTGGCCGGGCAGGGCCTGCACCTGATCATTTCCAGCCACGTCCTGCACGAAGTGGATGTAATTTCCGACCAGGTAGTGCTGCTCAGCAACGGCTACGTGGTGGCTGAGGGGGAGATTCGCGGCGTGCGCGATGAGATCCGGGAACACCCCATGCAGATTCTCATCCGCTGCAACAAGCCGGGCGCCTTGGCTTCGCAGGTGTTCCTGCACGACTACGTGGTGGAGGCGCGCGTTCTCCACGACGGCAGGGGACTGCTGGTGAAGACCCGCGACGCCGACCGGTTCTACTTGCTCCTGAATCGGATTGCCCAGAACGGAATCGATATCGAGTCCGTGGCGCCGGCTGACGATGACGTCCTCTCGGTCTACGAATACCTGATCGGCACGGAGGAGCCCCCCCAATGAGCTTCCGCAAACTTCCTTGGGCGCTCTGGCGCCGACAGATTGTGGCGGTGGCGCGCCTCGAATTGAAGAAGACCCAGTTTGCCCGGCGCGGGCTCTGGATTTACTTTCTGGCCTTCGCCCCTGTGCTCCTATACGCCGCCTATACATTTTTCCTGATCAAGACTGGGAAGCGCGGCAACTTCGGCGACGACACCCACGTTTTCGCCGCCGTCTTCCAGTTGTTTTACCTGCGGCTCGTCATATTCTTCGGATGCGTGGGCATTTTCATGAACCTGTTCCGGGGTGAGGTGCTCGACAAAAGCCTGCATTACTACCTGCTGGCGCCCATGCGCAGGGAGGTTTTGCTGGTGGGCAAGTACCTGGCGGGCCTGCTGGCGGCGGGCGTGGTTTTCTGTTGCAGCACCCTGCTTCAGCTCGTCGCGCTTTACTGGCGCTTTAACTCCAATGCGATTCAGGACTATCTCTATCACGGAAACGGTTTCGCGCATGTGGCTGCCTACCTGGGCGTCACGCTCCTGGCTTGCATTGGCTATGGCAGCATTTTTCTGGCAGCCGGGGTGGTTTTCCGCAATCCTCTGATTCTGACTCTCATCGTGCTGGTGTGGGAAACCTTCAGCGGAGTGCTTCCGCCGCTCATGCAGAAGTGCAGCGTGATTTTCTACCTGAGATCCCTGTGTCCGGTGAGCGTGCCTGCCAGCGTCACCCTGGACAAGGGAAGTCTTCTGGCTTTGATCGCCGTGAACGTCAACCCCGCTTCGGCCGTAACGGGTGTCCTTAGCCTTCTGGTCTTGTCAGTCACGGTGTTGGCACTTTCGAGCCTGCGCCTGCGCCGCATGGAAATCGAATACGGGGCGGAGTAGCACCCTACCTGGCATCCCAAGTCACCGTTAGTGAAAAAGGACTTTTCAATCATCGTGCAACCAAACTCAGCGACTCGTGAATGACGTCGTAAACGTGGTGCAATTCCTCGCGGGTGATGCAATAGGGCGGGAGAATATACACCACATTGCCGAGGGGGCGGAGAAGCACGCCCTTGCCAAGGTAGAAATCGTAGAGCCGCGCGCGGAGGGAGGAAAGATACCCCGGGTCATCGGCCCGCAACTCCAGCGCCGCTACCGTGCCGATGCTCCGCAGGTTCGCTACTGCCGGATGCTGCCGGAAGTTCGGGAGCCTTTCCGCATGGACTTGCTGGATGGAGCGGATGCGGTCAAACACCGGTTCCGTTTCGAAAATAGTCAGATTCGCGTTGGCTGCTGCGCAGGCAATGGGATTGGCCGTATAGGAGTGCCCGTGAAAGAAGGTTCGACGGCGGTCTGGGACAGCGAAAGCCTCCCAAACTTCGCGTCTCGCGAGCGTGGCCGCCAGGGGCAGGAATCCGCCGGTCAACCCTTTGGAAATGCACATCAGGTCCGGCGCTACACCCGCGATTTCGCTCGCGAACATCTTTCCGCACCGCCCGAAGCCGGTCAGAACCTCATCGGCGATGAGCAGGACATTGTGCTCGTTCGCCAGTTGCCGGATTCCTTGCAGGAACTCCACGGGATGAACGATCATGCCTCCCGCCCCTTGCAGCAGAGGTTCGACGATGATCGCGGCAATGGCGCCGGCGCGCGCGGCGAGCAACCCCCGCAGCTTGTCGAGGCAATCGATCCGGCATTCGTCGCGGGTAAGTCCCAGCGGACAGCGGTAGCAGTAAGCGGAATGGACCCGATGGACCGGGATGCGCAGGCTTGCGAACGGCGCGGAGAAGGCGGAATCCGCGCCCACGGACATGGCTCCGAGGGTGTCGCCGTGGTAAGCGTGCTCGAGCGCAACGATTTCCCTTTTCTCCGGCTGTCCCAAGTTCCACCAGTATTGGACTGCCATCTTCAAAGCCACTTCCACCGCCGTTGACCCATCATCCGAGAAAAAGATGTGTTCGAGGCCAGGAGGCAGAACCTTGCTCAGTCGCTCTGCCAATTCCTCCGCTGGTTCATGACTGAATCCCGCGAAGATGACTTGCTCAAGCTTTCGCGCTTGCTCGGCAATAGATTTCGCAATGGCGGGGTGTGAATGTCCGTGCAGAGTTACCCACCAGGAAGAGATCGCATCGAGGATCTGCCGGCCGTCGCGAGTGTAGAGGTATGCGCCCTCCGCTCGCTCGACAAAGACCGGTTCCAGGTCAAGCGATGGGTGAGTGAACGGATGCCAGATGTTGAGCCGGGTGGGAGTCATATCGGAAAGTAGGTTTTGTCAAAGTGCTCCTCGAATACCCGCCTCAATGCTTGACGGGAAATCTCCTGGAGGGGTGGCACCCGTCCCAAAGTCGGAACCCGGCCATAACGTTCCAACGCCTCTTGATTATCCGGGTTTTCTTCGCCATTAAGGACGATGCCTGCCACCGGTATCCCGCGCTGGCGAAGCGCTTCGAGACTGAGGAGGGTGTGATTGATAGTCCCCAGAGCTGTGCGCGCTACGAGGACCACCGGAAAGCCCAGGTGCTTGAAGAGATCCGCCATGAAGTCGGCATCATTTAGGGGAACCAGCACACCGCCCGCACCCTCCACGATCAGCCACTTCGATTCCGGAACCGATGGCTTGCGGATAGCTTCAAGGCGAATCTGAACGCCATTCCACCTTGCCGCCAGGTGCGGCGAAACCGGTTCCGGCAAACAATACGTCTCCGGGATTTCATCAACGGCGGCGAGCGCCGCGAGCCGGCGCACGGTCTCACGATCCGTCCCCTCGCGCGATCCGGTTTGAACCGGCTTCCAGTACATCCCGTCAAGCGCGGCACACAGGAGGGCGGAAACTAGAGTTTTCCCCACTCCGGTATCGGTTCCTGTCACCAACAACCTTTTCATTTGCGCCTCCAAGCTGCGGCCGGCACGGTAAGCTGCTCGCGCACCTGGCAGATGCGGGCGGCAAAGGCCCGCAGATCTTCCTGCTTCAGCTTCGCCGTCACGGAGAGGCGCAGCCGCGCGGTGCCCGCCGGAACCGAGGGGGGGCGGATGGCACGCACCCTGAGGCCCGCCTTCGAAAGGCCCTCGGCGTAGCCCACCGCCCAATCGTTGGCGCCCAGAATTACGGGTGTGATGTGCGAATCGCTCGAACCCGTGTTGAATCCGGCCTTGTGGAGTTGTTCACGCAAGAAGCAACTCGACTCCTGAACTCGAGTCCGCAACACGTCTCCCTCAGTTACGGCTTGTATTGCCGCCCGAATTTGGCGGGCGAAGTAGGGAGGTAAAGCAGTATTGAAGATAAAGGTGCGAGCCTGGTTAATGAGGAACTGTTTCAGAGTCGGGGAGCCGCACACAAAGGCTCCAGCGCTGGCCAAGGCCTTGCCACAGGGATAAACGGAGGCAAGGACTTGCCTTGATGCCCCGCCTTCCGCCACCAAGCCGCGCCCTTGCGGTCCCAACACGCCCACCGCATGCGCCTCATCCACGATCAGTTCTGCGCCGTAACGGTCCGCCAAGTTCGCCAGATCCCTAATCGGGCTCCGGTCGCCGTCCATGCTGAACAGGCTTTCCACCACAATGAACTTTCCTCGTGGGGATCCGGCGAACCTTCGCAGCTCACTTTCCAGGGACCCCCAATCTCGATGCGGGAATATCACCTTGCCAGCCCCGGAAAACCGAATGCCATCGATGATGCTGGCATGGTTGGCGCTGTCAGAAAAGACCAAGTCGTCCTTGCGAATTACGGAGCTGAGCAAACCGATATTCGCCGCGTACCCGGACGTGAAAAACAGAGCCGCGTCCGCACCTACGAAGGCGGCAAATTCCTCCTCCAGTTCCTCCCAGACGCGAGCATTGCCGGAGAGCAATCGCGATCCCCCGGAACCCATGCGCGCGCCGTCCGCAAGCCCTTTCATCACCGCTTCGCGCAGCCGAGAATCCTCACCGAGGCCCAAATAATCATTGGAATTGAAATCGATCCCCTGCGGCAGGCTCAAGGAGCGGAGTTGGGAACGCTCCGCCAGTTCGCGAAGTTCCGAATCCATGCGTTCGAGGGTGGAAGGGTTTCTAGGCACGGCACATGGGCTGAATCCCCAGATCGCGGAAGAGTTGTTGATCCTCATCACGATCGGGGTTGGGAGTGGTAAGAAGTTTATCGCCGACGAAGATGGAGTTCGCCCCCGCCAGGAAACAAAGCGCGGAGCACTCGCGGGTCAGGGACCTTCTGCCTGCGCTCAGCCTGACCTTGGAAGCCGGCATCAGAATCCTCGCGGTGGCGATGGTCCGTACCATAATGAGGGGGTCCAGTGGCTCGATTCCCCCGAGCGGAGTCCCCTCTACGCGCACCAGCAAATTGATGGGTACGCTCTCCGGGTGAGGGCTAAGCAAAGCAAGCTGATGCAACAGCCCGACACGGTCTTCGTCCCCTTCCCCCATGCCGATGATCCCACCGCAACAGACCGTCACACCTGACTTACGGACCGCGGCAAGAGTCCGGAGCCTGTCGTCGTAGGTTCGGGTCGTGATGATCTTGGGGTAGTACTCAGGGGAAGTGTCCAGATTGTGGTTATAAGCC
This sequence comes from Terriglobia bacterium, assembly GCA_052139985.1. Taxonomy (GTDB): domain Bacteria; phylum Acidobacteriota; class Terriglobia; order UBA7540; family UBA7540; genus Bog-366. Next base: position 7,562 of record JBKQVI010000566.1, read on the forward strand.
GTCAATCCGGCCTCTGCCAGGCCGTTCGCCTGCGTCTGTGTCAGCATACCAAGAGTGCAGCAAACTTCCATCCCCAAGCGGGCAACGGCGCGGACCATTTCCAGGACACGATCAAATTCCGCGCCCTCGGGAGCCTGCCGCCACGCCGCCCCCATGCAAAATCGCGTCGCTCCCTCCGCCTGGGCCCGGCGCGCCGTCTCGATGACTTCGGCCAAAGGTAACAAGGGTTGACGATCGACACCCGCCGCAAAGTGGGCGCTTTGCGAACAGTAGACGCAGTCCTCCGGGCAGCCACCCGTCTTGATCGAAAGCAATTGACAGCATTGCACTTCGCTCGGCTGATGATGCTGGCGATGGGTCTGTTGGGCGGAATAAACCAGATCGAGGAGCGGCCGATGGTAGACCTCGCGAACTTGTCCACGGGTCCAATCACTGCGAATTGACGAATCTGACCGCGCTTGCTGCACTTGTGGAGACGAGACTCCCCCTTCGGTGATTTCCAGAACCCTTCTTGCCCGCCGGTTCTCTCTGCCCTGACGCGAATTATTCTAACCCTGCGGGGGCGAAAAACTCAAATCAGGGTAGTTCTCTTTCCCTGGAACCTATGACATTACCCGTGTTCAGGTAGCGGTACACTTTGACGTAGAGGCGGCTTTACGCCGCCATTGGGCGAGGTAGACTCGCCGCTACGACATCAAACTGCACCCCCCCCCGAGTTCAGATCCATTTTGCCCTCCATAGCTTTATCGCGCACGATATCAATTTGCCCACGGTAATGTGGCATAATGTAGACAGGAGGACACGATGAATACCGCCAATGCTCAGATCGGCGACTGGCTCGGGTTGCAGCCTCCGGCCACGGAGACCGAGATTCTCCGGATCGTTGAAGGTCGGCTCGCGCCAAGCATCATCAATCGGTTGGTTGGACTTGGGCTCGAGAGGTCCGAGATTGACGCCACCATCATTCCGCTTCGGACCCTCCAACACCGCAGGTCCCGTCGTGAGAAGTTGACGATCGAGGAATCTGACCGCGTGCTGCGCGTGATCCGGACGCTTTCGTTGGCGGGGTCCGTCTATTCAAGCCGGGAACGGGCCCTAGGCTGGCTGCGCAAGCCTCATCCGCGGCTCGATGGTCGCACGCCGCTCTCACTTCTGAAAACCGACACGGGCAGCCGGATTGTAGAGGAGCTGCTGATTCAGATTGACGAGGGCATGTTCATCTGATGAACCTGTGGAGAATCAGCCGCCATCGTGACCTCAGCGGAGCGGGTGGCCTGAAGGTTCCGGGACGCTGGCACCATACTGGTCAGCCCGTTGTCTATCTCGCCCAAAATCCGGCGGCAGCCCTGTTGGAAGTGTGCGTTCATACGAGCGCCAATGACGTTCCGCCGGAATTCACGCTGTTGAAAATCGACGGGCCCGACCCAAAGGTCTCAGTCATCACGCTTGACGACCTGCCTGAGAAGTGGAGTTCCCGCCTCGAAGTGACTCGGGATCTGGGTACGGCGTGGCTCCAAAAGAAGGAATCTGTTTTGCTACAGATCCCCAGTGCGATCGTGCCGGAGACGGGGAATTTTCTGTTCAATCCCCTCCACCCTGATGCAAAAAAGTTCCGCGTTGCAGAGGCTTTCCTTTATCCGTTTGATGCCCGCCTCAAGAAGTAGCAACCCTCCTGGGCTTCATCACGAGGGGGTGAATCGCAAGGCAGAAAGCTCCGGACCGCCCGGCAGGTTGGATCTGGATGCTCATCCAGGAGTGCACTCACCGCGGCCCGCTTCCCTACAATCGCACGAGTTTGAATTCAAGGTGAACATCTCCGAGCAGGCGCTGAATCTCCTCGAAGGTCTTCCAATTGGTGAGTTCAGCCCCACGCATATTCAAGGTCAGGCGGAGAAGGGGTTCGTAATCCATGAACACACTTTCCATCATGGGTTTGTAGCCGGCGGCGCGGACTCGCAACCGAGCGGTTCCGGGGACGTCGAGAGTGAACTGGCCGCCCGTGAATGGGCGGCTTGAAAGCTGAACCGGGGTAAGACCGACCATTCCGATAACATCGCACTCGCCCTCCAGCGGCTTCCCTGCCACATCGGTGACAATTCCTATAACGTGTGCAGGTGTAGCCTGGCGCGGCGCGTAATTCCTGCCTTCAAAGTAGATGGGGTTGGTTATGGCAACTTGTTCGTCGCTCGAACCAAAACAACGCGCGATGTACCAAGCTGTTTCCGTCTCGTGGATGTTGAATTCAGCGGAGAAATCCCTTTCCTGCTTTCCGACCGCAAACACCTTGGCAATTTTGCCGCTCCGAATCAGTTCCACCCGGGTAAGCGACTCGCCGACCGCTCCGGATGGCCACGCCTGCAAGTTCACCCGAAAATCCGAAGGGTTGCCCAGATGGATAACATCTCCCAACTGGTGACCTCCAATCTGCATGAGAAGCAAGGGCCCACTGGTCACGAAGTTCCTTCCGGATTTCATGGCCTGTGCGACCGCCGCAATGCTCGGTTGACCCTCGACATGCGTGTAGACTCGGACCTTGCCGGGGTTGGCCGTCCCCTTACCGCTAAAATCGGAATCCGTGGAGGCGGTGGCCGGCATCCGATACCCGTGATTGAGCAGCAGGAACCAGAGTCTTTGTGCTTCCAGGCTGGCTTCCCGGTCCCAAGGTTGCATGAGGATGTCCATCGCGTCGTACGTGGGGCCCACCACGGTGTCGTAAGGTAATTCCTGTGCCAGGTTCGAAACGAACTTCCCTGCCTCGACCGCGTAGGCGCCGCGGCCTCCCCAATCCCCCCACCACCATCGACAGGGATGCGTGTAAGCAACGACGCCCTCCAGAGCGTGAATCAACGCCTGCGATTCAAAGTTAGGCGTGGGAGTCTTTTCGTTCTGATAGTCGCCAGCGCTCATCTGGAAGAGCGCTTGAATGGCGTCCTGGCCGTCCGGGGTGGAATCGCGCATTCCGAGAAACCAACAATGCCCGAGACAATGAGACACGTCGCCCCGCCAATAGTTCTTGGGCGCCTCCATATTCCACCCAAGGGTGAAATCGGCCGTGCTGACGCTCGCGGCCAAGGCGCTGAGGTGGGCAGGGGTGATCTGGTCCGCAGGCACAACCCAGTTCTGCGCGATCGACATGTAATCAAGCCCAGCGGCTCTTGCCGCCAGAGCCACATCGGGAAAGTCCACGGGAAACGCAGGTTTCCCCCCGCCGTGATTCATGTGGACATGGCTATCGCCACAAAACCACCCCCGGCGTGGCATGTTGGCCTGCCGGTGCAAACGAAAAACCACCTGCCGCCGCTCTTGCGGCTTCAGGTCAATTTTGCTCTGAACAGCCACATCATCAAATCCCCGGCTGATCGTTATGGTAGTTTCTCCCGGGGGAACCGCCTTTTCAAACTCGCCGGACGAGCGGAACCCCTCATCGAAACCGGGGCTTTCCGTAACGATCGACTTGTCAGAAGCAAGGATCGTGACCGTGCACGGAATCACCTGCCCGGTGTCGGCATCAAGGACCCGGCCAATAACCACCGCATCTTCCGTTGCCTGCCCGGCGAAGGATCGTGCAAAGGCAAGCGCAGCTACAATGGCAATAGCGACGAGGGGTATGCACTTCCTCGGCATGTTCGAAAGCTCCAGCGGCAGTAAAAATCTGTCGCACCGTCATTTTAAGCCCGCACGTGGAGCGAAGCTGGAGTGCGGGCAGCTTGCTGCCGCCTTGTCTTGAGCCAGCTTGCTGGCGGCGAATCGCGTGTCCATTCGAAATCCGCGCAAGCAGGCTCGGGAGGTGGAAAGCGGCAGCAAGCTGCACGCACTCCAAAGCTTCGCTCCGTGTTCTAATTCTATTTGACCCGCCAATTCCTCCAACCCGACGCTAGAAACGCAACCTCATCATGAAGTCGATGAACCGCGATTGTTGGCCGTACAGGTCATACGCCGTGCTGGTAACCACGCCGTAGCTTCCAGGCGCGCTAATATCCGATCCCGGAGTGCCAAAGTTCGGGTGATTGAATACGTTGGAGGCGGTGGCGCGAAATTGCAAGACGAATCGCTCGTTGAGGTGAAAGTCCTTCATCAGGGAGAGATCAACATCTGCCAGCCGGGGACCTTCGAGAGTGTTTACGCCCGCATTTCCGAACCTTCCGACGTTGACGGGATTGCTGCACAGCGTGTCATTGTCGGGGCAGCCGGGTATCTTGAAGGCGGCCGGGTTGAGCCAATTGTTGATGGATTTATTTGTGGCGTACACGGGGACACCGCGAACCACGTCAGGCCTTCCCCCAAAACTGTTGGTGTTCGAGGGGTCAAACCCGTCGAAGCTGGGAGTGAAATAGAGACCGGAGTGAGCGTCCACCATCCAAGCCATGCGCCATCCGCCGAGAAGCAAATCGACGGGCTTGGATGCACTGCTTAGAAAGGTCTGCCCTTTGCCTACCGGTAGGGTGTAGACCACCTGCGCGAAAAAGCTCTTTGCCGGATACGTGGAGTTGTTCCCATAATCCGCGGCGCGATTATAGGCATTCTGAATCGAAGCTTGACACTCGAAGCACGTCGCGTCCTGGAAATCGGTGAGATCCTTAGCCCAGGTGAATCCCGTGTTCAGGTACAAGTTCTTGCCATAGGTCCTTCGGGCAGAGAGTTGCAGGCCGTTGTACTTGTCCGTCGCACCGTTAGCAGCCCAGTTGACCGAGATGTAGGCGGGATACGGAAGTGCCGATGGTGAAAAAGCGGTCGTGCTCGGCACCGGTTGATTGAGGTTGTAGTAGTACGGCAAGTTGACGGTGTGCGTTCCGACGTAACTAGCGCTCAGCGCAAACCCGGCAACTTCACGCTCCCCGGTCATATTCCATTGCTGCATATAGGGTACGCCCATATGAGGATTGAAGCCGCCCACAGCCTCCGCGGGCGTTTGTCCGGACGTCAGAAAGGGATCGGGAAAACTGAAGAGAGGGGCCCCATTAACGATACTATTTGTAAAGGACTCGCCTCCGGAAAACGGCCCGCCCTCCATATCGCCGGTCGCGCTTCCGTAAGTTGCCAATCCGTAGATTCCATAAGCGCCGCGAATGACGGTTTTATCGTCAGCGAAGGGCCGGTAAGCGACGCCCGCACGCGGGTAGAAATAGGCGTGGTGGCCGTATAGCAGCGTCGCGGCAGGATATCCTGCCTTGGTTGCCGTCACGACAGGAATGTTAGCAGGGAACTGTGGATTGATGTGGGCAAAGCCTTGATCAGCAACCACCAGGGCGCCGGTTTGGGGATCAAAGTTATAAAGCAAACCGCGGTTGTCGTAATACGGTTCCTGAGCTTCCCACCGCACGCCGTAGTTGAGAGTCAGATTGCGCGTTGCTTTATATTGATCCTGCGCATAGGCGCTCCACCAAGTGCCAAACTGATGGGAGATCGGCGTAGGTATGGTATTGCTAGTCGATTGTGGAAGCCCCAGCAGGAAGTCCGCGTAGGGAGACCCCGTGAAGGAGCCTGTAAAGCCGTACGTGCCGTAAACGCTGCCGTCGTAGTAGAAGCCGCTGTTGCGATCACGGATGGCGTCGAACCCGAACTTGATGGAATGCGATCCGCGAACCCAGCTTAGGTTATCCGTCCACTCAAAATTCGTGGTGATGCCGGCGAAGTAGGGCACTCCGCCCGGCGAGGTGAGCCCAGACACGCTGAAGGATGGGTAGGTGGGTATGCCTTGCGTGGCGACTCCCTGGATGCCAACCTGCTGAATAATCTGGCTGCCCACTACCGGGCTTTTAATCTCGTTGTTGTCGCGGGCGTAGCCGGCGCGAAACTCATTCAACACGCTCGGCGTAAAAGTGTGCGTCCAGGAGATAACCGCCGAATCCGACACGCGCAAAGAGGTGCGACGTCCGAAGGGCGGAATGGCGTGAGCGACATAGGCATCGATGGGCGCGTGCTGATAACTGAAGCGCCCGAACATGGCATCTTTGGGGCCGATGTTGTGGTCGAGCCGCGTATCGAATTTATCGTAGACGGTCAGCCCGTTGTTGCCCGGCTTGAACAGGGCGCGGTAATTCCCCGCCTGTAATCCGGCGGGACCATAATTGGGCTGCAGGAAGTAAAGGGACTGAATCTTCTGAGAAACCGTACTGATCAAGCCAGGTGTAATCTGATTGCCTTGGAACGGCTGGCCGGTGTAGGGATTGATCAGCGCCGTGGACAAGCTACTGAAATCCCCCGTGCGCCACGCGGGTAGCGGAACGTTGAGAGTATCGATCACCGACGTCGATTCCCTCGAACCTTCGTAATCGCCAAAAAAGAACGTCGTGTCTTTCTTGATGGGGCCCCCCAGGCTGGCGCCGAAATCATTGTAGACACGGAACGGAACACTGCTCGAGAAAAAGTTTCGCGCGTTGAGACTGTTTCCGTTGTAGTCCTCGAACACGCTGCCTCGGAACTGGTTGCTGCCGGATTTGCTGACCATAGTCATCTGCACGGGCTGGCTGAATTCGGCCGGTGCATTGGCAAGCTGCACGCTGACTTCCCCGGTAGCTTCGACGCCGGGTTGCACGGTGCTGCCGCCCACGCCATCCAGACCGGACATCACGGTTATGCCGTCAACGGTGGCTTGCTCGTGAAAACCACCACTCCGGTCCCCATTGGCCACAATGCCGCAGCCCCCGCAGAGCTGTTCGCTGACGCCGACGTTGTACAATTCGTAGCCGTATAGGGCCTCATCTCCCTTTTGCCTTGTGATAACGGGCAACTCCTCCAATTGTTCTGGAAGCGTGACGTTGCTGAGCGTCGGGGTCTGCGTATTGAGCGGTGGCGCTGCGCTGGTCACTTCCACGGTTTCGCCCGTGGCAGCCACAACGAGCTGGGCATCCACGTTAACTGTTCGGTTGGCGTTGAGGTGAACTTCGGTCTTTTCATACGCGCGGAAGCCGGTCTTCTCAGCACGCACTCGATAACTGCCCAAGTCAAGGTCCGGGACAACGTAAACGCCGGATCCCGTGGTGCTCACAACTCGCTGGATCCCCGTTCCCTCATTCGTTACGGTAACCCTCGCTTCCGGAACCACCGCTCCAGTCTGGTCGGTCACCGTACCGGTAATCGTCCCGAAGGTGCTTTGCGCCGACGACGGGGCCGTGTGACATAAGAGCAAGATTCCTATGAAAAGGGTAAGCGTGAGGCGCGGGGCGATTGTCCGCCACCGCCCAAAGAACATAAAGCCATTTCCGTGTGAATCACGTGCGTGTGTGATAAGTGCAAGCATTCCGTTTTCCTCCTTGGTCTAAGAGGGTCAATTTGGTGCAGAGACAGCTCTACGCCGTCACCGGGTGCGGTAAACTCGCCCCGGCAACATCAAATTACCTTCTGATGATTTCTCTTCTCTGTCTCAAACTCAGATGGCCCCTGAAAGAACCATCCGGGCAGCAAGCGTCCTCTGGAGAAACTTTCCCCAGCAATCTTCGATCAGCTTGCTGTATTTAAGTTTGGCTTAGGTTTGTTGCGCAAGAGTTGCGGTGAGATAAAACTTCAGTGGAGGGTGTCGCGCGCGTTACGAGCCGCGCGACTGCAAGTGCCGAGTGCCAGTGTGGCCGCCGCGCCGGCCATGGCGGTGACGCGATCCGAATCCAAGGCCTCAGGCGGGACGCCAAACTCATCGCACTTCGGCAGACACTACTCCTCATGAGCACGAGGGGAGCAATTTCTGGGGGGAGGTGCGAAGCTTGCAAACTTACTTCGCGCCGGGCCGGACATTTGTGGCTCGCGGTCCTTTTTCGCCACGCTCCATCTCAAACTCCACCACTTCGCCTTCTTTCAATCCGTCAAAGTTCATTTGCTGAAGGCTGCTGCGATGGAAGAATATCTCTTGGCCATCAGTTGAACGGATGAAACCAAAGCCACGATCGCGGATCACTCTCTTTATTGTGCCTTGCATAGACACCTCGATTTGAGCAGGGGAACTTATGTGGTGGGTCGGTCAACATGCCGGTGAACTTACCTCTCGCACACGTTGGGGGCACTCTACCAGCACGCAACTACTTTGTCAAAGGAATGAAATTGAGGGAAAACGGAGCATTGACAATATGTCGTGTCGGCGCGCCGGCACTTACAGCTCTTTCAATTTGAAGGATTCCAGGGCGGCTGCGCGGTCTTCATAGACTTCGAAAACCGTGCTGAGGCGGGTAATCTGCAGGAGTTGATGGACTCCGCTCGGCAAGTGGAGCAGTTTTAAAGTTCCTCCGATATTGCGGGCGGAGGTATAGCCGGCAATCAAGGTTGATAATCCAACGCTATCAACGTAGCTAACCTCTTTCAGGTTCAGGATGATGCTATGATGGCCAGCGCTGAGCAATGCCTTCAATTTCGAACGCAGCGCCTCCGTTTCCGGACCTAAGGTAATGCGTCCGCGTAGATCGAGCAGGATGACCCCTCCAAGTTCCTTCTCTACCAGATAGAGAGCCATGCATATTCCTCCGAACGGGAAGTGATGATTTGGATCGGGCGCCTCGAATGCGGCGGAGGAAAGCCGGGGTCCAAATACATCGAGGCGAATCCTATCATGGGAGTAGGCGTTTGGCGAGACGCCGCTGGGCGCTGCTCGGCACTCAATTTGCGACTACACCACAGCACGACGAAGAAAGTTCGCGGTGGTACGGTCCCCACCTACCGTCTACGACCTACCACCTACCGACGAAACCGCGACGGAGAAAGGCCGGGGTGGTACACTCATACCTATCTCACCTTGGAGGGCTTAAATGAGCAAGGAAGGTCTCTCGCGACGAAGCTTTCTTCGTGGCGCCGCCGTCGGCTCCACAGGTGCGGCGCTGGCTTCCCTGCCGACGACGCAAACCGCAGCCATCGACGCGCCACCTGCGCCGCCGTGGCCGGTGACGACGGAATCGTATCCCCTGACCGCAGCGGGCAAAGGTGCCGGCGACGCCCACCTGAAGCTGGTGACCGACTACGAATTTCCCAGCGCCTACAGGGAAAAGTTGCAAGCCTATGCTCCCAACCTGGAAATCAAGACCTGTGCAAGCAAAGCGGACTTTCGTCACGAAGTCGCCGATTCGCACATCATCTACGGCGATTGTAGCCGGGACGATTTCCTGGCCGCCCGGCAATTGCGCTGGATCCAATACCCCGCCGCGGGCGTCGAGGGAGTGCTTCATCCGGAACTTGTGGAGAGTCCCGTGGTGCTCACCAACATGCAACGAATGTTTTCGCCGACCATCTCAGAATCCGTCATCGGTTTGCTGATTACCCTCACCCGCCGACTTAACGATTACACGTTGCAGACTCGCGAGCGCCGCTGGAACGAACTGGATGGCCTCCGGGAAATCAGCGGACTCACCATGGGCATCGTCGGCATGGGCGGCATCGGCACTGACACCGCTTACCGCGCTCACTATGGATTCCACATGCGCATCCTGGGCACGGATCCCAAGCCCTTGCCGAAACCCACCTTTGTCGAGGAGCTTCACTCGCCCGAATGGCTTCCGAAAATGGTCCCGCAAGTTGACGTGTTGCTCAGTGCGGCGCCGCATACTCCCATTACCCACCACATGTTCAATGATGAGATCTTTCGCTTGATGAAACCCAGCGCCTACTTTATCAATGTCTCGCGCGGCTGGTTGGTGGACTCGCCCGCACTGGTCAGCGCTCTAAAGGAAAAGCGAATCGCGGGCGCCGCATTGGACGTGACGGAACCGGAACCGCTGCCGCCGGACCATCCCTTGTGGACTGCCGGCAACATCATCATCACGTCGCACTCGTCCGCGGTCTCGGCAGGATCAGACCGGAGAACCTTGGATCTGTTCTGTGAGAATGTTCGGCGTTACGTAAACGGTTTGCCGCTTCTGAATGTTGTGGATAAAGCGCGGGGGTATTAGGCGGGTAGTCTTAGGGCTGGGTCGGCGGAGCAAGCACCCAGCGGTTTTTGTGGAGAAAATCACTGACGATCGCGATATCATGCGCGTCACAAAGCAGCAAGCGACAGAAGACGTCGGAAGTTCCTACCTTGGGATCAGCCTTGGCGGCGTCACGGTAAGCCTTCTGCGAGTCTTTCTTATTGCCCGCCTGCCAGAGGGCGATGGATTGCAGAACCATCATCGAGGTGGAACTAGGATCTTCGTTGAGGGCCATGGCGCACTCGGCGAGCGAGCCTTCGTAATCACGTTGCTTCCAGAGCACGAGTGCCATAACGCGGTGGCCCTCGGGCGCCTGAGGGGTTTCGGCAATCATCGTTCCCGCTAACGCGCTGGCGCCTTGCACGTCGCCGCGGCGCAACAACCCCAACGCCATTTGCTCGCGCGCTCCCGGGAAGTCGGGATTGACTTGCAGCACCTTTTGCAGCAGCTCCGTGGCGCGCCCCGCCTCTCCCGCTTCATTCAGCAGTACCGCAAGCTCGTACTGGCTTTGCCAATCCTGGGAATTCAGTGCCACCGCTTTTTCCAGCAGGGCGCGTGCTTCGGCGTTCTTGCCCTCTCCCACGAGGATCTGCGCCAGGGCTGCATAGGCCGAGCCCAGATTGGGTGAAACCTGGATGGCGTGGCGCAGAGCCTCTTCTGCCGGCTGAGTGCGCCGCTGGAACATTCGCATTTGGCCCAGGGCGAAGTACGCCTCGCCGTTTTGGGGGTCGAGCTTGGCCGCCGATTCGTATTCCGACGCCGCCTTTTCCTCCTCCCCGCTGGCGAAATAGCAGCGACCCAGGATGACGTGGGCTTGCGCATTGTCCGGCGCGATGTGCACCGCTTCTTCCGCCTGCAGCACCGCTTCGTGCGCCCGGTCGGAATCGAGATAGAGGACCGCCAGGTCCATCCGCAACATCGGGTCCTTGGGACTCAGGGCAAGGGCCTTGGAAAACTCTGCGCTGGCAAGATTTTGATAATCCGAGGAGGTCAGTCCTTTCCTACTGCCCGAAGGGGCATTCGCGGGCAAGCTCAGCGCCCAGGCCACCGAGCCCAGCGTGTAATGCGCATCTGAATCGGAGGGATTTAGTTGCGTGGCGGTTTGCAATTCCCGGAAGGCTTCGGGAAGACGGCCCTGTTCGCGCAGGGCCAACCCCAATCCGCGATGCGCAGGCTCGACTTCCGGCTGCACATCAATCGCCTGCCGAAACGCCTTTTCGGCCCCCGCGGCGTCGTGCTGGCCTAGCAGGTCGAACCCTTGCAGGATGAGGTCCGACGCTTGCTTGGAGACTTGGCCGGCGGGAGGAGAAACTTGGCAGTAGGCAGCGGCCAGTAAGCAGTAGGCAGAAAGCAGAAAGCAGAAGGCAGTAG
>JBKQVI010000567.1:0-16872 GCA_052139985.1 Terriglobia bacterium
GCAGTACAACCCCGACTCTCCGCCTGCTCCATCGGGGAAAGATACCGCATCGCGACGGGATTGTCCAGAAGAAGTTACAAATATCTAAGGCTTATAGCGCTTGGGGAATTGAACAAATTCACCCTGAGGAACGCTGGAGGCGAGCCGCCACATCCTCTTTGCTCAGGTTGGCGTCGATTCGTTGCTTCACGGCCTCTCGATCGATTAGGTATCCTTGCACGCGAGATCGAATCGGCAATCCACTGTGTTCGCTGGAGAAATTCAGAAGACCACTGACCGAAGAGAGGATCCTCTCCGCGTCCGCTGGGGAGGGGTGGAACTCAAGGTGAATCTGCGAAGGGTACTGGGCCTGGCGAGCGGGTTCTGCAGCGGGTTCCTGGGTCTGAGCCCCCGTCACAGGGAGAGCCAAAAAGGTTGGAAGGAATACCGCGAGACTGACAATAAATGACACGGTGGCGAACGATTGCGGGACGCGGCGCTCGGGCTGCATAGGGTGAGATGCCTCCTGCCGCGGATTCACTCCCATCAGTGAAGGCTCGGCCTGAATGCACGGACTGACACGGCCCTGGGGCACTTCTCCCACCCGCCAATCGCTGTCAAACGGCGACTGTCGCTTGGGAGGCAGATCCGCGGCCGTGAACGCCTCATTGTAGTCGTTTGGTTCAAAAAATCCAGCGGCCTTTTGCTGTCATAGAATGACGGTTTGGAAGACCTTTCACCAGCCAGCAAGGCGTTCGAGGTGATTGTGGCGCGACCTGTTTTGTAGATCTGCGGCGTTCCCTTGGACGCACGCTGATCCAGCTAGCCGTTAAGCCGCGCTGACCATGCGGCGTTTATGTCATGCAGCCGGCTGAAGACAGGCGTTTGCTGCCGCTTCGTCCTGCAATTCGCCTAATGCTGCGTTGCCAAAAGAAACCCTGCAACCAAGGTGAATCCTAAAACATCAACACTGCGTGATGGAGGCACCCAATACAGACCTATGTCTTGCCTTTTAGTTATCCTTCTTTTGATCTTTCCCCGGGTCGCGCTGGTGCTCATTTTCCTCACATCGCATTATCTGGAGCGCGCCTATCACGGGCTACTTCTGCCCTTCCTTGGTTTTATCTTCCTTCCTCTCACCACCTTGGCCTACGCGTGGTTGATGAATGCCCAGCAGCCCATCGCAGGCATTAACCTGCTGATTCTAATTGCCGCAGTGGTGATCGACGTCGGAGGGTTGGGAGGCGGAGAGTATCATCGGCGCAGAAGATAGCGTGCGCGATAAAGATCAACAATACGAATTGCGCCCGGAAAGTGCACGGCGACCAGACTCCAAATCCATTCCTCCCCGTCACCCATCGCCACCTCCAGACACACATTGAAGCCGATTGAACCCTATGCTAGGATGTCCGGTTGCTATGTGCGCGAGTGCGCGCGCATGAGGTTAGTCCCATATTCTTAAGGAGTTCCTGGTGAAAATCTACGACGGGGAAAACATCCGTAATGTGGCACTGGTAGGCCATGGCGATACCGGAAAAACGCAGCTTATATCGGCCCTCCTCTTTACCGCAGGCATGGTGAATCGCCTGGGGAAGGTAGATGAAGGCACGTCCGTCACGGACTACGACGAAGAGGAAATCCAACGCAAGTTCTCGATCAGCGCCTCGCTCGCCTACGCCGAGTGGGGAAAGACTAAAATCAATTTCGTGGATACTCCTGGGTACAACATTTTCATGCACGAGACGGAGGTGGCGCTGGTGGCGGCGGACTCCGCGCTGGTGCTAGTGCATGGCGTGGCCGGTATCGAAGTGCAGACGGAAAAGGTTTGGGGGTTCTGCGAAAAGTACGGATTGCCCCGCGCCCTGGTCATCAACCAACTGGATCGCGATCGCGCCAGCTTTGAACGTACGCTCGAAGCCCTGCGCAGCGCGTACGGCCGGACCGTGATGCCTGTGCAATTGCCCATTGGCGAGGAAAGAAGCTTTCGCGGTCTCGTCGATCTGGTCGGCATGAAGGCTCACCTCTACGATCCGGACGGGTCGGGCAAAGGCAAGGAAGCGGAGATTCCCGCCGACCTTCAGGACGCCGCCACCAAGGCCCACGAGGCGCTGGTGGAGATGGTAGCCGAAGGCAATGACAAGCTGATGGAGGAGTTCTTCGATAAGGGCACCATCCCGGTCGAGGACCTTATGCCGGGCCTGAAGCAAGCCGTCGGCGAAAAGCGCATCTACCCGGTGGTTGTCTCCGCCGGAGTGTTGAACATCGGAAGTGAGAGCTTGTTGAACTTTCTGGCGGATTACTTCCCCTCCCCCCTGGAGCGCGGCGAAGTGGAAGGCCTTGACCGCGAGGGCGGCCAACCCGTGAGGCGCAAGATCGCCGATAGTCAGCCGGTTTCGGCCTACGTATTCAAGACAGTCGCCGATCCTTTCGCCGGCCGCGTCAGCTACTTCAAAGTGATGTCCGGCATCGTCAGGAACGAGGCCAACCTGACCAACTTCAATCGCGGTTCGGCCGAACGCCTGTCTCATATCGCCGTGACGCAAGGAAAGACTCAGACCTCGGTAGCGGAACTCCATGCGGGCGATATCGGCGCAGTGGCAAAATTGAAGGATACCCTCACTGGCGACGCGCTCGGCGACAAGTCCGCGCCGATTGTTTTCCCCAAAGTGAAACTCGCCGAACCCGCCATCTCGTTCGCCATCGAGCCTAAGTCACGCGGCGACGAGGACAAACTCTCGACCGCCATCCATCGCATGTTGGAAGAAGACTTGCTCTTGCGGTTCTCGCGCGACCCGCAAACGAAAGAGTTCTTGCTCTCCGGCGCGGGCCAGCAGCATGTGGAAGTGGCCGTTTCGAAACTCAAGCGGCGGTTCAACATTGAAGTTTCACTCAAAGCTCCGAAGATTCCCTATCGGGAGACGATCCGCGCCAAGGCCGAAGCACAGGGCAAGCACAAGAAACAGACCGGCGGCCATGGCCAGTATGGCGACTGCTGGATCAAGCTGGAACCCCAGGCACGCGGTGCTGGGTTCGAGTTCGTGAATGACATCTTCGGCGGCGCCATTCCGCGTAACTTCATTCCCGCCGTGGAAAAAGGCATCATCGAGGCGGCTGCCAGAGGCTATCTGGCCGGCTACCCAGTGGTGGATTTCAAAGCTATCGTCTTTGACGGTTCCTACCACGACGTCGATTCCTCGGAAATGGCATTCAAGCTGGCGGGCTCCAAGGGCTTCAAAAAGTGCATGGAACAGGCCAAGCCCTGCCTGCTCGAACCCGTGATGAATGTTGAGATTCACGTTCCGGAAAAATACTCCGGTGACATCATGGGCAACCTCAATGGCCGGCGCGGACGCATTCAGGGCATGGAACCGCAGGGCAGCTCAACGGTGGTGAAAGCCCAGGTGCCACTGGCGGAAATGCTCACCTACGCTTCCGACCTCACATCGATGACCCAGGGGCGCGGAACCTACTCCATGGAAATGTCCCACTACGATGTAGTGCCTCCGATGATCGCGGACAAGATCATCGCAGCCCATAAGCCCTCTGCCGTGGAAGAAGAGGAAGAGTAGCAGGCAAATACTCACCTCTAGACGCCCAGCCCTCTCTCTGAAGGGCGTATCACTCAGCCCGCCGAGAGTCCGCTTCGCGACTCGTCGTGGCCGGTCCACACGAGCAGGAGCACCCAATGTTTATTCCTCAGATTTACGCTGTTGCCCTTGCCATGATGATTCTCAGCATGATCTGCTGGGGAAGCTGGGCCAATACGCAAAAGGCCACCGGAAACTGGCGATTCGAGCTTTTCTATTGGGACTACGTTTGGGGGATTCTCCTCTGTTTCATCGTGGTCGGGCTGACGTTCGGGCGCACCGATGCCGCAAGCCCTGACAGCTTTTTCCGCAACCTCGCCGCGGCGGACGCGACGCACCTTGCGTACGCTTTCCTGGGCGGAGTCGTCTTCAACATCGCGAATATTCTGATCGTGGCTGCGATTGCCATCGCGGGAATGGCGGTGGCATTTCCGGTGGGCATCGGCATGGCTCTGGTGATCGGCTCCGTGCTCAACTATCTCATCACACCAAAGGGGAATCCGCTTCTGCTGTTTGGCGGGGTGGCGCTGGTGTGCGTCGCAATCATTCTCGACGCACTGGCTTACCGCCGACTCACGCCGGACTCCAAAGCTTCCACCAAGGGAATTATCCTGAGTTTGCTGGGTGGATTCGGCATGGGCCTTTTCTATCCGTTCGTGGCCAAAGGGATCAGCGGCGAAAATCATCTGGGTCCCTATACGGTGGCGGCTGTTTTTGGCCTGGGAATACTCGCAAGCAACATCCCGGCCAATTACATCGTCATGCGCCGGCCGATGGCGGGTGCTCCCATTCGCATCGGCGACTACTTCGCGGGCGCCGGCCGACTGCACTTCTGGGGAATCCTGGGCGGCGTGTTTTGGGCCGTCGGAACGCTTTCCAACTTCGTGGCTTCTTACGCCGCGATGGTCGGTCCGGCCACCTCGTACGCGCTGGGCCAAGGTGCAACAATGGTAGGCGCAATCTGGGGCGTCTTCGTCTGGAAGGAGTTCGCCGGTGCAGGCGCAAGCACGAAGCGGCTCCTGGCGATGATGTTCGTTTTCTTTGTTGTCGGACTCGTATGCGTAGCGATGGCGCCGGTGGTCAAGTAGAGGAAGAGGTCGAAAGTCTAAGGTTGAACGTCCAAAATCCAATGCATCTGGGTGGCCGATGAAAACACTAAACGCGTTGTTAGCCGCGCTGATCATGACTGCGTGCTTCTCCCCAGCGGCAGACACGCCCGCGAAAATCCCTATCATTCTCGACACCGATATCGGCACCGACATCGACGATGCGTTTGCCCTGGCGCTCATCATCAACAGCCCCGAGTTCGAACTGCTGGGGGTGACCACCGTCTCCGGCGATACCGCAGCGCGGGCGCGATTGGCGGCCAAGTTCTTGTGGGAAGCGGGCGGGAAATGGCGCGAAGTGCCGGTGGTCGCCGGTATGCCGGGAGCCGCGCAGCCCATCGAGCAGACGCGCTGGGCCAATGGCTTCGTAAGCCCACAAATACTGAAGGAAAGCGCCGTTGATTTTATGCGCAGCAAGTTCCACCGCTATCCCGGGGAAGTCACCCTGATCGCTATCGGCGAACTCACTAATGTCGCGGCCCTGATTAAAGCCGACCCGTTGGCGGCGAAAAAGATCAAGCGCATTGCGTTGATGGGCGGGTCCATTGCGCGCGGATATGAGCCGGGCTCAAAACCCGATGCGGAATGGAACATCAAATCCAACCCCGCCGCCGCCCAGGTAGTCTTTTCCTCCGGGATACCCATTATCATGGCGCCGCTGGATGTGACGGCCATGCTCCAACTCGACGCTGCGGGCCGGAGCCGAATCTTCAATCAAAACACGCCGGTCGCCAGTGCTTTGGCTGCCGTGTATCAACTTTGGAACCACGAGACGCCTACCCTCTTCGACCCGATGGCCGTGGCTTTGGCGGTCGATCCCACTCTTTGTCAAACCAAAGAACTCGCCGTGGAAGTTGACGATAGAGGGTTCACACGCGTAGTTGATGGAAGGCCTGCGAATGCTAGTGTTGGACTGTCCACGAATCCGGCCAGGTTTTTCGAGTTCTACTTGGCTAGAGTCGCGGGGAAGTAGAGTATAGATATCTGTAATCTGTAACCGGTCACGTGTAACCTACTGCAATTTCGCTTCAATCCGGTCGTGAATCCAATGCGGATCCCACCATTCCACCGGATTAATCGGAATTCCATCGAGCAGCATGGTGAAGTGCAAATGGTCGCCGCCGGCGAGTCCCGTCTGGCCGCTGCGGCCGATCTCCTGCTCGCGTTTCACCTGATCGCCCTCTTTGACCTCCAGTGAGCTCATGTGGCCGTATAGGCTCTGGAGACCGCAGCCGTGATCGATCACGACGGCGTTGCCGAAGATCCCGAAGAATCCCGCAAATACCACGGTGCCGTCATTCTCGGCGCGCACAGGCATGTGCTCCGAGCCTGCCAAGTCAAAACCCAGGTGCGTCTGATGGTCCACGGGTTGGCCGCCGTAAAGGTAGGTTCGGTAGTCGGCAAAGCTAGCTTCCGTTTTGGCGGAAAGACGGATGAACGCGCCCTTCCACAAGAACTTTGGCGCGGTGCGCTGAGAGAAGGCGACGAGCCTTTGCGCGTCGATCTGCCGAAGCGACCCATTAATCAGCAGGAAATTCTTGATCAGGCTACCCTGGTCGCGCAGTTCCGGGGTCTGGCTCATGATCGGGGGAACAACGTTCTCCAGGAATTTTCCACCCTGAGTTTTGTCCAGGTCGATGGTGTCAGTATGAAATTTCTTGGGAAAAACCTCGTACGAGAAGCTGGCAAGGGTCTCGTTACCGGCGTCGTCGCGAGCGACGATGTGCGGGACCGTGGCGGGATCCATGTTGTACGGATAAGCAAAGAGGCACAGGCGGGTTTCCGGATCTTTCGCGGGGAAACTGGGAAAGAAATTGTCACCTACTTGGACGCCGGACTCGGTCGTTCCCGGCGAAACCCTGAACACCGTCATATCGCAGCCGCCTTGATTGATGTAATGCTGCGACGTCAGCACCGCGACTTGCGGAGGAGCGAACCGCACGGGCAGTTCCAGGACTTCTTCGCTACGCCCACCCCGGAAAAAACGGCCCCAGGAATCATTGAGAGCAATAATGCGCAGCGTGGCGCGCCCCTCTTTCAGCGACGGAGCCACTTCGCGGCCCACCAGTACAGTCCAATCGGTCGCGCTCGCGGGACCTGCGGACCAGAACTTCCACCACCGATGCGGACGTGCGGAAATGACCAGATTGGATTGGTGAATAACCTGGCCGTCCTGCACCACCTCCACGGCCAACGACTTCAGGTTGTGCTTCGCGTCCTTGGCGTTTACGAGGAGTTCCGATCGCTGTCCCAAACCTTTGGGAGGTTTCGGCAAGAGAACGGTGGGCCCTTGAGTGCTCGTCACTTTGAGCGCCAATACCATGCAAATGGCGGCTGCAACGACGAGTAGGAAAATCACCACCGCTCCCACACCGTTTTCCGGCTTGCCGCGAAGTTTAAACAATCACTCCCTCCAAAATCGAAATTCGAGAGTCGAAGATCGAGAATCGGCGCGAGTTCCAGGTTTCGATTTTCGAGTTTCGCCCGCCGGTAGTGTCTCAGGCGCCAGGCTTAATGACTTGAACGCGCAGGCTGCGAAAATCAACGCGGTTGGTGTGGCTTTCCAGGCCGATGTAGCCTTGGCTGGGAACCCTGCCCAGCGGACGCTTTTCCGCAAAAACAAATGCCGGATCGTCAAAGTCAATTTTATGAATCCGATTCCCGTTGAGGTATACCGTGAGGTGCCGCCCAATACAGGAAATTTCAACCTGGTTCCACTCGCCGGCTTTCCTGGCTACGCTGTAGAGTGGAATCACCGCGCCGTAAATTGCCCCCGTGCTATGCAGATCTGTGAGTTGCCCGGCATCGTCGACAAGGGAAATCTCCGCTCCCGTGAACGCCGGGTCGCCCTGTTCGGCGGAGCGCAAGAAGATCCCGCTGACGGCGCCTTTTGTCACGCGGTATTCAAGGCGCAAGGCAAAGTCGGCATACCGCTGGTCGGAACGTAGCCACCCACCCTTGCCTTCCGTCCAAAGAATTCCGTTTTCCGCATGCCAATCCTGCTGCCCCATCTCGTGCCAGCCGGTCAAGTCCTGCCCCGTGAAAATCGGGCCGAACCCCGGATCATCGTCTTGAGCAGTTGAGGCGAGCGCGCTACCGAGCAACAAAATCAGAAACCAGATGAGTTTCCTCAACATCCCCACCGACACTCCCTTATCGTTGGCCCGATGCCCCGAGCCTGTGATACAAGATACTCGAAACCGACGTGAGTTCACAAATCGAATTGGAGCAAGAGACGCCATGCTTAAGCTCAACGTGAAATTGCTTCGCCACACCGACCGCCGCGAATTGGAAAAGTACCTGCGGCTTTACCAGCGCAGCTTCAACCCCGATGAGCGTGCCAACCCCAGCGTGCTGCGCCGGGTCATTGTTCCCTCGCCGGCGCGCGTGAATCCCGTGCATTTGTTCGCGGCCCATCTGGGTGATTGCCTGGTGGGTGGCGCTTGCACGCTGGTGCTGCCCGCGTTCAGCGTAGTGTTTGGGAGCTACATCTTCGTCGATCCCGCACGTCGCGGCCGGGGTTTGGGGATCCAAATTCTGCGCCAGGTTCTCCGCCAGGAGCGTCGGGGTCCCCAAGGGTGGAATTGGCGCCTCTATGGCGAAGTCACGGCCGCCTCGGGTGACCGCTGGCACGCCGCGCTGGCCCAAGCCGGCTTCCGATTCTTCCCCGCGTTGTGGCCGCTCGTCTCCTATCGGGATCCAGGCAAGGTAGTCGCGGGCCGGCTTTGCTATTTTCCTTTCCGGAAAAATCCGCCGCGCCGATTCTCCCAACCCGCACTGCTGCTTTACATCCACGCCTTGTTTTACGGTCCGGATTCGACGCATCGCCATGTGGTTCCGCGCCTGAAGGACTTCGTAGCGTTGGACGCTTAATGCGCTGCTCGGGTTACCAAGCAGGGGATCTGGCAGCAGTTTATTTGCGATTTGCGATTCTTTGCCCATGGAAATCCGATTCATCTTCTCCCTTGCCAATGCGGATAGCCGATGTGGGAATTTCACCCGAGGTGCAAGATCTGGGCGCTGCCCGTTTGCCGTTTGCCCTTTTCCCATTTTGCCTCTTCTTGTCACTCGGCGCCTTAATTATATGTAACTCATTTGTTATCAACGACAAAGGGTGGACAACGGAGTATTGTTGCGAGCGGTACCGTGTAGCTTTGTCCGGCTTTGGTCAAAACTTATGCAGGGGAGATTACACCACATGAGGAAAGCGGTTGCAGCAGCCAGTTTAGCTCGCCGGTTGGAACGTATGAAACGGCCCCAGGGGCAAGCCGTGCTACTTCCGGGTAGTGTCCCGATTTGATCGTAGCGCCGCCGTTTAGGGCCGCACATCCCACGCTCGAGCCCCGCGCCGAGATTGGAACAGTACCCAATTCCGGGCAATTACTCCGTTCGCAACGACTCCACGGGGTTCACGTTCGCCGCGCGGCGAGCAGGCAGGTAACTGGCGAGCGCGGCCGTTGCGATAAGCCCCAGCGACACTGCGGTGTACGTTGCCAGGTCTACAGACTTTACCCCGAACAAGAGGGACGACATCAGGCGGGTCAGCGCGGGCGCGGCGGCCAGACCGCAAGCGACTCCGATGCCCGTGAGCCCCAATGCATGGCGAACGAACATTCCCGTCAGTTCCCGGTTCCGGGCGCCGAGCGCCATGCGAATGCCGATCTCCCGCCGACGCTGGGACACCGAATAGGCAATCACGCCGTAGAGGCCCACAACCCCGAGCAGCAGAGCCATTCCCCCAGCGAGCGCCAGCATGACCAGCGTGAATGAGGTCCGCGCCATGGATTTTCGGTAGAGGTACTCCAGCGTATGAACATCCGACAGCGGGACGTTGGGATCCACAGACCACACGGCTCGCCGCACCTCGTTTATCAGGGCTTCCGATCCGGCGCGCGGGCTGCGAATGGAGAAAGCTACGTAGCGACGCACGTCAGCTTCGGGGCTGCCCTCGAAGTGCGTCATGAGGATGGGCCAATACACCGAGCTGGGCGCTTCTTTATCCATGCCGTCGTCGTGAGTGTTACCGACGACTCCGACAACTTCGCGCCACTCGTCGTTCGTGCCGACGCGGATTTGTTTGCCGAGGGCGTCAGCAGGGCCGTGCCAATATTCACGCGCCAGTCTCTGGGAGACAATGGCCGCTGGAACTTTGTTGTAAATGTCATTCCAGGTGAGGTCGCGGCCGGCTATCAGCGGCGTGCCGAGGGTTTTGAAAAAGCCCGGCGCAACGAACCGGAACCGATGTAGCTGCACGTCGCCGGAAGAAGAGGTGCGGTCCCTGGCGAAGACGGGATCGCTCCATTCGTTGCCGTCCATGGGGACGCTCATCGAGAGGCCGACGGAGTTGACACCCGGAATGGCTTCGATCTTATGGAGCATCTCCTCCTCCATGCGGGCCACCCGCTCGGGGTCTTTCACCTGAGTATCGGGAATATCGACGCGGAACGTCTGCAGTTCCGCCGGCGCGACGAATCCCGGGTCCACGCCGGTCAATGCGCGGAAAGTGCGAATCATGAGTCCCGAGCTGATCAGCAGGACGAGCGCGAGCGCCACCTGGGCGACCACCAGCACGCTGCGCGAACGGTGCCGTTGCCGGCTTTCGCTCATGGAACGCCCGCTCTCGCGCAGCCCCGTTCCCAGGCGCGCGCCGGCGTATTTCAATACCGGCATCGAGCCGAAAAGTAGGCTCGAGACAAGCGATAAGGCCAGCGTGAACAGCAATA
Source organism: Terriglobia bacterium (assembly GCA_052139985.1). Lineage (GTDB taxonomy): Bacteria > Acidobacteriota > Terriglobia > UBA7540 > UBA7540 > Bog-366. The sequence goes on from JBKQVI010000567.1 coordinate 10,396, forward strand.
CTGTCCCATCGATACCGATTTCTTCGAGACGAGGGAGACCTGCGGGCGCCAAAGCCAGCAGGCCCCGCAAGGCTCCGTAGGCCAATCCCAGACCGAGCACGCTGCCAAGCAGCGCCAGAACCAAGCTTTCCAGAAACAGTTCCCCGGCAATGCGGACGCGGCTTGCGCCCAGAGCGGCGCGGATGGAAAGTTCCTGCTCGCGTCCCTCCACGCGCACCAGAAGCAGGTTCGCCACGTTGGCGCAGGCAATGAGGAACACCAGGCCGAGGCCGCCCATCAGAACCCACAGGACCTTGCCTACGTCGCCCACTACGCCCTGTTTCAGCGTCCGCAGATTGGGCCCGATCCGCGCGTCGGCGAACATTTTGAGGCTAAAGCCGGGGGGAGGTGGAAAACTCGCCGCGACGATGGGGAGCATCCGCGCCGCGTCAGCGTTTGCCTGTGCCAAACCGACTCCTGGTTTGAGCCTGGCGATGGCCCCGTAGCTATATTGTCCCAAGAAAGTTTTGGCGCGATCAAGCTTCAAGGGCATCAGCATGGCCAGTTCGCCCTGGCCGGGGAAGTGGAACTCTTGCGGCAGCACGCCGACAATTTGGCGCAATTTCCCGTCCACGGTGATTGTGCGCCCGACCACCGAGCGGTCGCGGCCGAACTTACGGTTCCAGTACCCGTAGGTCAACATCACCGTGTCCGCGCTACCTGGGGAATCGTCCGCCCGGGTAAACGAGCGCCCCAGCAGCGGCGATATCCCCAAAACTGGAAGTAGGCCGTCGGTGACTGCGAGGCCGGGCACGTGCTCCGGCTCCCCGAGGCCGGTGATGTTCAGCGAGTAGCCCATGTCAAGGCCAATGTCTTCGAAAGTGCGGCTCTGCTCGCGAAAGATGAAGTAGGTCGAGGGCGACGGATTCAGATCTTTGAGGCTGATCCCAGGAGCCGTGAGCCAGACGGCGACCAATTGCTCGGGATGGGAATACGGCAGGGGTTTCAGCAAAATGCCTTCGAGCACACTAAAGATCGCCGTGTTCCCTCCCATGCCCACGGCAAGCGTCATCAGTGTGATCGCCGTGAAGAATGGAGCACGCCCAAGCCTTCTTGCAACCTGTCTAAGCTGAGTCGTCAGGGATCTCATTCGCATACCTCCCGACCGTGCTGGACGTGTTTCAAGGCGAGACCGGCGTCATGTGGCTATCTACCGTTTAGACGCCCTGAAGCTTAATACGTTAACAGGCAAACGCGGGTTCCACGAATTTGGCTCGGTAGAGGCTCCCACCCGGAATGTTGGTGGCGTGGAATATCGGATTTTGAGACTCTGCAGCGCTTTTCGTGCGCTTATTCCTCCGTGAAGGTGTAATACTGCGGTGCGAACAAAGAGGTCTCTACACGGATGGACATCGTCTACTCGTACCAGTGGAACCCCCGACTTCCCCGAAGTTTCCTTCGAGCACGCTAGAGAATTTCCCAACCCATCCGTATAGCGTATAATTTGCACGACTCGCAATCCAAAGATGATCGCTCTCATCAAAGGCGGCATATGCCGGAAATTCAAGAACTCGAAAGGTTGATGTCCGACCTCGAGTCGGACCGCGTCGAACGCAAGGAATCGATTACCGAACGCGAGAAGATACGGCAGGCGATATGCGCGTTTGCCAACGACTTGCCTGCACATCGGGCTCCAGGGTACATCTTCATAGGCGTCGGCGACGCGGGCGAGCCTGTCCCTTTGCCGATAACCGACCAATTGCTACTGACGCTATCGGACATGCGCTCCGATGGGAACATACTTCCGCTACCCTACATGACTGTCGAAAAGGTAACCCTCAAGGGAGCGCCGGTGGCAGTCGTCGAGGTTCACCCGTCCGATATGCCCCCGGTTAGGCTGAGGGGCCAGGTCTGGATTCGCGTCGGCCCCCGCCGCGCGATTGCCACACGCCAGGAAGAAAGGGTCTTGACAGAGCGCAATGTGGCGGGCTCGCGCACCTTTGACCACCGGCCTTGTTCCGAGGCTAGGCTCGACGATCTTCTTGTCGGATCCTTTCGTTCGGAATATCTCCCCAGGGTCGTCGATGCGGGTGTAATCGCCCAAAATTATCGCTCACTTGAAGAGCAGTTGGCCTCACTGCGATTCTTCGATCTCAGGAGGCAAAGCCCCACAAACGCCGGGGTTTTGGTGTTTGGCAAAGACCCGTTGAACTTCATGCCGGGCGCCTATATCCAATTCGTCCGCTTCGATGGAATGACGCTCGCCGATTCGGTGCAGGATGAAAAGCCGATTTCGGGTAACCTCCTGACGCAACTCCTCCAGATTGATAACCTCCTGCCGCTTCAAATTCACACGGCTCGCGTCTCCGCTGGCGGCCTCCGACAGGAGGAAGTGCCCGACTACCCCTTGGTAGCCGTTCGCGAACTCACGTTAAATGCCATCATGCACCGAGCGTACGAAGCCACCAATGCTCCAGTTCGCATTAACTGGTTTCGGGACCGAATCGAGATCCAGAATCCCGGTGGCTTATACGGCCAGGTAACTCCGGAAAACTACGAGCGCGTTAGCGACTACCGGAATCCGGTAGTCGCCGAGGTCATGAAGGCATTAGGATACGTTGAGCGGTTCGGTACGGGCATCACACGGGCAAATGCCGCACTTAAGGCAAATGGCAACCTTCCGGCAGAATTCACCTTTGAAGCTACTCATGTCCTGGTGACGATTCGGAGGCCAGCTTGAAAACCATCGCCTTTTTCAATAACAAAGGTGGGGTCGGGAAAACCACGCTGGTGTACCACGTGGCGCACATGCTTTCACGCCTTGGCTATCCCACCCTGGCGGTCGACCTGGATCCGCAAGCTAACCTAACGTCCGCGTTCTTCGACGAGAGTACGCTTGAAAAACTCTGGGATAAAGACGAAACAACAATTCTGGCATGCGTAAACCCGATTCTAGAGGGGGTTGGTGACATTAAGCCGCCATATCCCTTTCCAATTCGTGGCATTCAGCCGCAACTTCCGCTTCTAACCGGCGAAAGCTTGTCGCTCATCGCCGGCGACCTGGGTTTGTCGCGCTTTGAGGATAAACTGTCCGATAGCTGGTCCCGTGGTTACGGTAAGGACCCGGCAGCCCTACGCGCCACATCCGCGTTTTATCGAATCATGCAAGCGGCTGGGAAAGAAGTCGGAGCGGTGGTGGCCCTGATCGACGTTGGGCCGAATCTTGGCGCCATAAATCGATCGGCGCTTCTTGCCGCGGACAACCTCGTGATCCCTTTGGCCGCCGACTTATTCTCCTTGCAAGGGCTCAAAAACCTCGGTCCGACCATCAGGGAGTGGCGGCAGCAATGGAAGCAAATTCAAGGGTTAGTCGCGGTAAATTTTGACTTGCCGGGTGGTCTTATGGCGCCAGCGGGGTATGTCGTTTTACAGCACGCTGTTCGGCTCGACAGGCCAGTCCGTGCTTACGCCAAGTGGCTGGATCGCATTCCGACCGTTTACAGGGAAGCAGTCCTCGGTGAGGAGACCCCAGCCCCGCTCGGCCGGGGAGACGATCCCCACTGCCTTGCGACGTTGCGGAATTACCGAAGCCTTATGCCCATGTCGCAAGACGCGCGAAAACCCATGTTCGACCTGACCTACGCCGATGGCGCCATCGGCAGCCACGCACAGCTTGTACAGACCTGTGCTGACGAATTCAAGAACCTGGCAAAGGTGATTGCCAAGGCTGCCTCACTTGAATCCCCACGCTAAACCGCACCGTGCGGCACGCTGTTTCCCGCCGCGTCGCGGGCCTTCCATGTGGCGGCGATGTCACCCATGACGACGAGAATATCGCCTTTCGCCGTGACGGCGTCATCGTGGGGATTGAATTTGATGGTGCCATCTGCCTTGCGGACCGCCAAAGGCAGCAGATCGAATCGCCCGCGCAGGTCTATTTCCCTTAATTTCTTCCCCATCCAGGGCGAGTCCTCGCAGACGGTGATTTCCTCCACACGAATCGTTCCGGTTTGGTCGCGGAGCATCACGTCCAAAAAGTTGACCACCGAGGGCCGGATCAGTTCCGAGGCAATGCGCAGCCCGCCGATCATATTGGGTGAAATCGCGGAGTTAGCGCCGTGGCGCAGGAGTTTCTCCGCCATGCCGGGTTCCGCACACCGGGCCACGATGCGGAGATTGGGATTCAATAGCCGCGCGGTCACCGTCGTCAACAAATTGTCCTTGTCTTCGGGCAGAACCGACGCCAGGCCACGAGCCTTTTGGACCCGTGCGGTCGTCAAAACCCCCTCGTCCTCCGCGTCCCCCTTCAGGACCGGCACCTCACCGAGTTGGCTGATTCTTTCCAAGCGCTCCTCGTCTTGATCGATCACCACAAAGACATTACCAGTCTTCAGCAGCTCTTTGACCAGATACGTGCCGGTTTCGCCCGCGCCACAGATAATGAGGTGGTCATGCATGTCCCGGATCAGTTTCTGCATCTTGCGTCTCCGAAAAATGTGATTAAGTTCGCCTTCCACAATGAAGGCGGTCGAGGCGGAAAAGACGTAAAGCATGATGCCGATGCCGATCAGGATGAAGAAGATGTTGAACAGCCGCAGCCCCGGGTGGGCATGAGTATCGACGACCTCCCCGTAGCCCACCGTTGAGACCGTGATGACTGCCATGTAGAAAGCGTCCAGCAGCGTGACCTCCGGCCCGCCAAACCACATGTAAACTGCCACCGCCGACAGCACCGCGACGACGAGCAGCAACAGCGAGATCACCAATTGTCTGCGCAGACTCACAAGAACGTCTCCAGTTGGGCGCTATCTTAGCACAGGCGGGAAGAAGAGCAGGTGCTAGGTACCAGGTGTCAGGTGTCGGGTCACAGGTGCTCGGCAGGGGTGAAGGACAAGGGATAAAATGTAAAGGGTAAAGTATAAAGGATAAAGTATAGATCATTTAGGTATTTTATACTTCATACCCTATACCCTATCCGACACACTTTGTAGTTTACACTTTACCTTTTATGTGTTCCATCCTGCAAAATCCGACACCCGACACCTGTTACTCACTCCCCAAGAAGCTGGCGATGCCGTTCCAATAAATAGTGGTCCGTCATTCCGGCGATGTAGTCGCACACGACGCGGTGCACGGGCTCCTGCTGAGACTGGTCGAAATAGAAGGCGGGCAGGCTTTGCGGGTGTTTTAGATAGTATGCAAAAAGGCTGTGTATGCAGCCCGTAATCCGCTTGCGCTCGGAGTTCACGTTCGGGTGCGAGTAGAGACGCGCAAAGAGGAATTCCTTCACGCTCTTAGTCTCCCGCGCCATTTTCGTTCCCAATCTTGCCAGACGCGCGCGGTTAGCGCGAACCTGCGATAGCGATTGGACATTCCTCACCGTCAGGCGCTGGCGCGTGGATTCAATCAGGTCGGTCACTAACGCGTCCAATAGACGTTTAAGAGTCTCGTTAAATGTGAGCTTTTCCTTTGCCGCAGGGAACATCTTTTCCATCGACCGGTAGATCCGGTCAAAAAGGGGCAGGCTCTCGCGAATAAGCGGTAATCGCAGCAGTTTCGCTTCGTACCCGTCGTCAAGATCGGCGCAGTTATAGGCAATCTCGTCGGCGACATCGATGAGCTGCGCTTCGAGCGGCGGTCGCTCCTTCAGCCGGTATTCCGCGAGTTCCGGGTGGGTCGCGGACGGGTAGTCGCGCGAGTGCTTGATGATGCCCTCGCGCACTTCGAAAGTCAGGTTGAGCCCGCGGAAAGCGGCATATTTCTGCTCGAAGGACTCGACGATGCGCAAAGCGTGCAGGTTGTGATCGAACGCGTCGTGGTGGCGCCGCATCAGCTTGTCAAGTTCGGACTCCCCGGAGTGCCCGCCCGGCGGGTGTCCGACGTCATGTACCAGCGCCAACGCCTCAACCAGATCCGTGTTCAGACCCAGGGCCTTCGCCACCGTGCGGCTGATCTGCGCCACTTCCAGCGTGTGCGTCAACCGATTGCGGAAGTGATCGGAATACCGACGGGTGAAAACCTGGGTCTTGTTTTCCAGGCGGCGGAAGGCCCGGGCATGGACAATGCGATCGCGATCGCGTTCGTAATCGTTGCGATAAGGGTGCGGAGGCTCAGCGTAGCGCCGGCCTTGCGATTCCTCTACTCGCATGGCGTAAGGAGCGAGTTGGCAGTGATCCGTGCGGCGCATAGTTTATTGCCCTCGGCCTCTCTGTAGGCGAATATAGCACGGCATCGCAGAAGGAGGTAAACCCGGCACGACCAAAGCGCCCGTTCGGAGCAATGGCCCTGGCGGTAGTGTCCCAATTTGGACGTAGCGCCGCCCTTTAGGGCGGCACATGCCGGGCTCACGCCCGGCGCTACACTCTAAATTAGGACACTAGCGCTCTGGCAGTGTGCGCGGGGAGAATAGTTTGGAAGTGCGGGGATAATAGTTTGGAGGTTGAGGGATAATAGCGTGGAGGTAAGTCGCCAGAAACACAACCGCGCCTGCCTGACGCG
>JBKQVI010000568.1:0-12787 GCA_052139985.1 Terriglobia bacterium
CAAGTCAAGGACAAATATCACTCATATTCGTCACTATTTTGCCCTTGTGAGGACCGATTGCTCAAAACAAAGACCTTGCATCCCGAAACCGCCGAAAACCCGCCGGAGAACGTGGAAGTTAGGTTAGTTCCCTGCCTTGTTCCTTCACGGTCACCTTATAGTCGCCGTAGAAGCCATGAAACTTCGCGGCGCCCGAGTGCAACACACGGGCTTCGGTGCGGGTCCACCACCTGCCCTTGATGAGTTTCATCAGGGCGTCGTAAGCGGGCTTGGGGGTCATGTCGGCGCGCACCAGTCCTGCGGGGGCTTGCTGCCACGCTCCCTGATCGGAAAAGTCCCACCAGGTGATGGCCTGCACGGCCGGATGGCTGAAGAGAATCGTGTAGAACTGCGCGACTTCCTTCGCCTGGCGCCGCTCGCCTTCCGGAGTGCTCGCCCAGTCAGCTTGCGGGTTCTTCTGCTTCAACTCCCAACCCGGCGGACCGGAAAGAATCGTGGCCTCGGTAAAGTGCAGCGGCTTGCCCACTTTGGCAAAGCGCTCGCAGACGTCCCAGGTTTTCTCGGGGGACCAGACGTTTTCGTGCTGATGGCATTGGATGCCGATCACGTCGAAAAGCGGCCGCCCGGAAGCATCCACCAACTGTGAGATCACCTTTTGCATGTAGTCGTCTGAGGTTATGTAATCATTGATCACGAGCGTCGCCTGCGGGTTGGCCTGGCGGGCGTGGCTGAATGCCGTGCGGAGGTAGGCCGGCACGCCCATTTGCTCGATGCCAGCGGTCAGCTTGGGAGCGTCTTGGCGCGTCTCGTCGCGGGCAAAATCTGTGGCCTCGTTGACGACATCGAAGAAGTTGATTTGGCCCTTGAACCTTCCCACGATGTCAGTAATCCGCTGCATCTGCAAACGCATGACCTCCGCAGGGTCGGAAGGCAGCCAGGAAGGATCAACGTAATTCCACGCCAGCGGATGTCCCTTCACCGTGATGCGATGAGCCGCGCACCAGGCAGCCACGCGGTCTGTGCCCTCATAATCGGGATGGCCCACCTCGGGCTCATAGCCCCACCAGTAAAACGGCACGGTAGCGTAGTTGAGCAGATCGGAGAACTCCTTCTCATACGCGGCGTTATCGGCAGCCGTCTTGCACGCGCCCAACATGAAGATATTGCTGCCGAACAAGAAACTGTGGCGCGTCTGCTCGATGGTGACGAGCGTACCTTTCGCCAGCGCCCTCCCGTCAGGTGTAACCAGACGTAGCTGGGCGTTCCCGGTGCGGTATTTCTGGATCCGCCTGTTGGCTTGGCTGAGAATTTGGGCTACGGAAAGCGTTTGGGCAGGGAGGAATTGAACCCCTGCCATCACCGCAACAAGAAGACAAACGGCAATAAGAACTCTTGGTCTCATGGCAGAGAGGAGTATATACCTGGCCGGAAGGTGGTGGAATCCATTCTGATGCGACGCCGGGTGATTTCCAAGAGAATAACGAGTGTGGTCGCGGGTTGGCGCCGGGAGACGGTGTAACCGGCTGGCGTTGGTACACCTTACTGTATCGGCGCAATGTAAGCGCCGGGACCTCGTGAACTAATCTGTCGGATTACCTCCGCCTAATCATATTGTTCCCCTTCGAGGAACAGGCGTCCTGAGGCCCCATCCAGTTTGGACAAGCATCCACCCGTACAAGAAACAAGACGTAACCACCGCCACGCTGCCGCGGCGAGGGTAGAGGACCAAGCAAGGCGGACCCGGTGCTTGGCCGCGCGTCCAACGCACATCCTAACTACCATCGTGCCAGATACGTGCCTGTAGAAGTGGCGCACCCTCACACAGGCATGATCGGCCGGGGGCCGTCGCATCCCAACGCCACGGGCCTGCCGGTGCTCGGGGAAGAGGAAGCGACGGTCCCAACCGAACCTTGATTTCCCTCAGACCAACATGCGGGCGGCCTCATCCTCCCGAGGCGTTTCGGGCACCAAGTAGGCTGCCCACGGTTCTTCGTAAACCACCTGATAGCCCCGAACGTGGGATTCCATATCGTGATAGTAGTGAACGTGAAGAATGCTGGCAGGCTTTGTCTCCTCCGCCCAATTGTTAAATGCTGCTTCCAAGACCAATCGGCTGGACACATCCGGGGCGACGATCGTGGTGGCCTTAAATGATTTGTCCTGCATCTAGAATGCTCCTTGACCAGAGGTTTTCCGCGGTGCGCCAAGGGAATACTCCCTCGTCCTACCCCTTATCACCCTCGCCTGCCGACGCACTCGGCCTACGCTGTCCAGTTTCTTTTATCGGCAGAGTCGGAAGGAACTTGAATTAAATGTTTCTCATGCCGCGTGGTCAACAAGTCAGGTGAAGAATCCCCGGCATACCTGCTGCCAACTTGGCACCTGGAATGCTGCAAAACGAGCGGGTCTGATTTCGACTCAAAGGGTGGGGGAGTTCGCCCACCGCCCAATCCCCACCCCCTCGCCTGAACTTCTGACCCGCTGTGATTTCAAGGGGTTTCCCGTGCTGAACTCGCCGCTGCTGTCAAATCGCCGCTCCTTTCTGAAGCAGAGCCTCTTGTTGGGCGGCACCTTCGACGCGTTCAGGCTGGGCGACGGTCGAGCTACTGCTTTGCCATCAGCCGAGGGCGAATTGGGCCGCTCCCGAGTGGTCATCGCTCGCGACGCTAAAGCTCGCGGCAACGGCATGGGTTTTGACTCTGCAAAGCTCGCCGAATTGCTCGATCGCGCCCTCCAAGCTTCGTTCGACTGCGACTCGCCTGTCGAAGCATGGAAGAAGGTTGTGCGTCCAGGTGAGGTGGTGGGGCTGAAGGTGAATTGCCTGGGAGGCCGCGGCAACGCCACGCACCCGGAACTAGTGGAGGCCATAACGGCGCGCCTGCGGCAAGCGGGCATTACCGAAATTGTCATTTGGGACCGGCAGAACTCCGACTTGGAGCGCGCTCGCTTCAAGATTGCCGAGCACGGTTCGGGCGTCCGCTGTTTTGGCAACGACACATTGGGTTTTGAGAACGACCTCGCCACTTTCGGCAAAGCGGGCAGCTTGGTGTGCCGCACACTGACGCAAGTCTGCGACGCGGTCATCAATCTGCCTGTGCTCAAAGACCACGGCATCGCTGGCGTTACGCTGGCGCTCAAGAGTATGTTTGGCGCAATCCACAACCCCAACAAATATCACTCGAATGCCGGTGACCCTTACGTGGCGGACGTTTACGCGCTCGCGCCCATCCGGCAGAAGGTGCGGCTGCACATCTGCGACGGCCTCAACGCGCAATACGAGGGCGGACCGTCTTTCATGCCGCAATGGATGTGGCCGTTCAACGGCTTGCTGGTTTCGCGCGACCCTGTGGCGTTAGATTACGTAGGCTGGAAGATCATTGAGAAAAAACGCGCGGAGGTTGGAATGAAGCCGCTCGTGGATTTGAAGCGTGAGCCGACGTACATCTCGACCGCCGCCGATTCCGAGCATCGATTGGGGACTTGCGATCCCAAGCGCATTGAGCGCGTGGAAATATGAACGACACCTCTAGAACTATTTTGACCGATCTCGACCGTCGGGCTTTCTTGCGGGCCGCCTCCCTGCCTTGCTTGGCAGCGTGTGGTGGAGCGCTGATGGGTGTGCCGCTGGCGGCGCCCGCGTTCGCCAGCCCACCCGCGACGGAAGACGACAGCCAGTTTGTCCGGGAAGCAAAGTTCTACGAAAAGCTGCCTTACAAGAAGACCAAGTGCAAGCTTTGTCCGCGCGAGTGTGTGATTGACGACCAGGAGCGCGGCTACTGTGGTGTTCGCGAGAATCGCGGCGGGACCTACTACACGCTGGTTCATTCGCGCGTTGTGACGGCGCACGTCGATCCTATTGAAAAGAAACCTTTTTTTCACTTTATGCCGGGGGCTGTGGCCTTTTCGCTTGCCACGGCCGGTTGCAACGTGAACTGCAAGATGTGCCAGAACTGGGACATTTCCCAGGTGCGGCCCGAGCAGGTACGCGCCACCTATGCGCCGCCGGAAAAAGTCGCAGCCCTTGCGCGCCAGAATAGCTGCCCGGTTGTCGCCTACACCTATAGCGAGCCGGTGGTTTTCCTCGAATATGTGCTCGATTGCGCGCAGGCGGCGCGGGCAGCGGGCGTGCGCAGCGCGGTGGTAAGCGGCGGATACATCCAGGCCGAGCCGCTCAAAAAGCTGTGCGCGCAGGTTGACGCCATCAAGATCGATCTGAAGGCCTATTCCGAGAAGTTTTATAAGGACGTCGTGAATGGCGAACTCAAGCCGGTGCTGGACGCCATCCTGACCATTCACAAAGCCGGAGTTTGGAATGAGATCGTTTATCTCGTCGTCCCCACGCTCAATGATGGCGACACGGAGTTCCAAGGCCTGGCTCGCTGGGTTAAATCCGAGCTCGGCCCCGACGTGCCCCTCCACTTTTCGCGCTTCCATCCGGAATATCTGCTCAAGAACCTGCCGCCCACGCCCCTCGAAACGCTGGAGCGCGCCAAGGCCATTGCCGACGCCGAGGGACTCCACTACGTCTACATCGGCAACGTCCCCGGCCACCCGGCGGAAAGCACCTACTGCCCGAACTGCAAGAAGAAAGTGGTTGACCGTACCGGCTACACCATCAACGGAGTTTACATCCACCACGGGAAATGCCAGTTCTGCCAGACGCGGATTCCGGGGGTCTGGACGTAGAAGAGCGGGCAGATAGGCAGATGGGCAGTGGGCAGGTCGGCAGATAGAGGAACGGAGACCGGAGGAAGGCGGATGGGCAACGGACAGGTGAAGGAGATTCCTCGTCAAAGCGAGGATAGCAGGATTCGGTCTTATCGCGACCTGCGAGTCTGGCAGGAGGGAATGAATTTAGCGGAGAATTGCTACCGGTTGACGAAACAGTTTCCCAAAGACGAACTTTTCGGGATGACCTCGCAAATTCGGCGGGCTTCGAGTTCGGTCCCCGCAAATATTGCGGAGGGCTATGGCAGGGACAGCAAGGGCGACTACATTCAGTTTCTGAGGATTTCGCAGGGTTCGTTGAAGGAAGTGGAAACCCACCTGATTCTTTGCACGCGTGTCGGACTCCTGACAAAGCCAGAAACTCAAAGCGCCTTGGAGCACTGTGACCGCTTGGGGAAGATGTTGCACCGTTTGATCCGTTCGCTCCAGGGTTGTTAGCCGCCGCCATCTGCCGACTGCCAATCTGCCCATCTGCCTCTTGAAGGTGACGCTATGAGAAACCCTTGTACCAAGCTCTTGATTCTTTTCGCACTCAGCACTTTAATTCTTGCGATTCCGCACGAGGCCGGCGGCGGCGCAGAACAGAAAGTTCGCCCCGCCGGCGTGGCGGGGAGTTTCTACCCTGCCGATCCCAAAGAGCTTACCCAGATGATTGACGGTCTTCTGGCGCACAATGCCGTGGCGCAAGTTCAGGGGCCGTTGGTCGAGTTGATCTGCCCGCACGCCGGGATTGTGTTTACGGGTCCTGTGGCGGCGGCGTGTTTTGCCCAGCTCAAGGGCCGGAATTACACGCGGGTGGTGGTGATTGCGCCGTCGCACTATGACCTTTTTCCTTTTTCCTCGATCTACGATGGCGACGCGTACTCGACCCCGCTGGGAAGCGTTCCGGTTGACCAGGACTTTCGCGCCAAGCTGGCGAAATTGAGCCATGACGTCAAGATCTCTGACCGCGGTCACGTCCAGGTGGGCGAGCACGCCGAGCACTCGCTGGAAGTGCAACTCCCCTTCCTCCAGCGCACGCTGGGACAATTCAAGCTGGTACCCATCATCATGGGCGATCAGGACTACGGATTGGAGCGCGCTCTGGGGCGGGCGCTGGCCAAGGCGCTGCTGGCGGAGCCACCCGAGGAGCGCGCCCAGACGCTCATTCTGGTGAGTTCCGACCTTTCGCACTACCACCCCTACGACTACGCGGAGAATGTTGACCATCAGACACTCCAGGCCGTCGCGGATTGGGACTACCTCAGCCTGTCGCGCAACTTCGCCATGTGGCGCCGCGGCGTTCAGACCTGGGAAGCCTGTGGCGGAGGCCCCATCGTGGCGGGCATGATCGCCGCCGAGGGCTTGGGAGCAACCCACGCGCAGGTTCTGAAATACGCCAACTCCGGCGACGCCACCGGCGACAAGACTCGCGTAGTGGGCTACGGCGCGGTGGCGATCACGCGCGAAAGCGCGGCGGAGGGTAAAAAGAGCGCGGAGTTCTCCCTGACCGGCCATGAGAAGGATGCCTTGATGAAAATCGCGAAGGCATCGGTTGAGACCGCGGTGCGCGATCGCAAGATGTACCTGGTGGGCGACATCGATTCGCCACGCCTTCAGGAAGCCCGCGGCGCGTTCGTAACCCTCAAGGAGCATGGCGAGCTGCGGGGCTGCATCGGCTACATTACGCCCATGAAGTCCCTGGCGGAAACAGTGCGCGACGTGGCGGCCTATGCGGCGCTGCAGGATTCGCGCTTCACGCCTGTCACCGCCCAGGAGCTGCCGCTGATCGAATACGAAATTTCCGTCATGTCGCCGCTCCGCCGAGTCCTGGACACGAAGGAAATCAAGGTGGGTAAGCACGGATTGATTATGAAGCAGGGCGAGACGGAAGGAGTCCTATTGCCGCAGGTCCCGGTGGAAGAACATTGGAACCGCGACACGTTCATCGAGCAGACCTGCCTGAAGGCCGGACTGCCGCGTCAAGCCTGGAAAGACGACGACACCGACATCTTTATGTTTACGGCGTTGGTTTTTGGCGAGCATTCACCGGAATTGGGCGCCCTCCCCGAGCGTCCGGCTACTCCCTACCGGTCGACGCAGCCAACTTCGCTGGGGCTGGATTCACCGCGGCCGTAAGCGTCGCCGTAGGTAGAAGTCGAATGCTTTCTGCCTACTGCCGCCTGCCTAGTGCCTACTTTTCTTAGGCCGCGGTCCGGGCTGACGGATTCTTGCGGCGGGGGACTTTGACCGTTTCCAGCATGAAGCGTGGAAGCTTCAGCGCGGGAATTTCGAAGTAATTCTCCAGCGCCACCCGGCCTGCACCCAAAAGACTGGCTTCATTCCCCAGGCTGCCGAAGCGCACGGTCAACCCTTTGGCCGAGTGGTTCAGCGCCTTGCGTTGAATGACTCGCGTGAGCTGATCCAGCAAACCCGTTCCGGCCAAGCTGAGCCGTTGATCGACGACGATCACAGCGGGGTTGAAAAGGTTCACCAGATTGGCCAGCCCGATCCCGAGGTAGTCGGCGGCCTGCTCGACAATCGCCGCGCAAATCTTGTCTCCGTGGCCGGCTGCCTGGAGAACGGTCCAACCCGTAATCCTGTCCGGGTCGCCCCCCGCCAGAGCAAGCGCGGACGATATGCCTCCTTCCGCAATCGCCTTGCGGAGGCGCGATTGCAGCGCCGAGGCTCCGGCGATGGCCTCCAGACAGCCGAAGCTCCCGCACTTGCATGCCGGACCATCCTCCACCATGTGCGTATGTCCAAACTCGCCCGCAACATAACCTGCTCCATAGAAAAGCTTGCCATCAATCACGATTCCGGCTCCGATGCCCGTGCGTCCGTATTCGACATAAATCATGTCCTGGGCCAATTCCCCCGTGCCCGCGCCTCGCTCGGCCACGGTCTTGGCTCGCGTAATGTTCTCAACCGCCGTGGGGATGCCGAACTCCTTTTCGAAGATTTCCTGGAGGGGGAAGTCCTGGCAGAACTCCATTGTTGACGACATCACCATCACGCCGTCGCGGCTATTGACCAGGCCCGAACCCGCCACCCCGACCCCCACGAGCGATTGCGGTTCTATTCCCGCCTTGGCGAGCGCCTGATGAGCAAGAGCGAGGAGTTGGCGCGCCAAGCCGTCTTTTCCCTGATCGAGCAAAGCGGGCTCACGCACGCTGGACCGCATGTTCAGATGAAGATCCAGAATGGCCGCCAGGGCGTATTCATCGTCGAAACCGACCACTAGGACGAACCGCAGTTCCTCGTTCAGCCGCAGCAGAACTTGCTTCCGCCCCATGGGATTGTCCGCGCGTCCGGCCGGCACTAAGCGGCCCTCGTTGAGCAGTTCGCGGACCAACCGGGAGATTTCGCTGCGCTGCACATGGGTCAATTCGTGAATCTCCGCGCGCGAGAGCTGGCCGTATCTGAAAATCAGGGCCTCAATCATCAGCCGGTCGCGTTCGTTCTTGGTGGTGACATGTTTCATGACACACCTTTTCGAGAATGGAAATCCCGGTATGAGTGGATGAGCACCGTCCGTGACCACAAATGTTTGGATAAATGCACCAAATGGGGCCACAACTCCAATATACGCCTACCCATTTATACCAATTTCTGGCAAGATGCGCTGCAACAAACGCAGGTGTGACCTTCGGCGTAGGGATTTGATAGGCTTCAAAGGGAAGAGTAAACGAGGAACTTGTGCCAGCGCCGGCAATCGTGGCGTGCAAAGATCAAAGGTGAAGAGGGGAACCCTTCTGGCGTAAAATAACGGGCGTGGCGAGTCCCGCCGCAGGAACTAACACACACGCGAACATTTCGAAGGATTGAATTACTGTGAAATCCATAAATGTCGATTTGCCGGAAAAGATCGCTCAGGAGCTATCGCGACTGGTAGAGAGGGGATGGTTCCGCGATGAAGGGGAGGCTGTTCGTGTTGCCCTGGTGGAGTTCCTCGGCCACCGCGCGGCGGAACTCCAAGAGCGCTTTCAGCACGACGACATTGAATGGGCGCTTCGGGAGAGACGCAACGTCCAGTGATGAAGCGCATCGTGTGCGATACCGGCCCATTGTTACACCTCCGGGAAGCCGGTGTCCGAGACCTCTTATCACCCGCTGGCGATGTTCATGTCTCCATCGCTGTCGATCTGGAAATTCGAAACTATGAAGCTGATTGGTCCGTTCGCAGACCCGCCTGGTTGCACGTGACGCAACTCGATTCCGGTCCAGCGCTCGAGGCGCGCTCCTGGCAACAGGCCGGCTTGTTGCATTCTAGTCGCTCTCGCCCCCACAACACTGTGCGGGTTGCCCTAACGACGGATTCGCAGAGACCGAAATTCACACTTCCTCTATCCAGTTTCGTTTTGTGGGTAATCGAAAATCGCCAATCGCTCGTACCGGAGCGCCACCATGGGATCGACCTTGGTCGCCCGGCGCACTGGATAATGCTTGCAGTAAGCTGCCAGTTCGCCCTATCCTTATGGGGAAATGAGCGTCGCCCAAAATTTGAGCCTCGATGAAATCGTCCGTGTGGATCCGGACGTGATGCACGGCACTCCGTGCTTTGCCGGCACCCGTGTGCCGGTCGAGACCTTTCTTGACTACGTCGCGGAAGGTGACACTCTCGACTCCTTTCTCGCTGATTTCCCCAGTGTGAAGCGCCAACAGGCGACCGGCCTCCTCGCCTTGGCCCAAGAGCGTTTGGTCGAATCGCTCTCCTCGCGTTAGCCCTGTGCGGATCGTGCTCGATGAGTGCGTAAACCCTCGCGTTGAACATCTCCTGGAAACAGACCACGCTGTCTCCTCCGTCCTGAATTTGGGATGGGGAGGCCTTCCCGACAACATCCTGGTGGAGCATTTGCAGGGACGGTGTGAAGTGTTCTTGACGATCGACCACGGGTTTGAACATCAGCACAACCTTTCGCTGTTGGAGTTTGGAATCGTGATAGTGCACGTTCCCAGGAATCGCCTCGCTTACTACGAGTTGATTCGAGAAAAAATCGGCCAAGCTGTATCGTCCGTCAAACCGGGGGAAGTAATCCACGTCGGCAAAGATGGCTGAGGATCGGTGGCCAAAGAGCTCGCAGTGGCCCAAATTCACGCTTCCTTCTTCCAGTTCCCGTTTTCGCCAATCGACAATTGAGAATCGCCAATCACTCATACCGCAGCGCCACCATGGGATCGACCTTGGTCGCCCGGCGGGCGGGAATATATGACGCGAGAAACGCGACGCCCGCCAGCAGGACAGATACGGTCAGGAACGTGGCCGGGTCGCTGGGGGTAACCCCGTAAAGCATGCTGGCCATCACGCGGGCCAAAGCAAGAGCCGCGACCCATCCGACGCCCAGGCCGGCAAGCGTCAGCAAAAGGCCTTCGCCAACCAACCTGCGCAACACTTCGCCGCGCCGGGCGCCCAGTGCCATCCGGATCCCGACTTCGCGGGTTCGCTGCGTGACGGCATAGGAGACCACACCGTAGATTCCCACCGCGGCCAACGCCAGCGAAAGCGTTCCGAACAGCGCGAGCAACGCCAATGCGAAAGTACGATCCGCGAGCTTGCCGGAGACGTAGGCTTCCAGCGGCTTCACGTGATAAACCGGCGACCCGGCGTCGACTGCAGCAAAGGCGTTCCGCACGGCGTGCTCCAGAAGCATCGGCTCGTTGGTCGTTCGCGCCACCAGGCGGTAGTAGCCGATGATTGCTTCCTGGTTGAGCGCCGAATAGACCTGCATGTCGGCTGGCTGGTCGATGCCGTCCTGCCGCACATCGCCGACCACTCCGACAATCGTCATCCACGGTGTACCGGCACGTGAAGATGCCAAAGCATTCCCAGGCCCCAGTTTGATGTGCCTGCCCATCGGATTCTCCCCCGCAAAGAGAGTGCGCGCACAAGACTCGTTGATCAGCGCGACCCGCCCGGTCGAAGCCGTGTCCTGATCCGTAAATACGCGGCCATACCTTAACGGGATACGCATCACGCGAAAATAATCCGTGGACACGGAAAACAGGTCGGCAAACGGCGCATCGTCTTCGTTGAACAACGGGCGGTCGGCGCGGTGGATCTGCGCACGATCGGTGTAGTCCATGGGAATCAGGCTGGTCACGGCTACGTCCTTGATGCCCGGAATGGTTCGCAACTGCTCCAAAACGTCACGGTAGTAGCCGATCCGGTTGCCGGCATAGCGCGGGCCGAAAACCGAGGTGGTGAGGGTCAGGACGTTGTGCGGATCGAATCCGGCGCCCACGGTCATCAGCCGCCAGAACGTTCTGCCCATCAGCCCGGCCCCCACTGCCAGCGCGAGGGCCATCGCGATTTCGGCGGCCGCCAAGGCGTTGCGCAAACTGCGGTGCGTCCGGCCGCGCCCATTCACCCCTTTGATGGCCCAGCTCAGATCGATGTGGGTTGCGCGCCACGCTGGGGCCAGGCCAAAGACCAATGCCGCGATCACGGTCGCCGCGAGTGCATAGGCAAGCACGGCGGCATCCACGTGCGCCGTTTGCGCCCGAGGAATTTTTGCGGGAACGAACGACGCCAGCGCATGGGTAGCGCAAAATGCCAGGGCGATTCCGGCCAACCCGCCCGCGCACGCCAGCACGAGGCTCTCCGTGAGCAGTTGCCGTAGGAGCCGGCCCCTGCCTGCGCCGAGCGCGGTGCGCAGCGCAATCTCCCTGGCGCGGCCGGTTGCCCGCTCAAGCAGCAGGTTCGCCACGTTCGCACAGGCCATCAGCAGGATAAATGCGGCTGCACACCAAACAACCCACACCGCGGTGCTCGCGCGTCCAAGCAACTGGTCGGGCAGGGGAACGAGATTGAGCCGCGCACCCCGCAGATGGGCGGCCGGGGTCTGGCGCACGATCGGTTGCAGCAACGCGTTGAGCTCCGCGCGTGCTTCGTCAATATTCACGCCGCGCTTGAGCCGTCCGAGCAGATTGACACTCTGGCAGTTGTGGCATCTTGCAAACGGGTCGAACGAGAGAGCCGAGTAGGTTTCGGGATCGAGTTCGGAAGTGGCTTTGAGCAAAGGCTTGAATTCGGCGGGAAGAACTCCTACCACGGTCACAGCGTACCCATTCAGCCGGAGCACTCGCCCAAGGATGTGTGGGTCTGCGCCGAACCGCCGGACCCACAGACCGTGGCTGAGAATAAGGGCGGTGCATTGGTTCGGCTGCTGCTCCAAAGGAACAAAGGTGCGGCCGAGTTCCATTCGCACTCCCAAGGTATCGAAGAAATTGCGGTCTATACTCAACCCGCGCAGTACCTCGGGTTTCCCATCTTCGACCAAAACACCGGGGCCGTCGCGATACGCAGAGATGCCCTCGAACGAGTGGCTCCGTTCCTGGAGCTCGCGCGCGGTTGTGTAGTCCAGAGTATGGTTGTCCGGATCATCGGTCGCGGCTTCGGCGATAGTGATGAGGTGTCCGGCGTCGGCATAGGGCAACGGGTCCAGCAGGACGGCTTTGACAACGCTGAAAACGGCTGTGTTGGCCCCTACCCCCAGAGCCAGTGTCAGCACCGCCACGCCGGCAAAGCCGGTATCTTTCGCCAGCATGCGCAGGCCAAAGCGAAGGTCTTGCCCGAGTGTCTCAAGAGAATTCCATCCCCACATTTCCCTGCTCCTCTCTTGCGCCAAGGTCACGTTGCCGAACCGGCGCAGCGCGGCGTAGTGAGCTTCCTCGGGCGCCATGCCGGATTCCAGGTTTTCCTGCTCTTCCATGGCCAGATGCCCGCGAATCTCTTCCGCGAGATCGTCCGCCGGCTTCCGCCGGCGAAACAGCGTACGGATTTTCGAGAATTCACGCCGCAAGGTCATACTAGGCTCTCAGCCATCGGCTCTCAGCGTTCAGCTACTGCCCGCCGGCTCGTTGCGACCAATCGCCAGCGGACGTAGCGCGGACCTGTTTGGTAGGTCCGCGGGTTTTCCTCGTGCATGGGGACGAGCCGCGGACCCACAAAAACAGGTCTGATTAGATAACGGCATCGGCTCCAGTCCGGTAGACTTGGAAGTGCTCAAAACGACCAAGGCGAGCCGGGAAAGGAGCCGAAGCCATGCAGCATTTTATCGGATGTGACGTCCATACGCGC
>JBKQVI010000569.1:0-14825 GCA_052139985.1 Terriglobia bacterium
ACTCTTGCCCCCCCCGACGCTCTTCCGATCTTCGGGTCACCGGGCCATCGGGACATCTGGCCATCTGGCCATCGGGCCATCGGGCCATCGGGCCATCGGGTCATCGGGCCATCGGGCCATCGGGCCATCTGGCCATCTGGCCATCGGGTCATCTGGCCATCTGGCCATCGGGCCATCGGGTCATCGGGCCATCGGGTCATCGGGTCATCGGGCCATCGGGTCATCGGGCCATCGGGCCATCGGGCCATCGGGCCATCGGGTCATCGGGTCATCGGGCCATTCAATGGTTTAGTGACTCAACGATTGGTTGATCGAGCAACAGCCGGTAACCCCAGCGGGTTTCAATCGCTCAATCGCGAAATGGCCGAATCGCCCAATGAACAAATGACCCGATGGCCAGATGGCCCGATGACCCGATCACCCGATAGTTGTCTTTGGCGCGTTTTTCCAAAGTCTTTCCAGGTCATAGAATTCCCTCGCGCGTTCGACGAAGATGTGGACGATGAAATTAAGATAGTCCACGAGAATCCACTCCGCCTGGGTGTAGCCCTCCACGTGCGTGGGCGCGCAGCCGGATTTCTTCAATCGCTCCACGATGGCATCGCAGATCGCCTGGGTGTGGCGGGTGGAGGTTCCGCTACAAATCAGGAAGCTGCTGGTAAACGAACAGACGCCGTCCATTTCCAAGACGCGCATGTCCAGCGCCTTGCGATCCTGGGCGGCCTGGATTGCTTCGCGTAGTTGTGGTGTCATCGTTGCAGACGTTTCCCGCCGACGCTGGAACCGTACAACCCTTCCTTCAGAATGTATTCTTCCACAAGCTTGGGAACAAGGCCAGTGACGGATTTTCGAGCCCGCACGGCTTGCCGGATTTCGCGGGAGGCGACGGGCGCGTCCACACCGTGTAAAAGGTGGATGGCGCCATGGCGTAGGCGAATGGTTTCAGCCTTCTGAGCAAGTCGCCGCGCCGGCAGGAGGTCGGGCGGCGCAACTTGGCGGAGTGCGTCTACGTCAAAACCGGGCCGCGACACCACAATAAACTCAACCGCATCGAGCAGACGCCGGAACTCCCGCCAGTGCGGTAGATCGAGGAAAGCGTCGGCGCCGACTAAAAAGAACAACCGATCGTGCTGGCGCAACTTTCTCCGCAGGGCCCGCACCGTGTCAATGGAGTAGCGCGGCGATCCATCCACCGTGGGCGTCTCAAGGGTAGAGGGAATAAACCGCGGCTCGCCGGAACAGGCCACTGCCACCATCGCGTAGCGCTGAGCGTAGTCTGTCAGTCGGTCGTGTATTTTATGCGGAGGGTTTCCGGTAGGAATGAACAGTACTCGGTCCAGATGAAAGCGCCGTTCCGCCGCCCGCGCCGCCGCCAAGTGGCCGGCATGGATAGGATCAAACGTTCCGCCGAACATTGCAATGTTCATGAGTGTGGGGGTATCGGGTGATCCGATGATCGGGAGATCGGGTGAACAAAGAACCAACCACGTCGGACTGATTTCTTGCTCATCCGATCACCGGATCATCCGATCTCCCGATCTCAAGCGGCAGTTGCTCCAGCTTTGCCCAAATAGCTTCCTTCAATTCTTCCAAACCTTCATGGGTCACGGAGGAAACTTCATGCAACCGTAGTCCGCGTTCGGCGCAGAATTCACGCAGGCGGATCAGGCGATCGCCCTGGCCCACGGCGTCAATACGCGAAGCCACGAGCAACATGGGCTTGGCGGCGACAACGGGGCTGAAACTCTTAAGCTCGCTTAGAATGACGCGGTAGTCCTCCAGCGGATCGCGACAGGAATCCTCCGCGACATCGATGAGGTGAAGCAGCAAACGCGTCCGTTCCACGTGCCGCAGAAAGCGGATACCGAGCCCCTTGCCTTCGTGCGCCCCGGCGATAAGCCCCGGGATATCGGCCATGACGAAGGACCGATCTTCATCGAGTCCCACGACGCCCAGGCAGGGCGCGAGGGTCGTAAACGGATAGTCGGCAATGCGCGGGCGCGCCGCGCTAAGCCGCGAGATCAGTGTGGATTTGCCGACATTGGGGAAGCCCACCAACCCGACGTCGGCAAGCAGCTTCAGCTCCAGGCGCAAATCCCGCACTATCCCCGGCGTGCCCGGTTCGGCGTTACGCGGGGCTTGGTGAGTGGAGGTGGCAAAGCGCGCGTTGCCGCGTCCGCCGCGCCCTCCTTTGGCAGCAATCACTTGCATTCCGGGCGAGTCAAAGTCCCAAAGCTTTTCCCCGCTGGCCAGGTCGTAAACCACTGTACCCACGGGCAGCGTCACCGTGTTATCGGCGCCATCCTTCCCGTGCCGGTTTGAGCCTTCGCCGTGGCCCCCGCGTGCGGCGCGGAACTCGGGGTTGAAGCGAAATTTCAGCAAAGTATTCACGTGGGGGTTACTGGCAAAGATGATGTCGCCTCCGCGCCCACCATCGCCGCCGCTAGGTCCGCCCCGGGGCACAAATTTCTCCCGCCGAAACGCCACACACCCGTTTCCCCCTCCGCCGGCGGCCACGTGAATTTTGGCTTCGTCAATGAACATGTTGAAGATCGGGAGATCGGTAGACCTTACAGAGCGGGTGAGTAGATCGGGTGATCCGACGATCGGGCGGTCGGGCGATCAAAGGGCTGGTTCGGGCCGCTTTGCTCTTTGTTCACCCGATCGCCGAATCATCCGATCACCCGATCTTTAGTTCGTTGATGGGACCAGGATGCTGACGTACCGGCCCAAGCGGCCTTTATCCTCAAATCGCACCACGCCGGAGACTTTGGCGAAGAGGGTGTCATCTTTGCCGAGACCCACGTTCTCCCCGGCCTTAAGACGCGTGCCACGCTGGCGAACCAAGATTGACCCGCCCGATACCGTCTGGCCGTCAAAACGCTTCACGCCCAAGCGCTGGGCATTGGAGTCACGGCCATTGCGAGATGTTCCCTGACCTTTCTTATGTGCCATAATGCAAATCCTTTGGAGGAGTTAGGAGCAAGAAGTTAGGAGATAGCAGGGAGAAGCTGGAATCCGGCGCCTCTTGATGACCGCCCACAGTATGGGTCCTAGCTTCTAACTTCTTGCTGCTGACTCCTACGCCGTAACGATGTCCTGAATTAGAACTTGACTGAAATGCTGGCGATGACCCAGTGTGCGACGATACTGCTTCTTACGCTTGTATTTCAGTACGCGCACCTTGGCCGCGCGGTCATTAGTGAGGATCTTTCCCGTGACCCTGGCATTCTCGACCAGCGGGGCGCCCACGGTGAGTTGTTCCTTACGCACTGCGAACACGTGGTTGAATTCGACCGTCGATCCCGGGTCGCCCGCCACACGCTCCACGCGAATGACGTCGCCGGGTGAGGCCTTATACTGTTTCCCGCCGGTCCGAAAGATAGCGTACATAGATTTCGTCTCTCCTGTCTTCTGAAAACAACCATTATACGAATCGACGGGAGAAGCTGTCAATGAAATGCAGGAAATAATAAGTACAATGTGTTGCTTTTCTACCGCGTCCGCCCCTCAGAATGCTCAACGGATTCGGACGAACAGATGAGTTTTTTACGGTTTCTGTAATTACCCAAGAGGAACTGGGGATCGTTTTCCGGGAATGTTCCGAGTCAAGGTGTTGCGGGACGTGTTATAGTGACGAGCCGCATCGGGATTAGGAAGTGTAACCAAAAGAGGACATCTGCCCCCAGCGCCAGCGTAGCTGGGCAGCTCTCACGGGGATGGCCCGTTTCGCAGCCTCCTTTCGGAGGCCAAATCCGGGGGAAGTGTCACGTAACAAACAGCAGTTGTCAGTGTGCGATCGCCGCAGGGCGAGCACTTTTGATACGATTCTGCCGCTTTTGTTGTCCGCAGAGAGTCGCCAGCTTTTCGGAGAGCCGTCCGCGGGGTTCGGGAGGCTTTTTGGCAGTCCATGTGCACGCAGTTCGACGGCTAAGTGTGGTAGGAGAGGTTCGCCGGGTCGGTCAAGCGTCGTGGGTGAAATCTGCGGCCGCTGAGGAGTTCCGACGAACAAGTGACTGATCTGGTGGGTAGCCGAATCCCACTTTCCGGTTAACAGAGAAGCGTTATGAGGTAATATCCAAGCCTTGCTTTGCGGAATGCCAGGGTGGTTGCTTGGGAATGACTTAACGACCGTAGTTGCGAGAGCCGGTTCAAGCCGGATTTGTGGCATTCGCTTCCGAAGGAAAGCAGATCGCGGTGTTGGCCCCAATGAATCTAGGAATGCGGTTGGCGTTAACCTCGGAACAATTTGACGTCTCTACGCTCTAGCCTTCGTCAGGCAGGGGATTGCGAGAAATTGATGCGGGCAGACAAACCTGTGTGGGTTGATGGTATGCAAAGAATGGGAAAAATGGTTCGCTTCGGCTTTCTTCCGCTTTTGGCGGGAGCTACTCTGCTCTTGGCAGTTTGCGGAAACGTGTTGGCGGGCGCAGAGCCCCTGGCAACTGCAGCGTCTCCTCGTTCCGCCGAGGATACGCGAGCGCGGGTGAACGTAGCCGCGCTGGGCTGGCCATTAAGGTTCGAAGAGAACGTTGGCCAAGTCAAGGGACCGGAGGCGCGGAACGTCCGTTACGTTTCGCGACGAAGCCGATACACGCTATTCCTGACCTCCACAGAGGCTGTCCTGGATTATGGCCAAAGGGCTAATGGGCGCAATTCCGGACAACAGCCCGTGGTTTTGAGGATGCGCCTTTCCGGCGGTAATTATGTCCGGAGCTTGACGGGAATGGACGAATTGACCGGGAAAAGCAACTATTTCATTGGCAACGATCCTTCCCAATGGCATACCGGGGTCGCCAACTATGCCCGCGTTGCCGAGAAGGGCGTCTACCCAGGTATTGACTTGGTCTACCACGGGCACGAGGGCCAATTGGAGTACGACTTCGAGGTGGCCCCCGAGGCTGACCCTGGAAGAATCCGCTTGGCCTTGGAGGGTGCGCAGGGTTTGCGCCTTGATCCCCAGGGTGATCTTCTGGTTAAGGTAAGAGGCGGAGAACTGCGCTTCCGCCAGCCTGTTGCCTATCAGGCGACAAACGGTGCCAAGCGCTTGATTCCCGTCCGCTACATGTTGAAAGGAAAGAACCAAGTGGAATTCCGCTTGGCTGCGTATGACCGCCGCCAGCCCCTGGTGATTGACCCCATTCTTGCCTACTCGACCTACTTGGGCGGCAGCAGCATTGATTCCGCCAATGGGATCGCGGTGGCTCCTGACGGTACGACGTTCATCGCGGGTGGAACGTTTTCCGCGAACTTTCCGACCGTCCACGCCTTGCAGCCGAACGCTGGCGGCCCCAATGATTTTCCCCAGGACGCTTTTGTCTCTAAAATCAGTGCTGACGGATCAACCTTAGTATATTCGACCTACCTCGGGGGTGGGAATCAGGACGTCGCAAACGGCATTGCCGTTGATGCCGCTGGCGAAGCATTCGTCGTCGGGACGACCTTCTCGCCTCATTTTCCTGTAACCGCGGGTTCAATCAACGTAGAGTGCGGGGGAGACGGCGAATGTGGCGCCTCCTGGAACCCGCAAGGCTTGATTGTCTCGAATGCTTTTGTCGCCAAGCTGAACACCGCAGGATCCGGGTTGGTCTATTCCACGTTTCTTGGCTATTATGAAGATGTTGAGGGCTACGCGATCGCAGTTGATAGCGCACTGAATGCCTACGTGACAGGTGCAACCAGTCCAAACTTCGAGGAAACAGTTCCGCTGACACCACCTGAAACCCCTCCCCCACCCTTCCCGACTACTTCCTCGGCGTTTGAGGCGACGTATAACAATCAGCTCGAAAACGTCTACGGGATCTGCACAGCGGTGTGTAGCGGCACGAACGCTTTCATTACCAAAATTGACGCCCCTGGCGATGGAATCCTGTATTCTAGTTACCTCGGCGGTGACAACACAACCTACGGATATGGAGTCGCGGTCGACAACAACGCCAATGCCTACGTCACGGGTCTAACCTATTCGGATACTGGGTTTCCCCTCACCCTAGCTACGGCGCTGCAGGCCACGAATGCTGGTGCCGGAGACGCCTTCCTGACCAAAGTCAATACTACAGCAGCGACAGGGCCGGCATCTCTGGCTTACTCTACCTATCTCGGTGGCACCGGTCTTGACCAAGCCAACGCCGTGGCCGTGGACACGAGTGGGGACGTTTACATTACCGGTGCGACAACCTCTCTTTCGGCCACTCTTGGATTTACGCCGCCGCCGGGAGGTTTTCAGACAAATTGTACTTTAGACACTTTAGATGTGCCACCCGACTGCAAAGGTGACGCCTTTGTGGCCAAGTTTAACCCTACCCTGAGCGGCTCAGCCTCGCTCCTCTATTTCACCTATTTGGGTGGTGCCTTGGCCGACTCAGGCACGGGCATTGCGGTCGATGCAAGTGGAAACATCTTTATCACCGGTTCGACGGTCTCTACCAATTTCCCCATAGCCGGCGCGGTTTTTCAACCCAACTACGGGGGAGGAAACTCCGATGCCTTTGTAACCGAGTTGAACCCGGCAAATCCTCCGGCAACCGCTTTGATTTACTCGACTTACCTCGGCGGAAGTAATACCGATGTCGCTACCGGAATTGCCGTTGATACCAGCGACGCCGCCTACGTGTCGGGCCAAACTTGCTCGCTCGACTTCCCCCTTTCCAACCCGGAGCAACCTACGTATGGTGGTAACTGCGACGCCTTCGTGTCAAAAATCATTGAGTCTGGAGGAGTCTCGCTCAACCCTGCGGGCTTGATTTTTGCAAGTGAGAATGTCGGCCAGCAGAGTCCGGCGCAGACGGTGACTCTCACCAACGGGGCCAACGTCGCGCTAGCAATCAGCGGTACCACCTTGACCGGCGACGACAGTGGTGACTTTGCGATCCAGAGCAATACCTGCGTGTCGTCCGTACCCCCCCTCGGCACATGCGCGATTAGCGTGACTTTCACCCCGACGTCGATTACGCCCCCCGCGCGCACCGCCAAGATCACGTTCACTGACACTGAGACGGGCGGTTCGCAGGCGACGCAGGTGATCGATTTGACCGGCACCGCGGGCACCTCGCCCATCGTCAGTCTGTCGCCTGCCAATGTGAATTTTAGTGCTCAGCAGGCGGTCGGGGTAACCAGTACCGCCCAGATCCTCACGGTGACGAACACCGGAACGGCGGCTCTAACCATATCGAGCATCGTGGCGAGCGGCGATTTCGCGCAGACCAACAACTGCACCACGGCGGCGCTCCAGGCCACAACGCCTCCCTCGAATTGCACGATCAGCGTAACCTTTACTCCTAACGTGGGGGGGCAGAGTGTTGGGTCGCTGACCCTGACGGATAATGCGGCCAATAGCCCCCAAGTTATTTTGCTTACGGGAACAGCAGAGACCCAGCCTATCGTGTCGCTTTCGGCAAGCACTCTAACTTTTGGCTCCCAACCTGTGAATACCACCAGCGCCGCCCAGACCGTGACGGTAACCAACACCGGCTCCGCGCCGCTGAGCATTACGTCGATTACCGCCGCCGGCCCCTTTGGCGAGACCAACACGTGTGCGCTGCCCGTGGCGCCGACAGGCATTTGCACCATCAGCGTGACTTACACTCCGACGACAGCGGGTAGCTCGCTGGGTACAATCAGCCTGGTGGACAATGCGAACAGTAGTCCGCAGGTGATCTCCCTGACAGGCGGGGGTGCGGATTTCGGCATATCCATCAATCCGACTTCCGCCACGGTGGTCGCCGGGAATGCCACGAACGTTACCGTAGGCGTGAGTTCTGTCTCCGGGTTCAGCGCGGCGACCACCATTACTTGCACCGGGTTGCCGACGCTGACGACGTGCTCGGCATCGCCCGCAACTGTTACCCCCAGTGGGACCGGCATGGTCACCTCAAGCTTGACCATTAGCACGACGCGCCGCACGTCCACGCCGCCTGGAGGCTGGTCGCGTCCCCTAGGTCCGGGTTGGATGGCGCGTCCGGGGATTTGGTTTATCTACGGTTTGCTCCTACTGGCGCTTGGAGTGTGGGCGAGGCGTAAACTTCGGTTGCGGTGGAGCTTGGCGGTGCTTGCCTTTGCGGCGCTTTGGCTTGCGAGTTTCGCCGCTTGCGGTTCGGGCGGCACGGGCTACGTCAATCCGACGGGCACACCCGCAGGCACCTATACGATCAGCGTTACTGGAACGTCGGGGGGCCTTTCGCACTCGACACAGTTTACGTTGACGGTGCAATAGAGGAATAGTCCGGGGGGCCGATGTCGTGTTGCGGGCGTCCCGCCGCGGAAGATAGATGTAGAATGGGCGTTTTACCCGCGCGGAGAGAGAGTCACGATGGCCGCGCTACGTGATGTTCCGGATCGCTGACTCTGGACCTCGGACGCCGGACTTGAAGAAGGGAGACTTCATGCGAAAGTTTTTGGTTCTGTTGCCGCTGTTGATCTTGCCGGTATCGGCCTTGGCCCAAGACGTACCCAAATTTGAAGTGTTCGGCGGCTATTCTAATTTCTTGGCCAACGTGAATAAGTCGAACTTCGATATGAATGGTGTTAACGGGTCATTTCAAGAGAACCTAAACTCCTGGTTCGGCGGTGCGTTGGATATTAGTAGTCATTTCGGCACGGACTATGGCTTCAAAGTCAACACAGAATCGGCATCGTATGGCCCGGTGTTTTCCTACCGCAGGAACAAGAGCGTGGTGCCCTTTGGCCATGCGATGCTGGGCGCGGTGCGTGGCTCGCCTGAATATCTAGGGATTTCCAAATCGGAAGAGCGGTTTGGAGTGTATGTGGGAGGAGGCCTCGATTTGAAGGTTGCACCCGGTTTGGCCTTGCGAGTGATCCAAGCCGATTATCTGATGACCCGCTTTAGCGGCATTCGTCAGGACAACCTCCGGCTTTCGGCCGGCATTGTCCTTCTATTCGGGAAAAAGTAGTCATCGCTCTGCGGTCGCTGGGTCAACGAATCCTTCGACCGTTGCAGTATCCGAGAGAAGAGAGAAGGATGCTCCCGAGACTCCGGCCCCCTCACATAATTCCAGCGGCCGTCACGGTGTCACCTTTACCTTGGGGGTCCCAGTGCGGAAATTGTCCGAGCTATCTGAGACGCAGGTCCCCCGGAAGCACTTCTCCAAATGGTCGACGCTGTGGGAAGCCGATCCTCCTGTTCTTCCCCTGCGCCTAGGTCCCGGCGCTCCCTGGCCCAAGGTTCGCCGGTTCGTTCCCGCCTTTCTGACGTCAACCCTGCTCCACTCCTCCATCGTGTTCTTTCTGTGGAGCATTCCCTTCGCGGCCCTGCTCGCTTGGTTGACGGGGCGCCCACCTCAAAAACCTCCAAGTCGTCCCCACGAGGTCGTGGTCGAGATTCAACATTTGAATCTGGCTGATTACCTTCCGGTAATTCGCCCGCCTGGCTATGGCAAGGCGCCTGGGCACGGGACGATACCCGGGGCCCGCCCGCGCTTAGGGGGCACTCGTTTCGATCCGCGCATAACGATCATTTCGAACCCGCACCGCCCAGACAATCTCCGTCTCACTCTCAGAACCGAGAATGCGCCTCCGGCTCTTAAACTCCCAAAGGACCTGAAGATTCCGGACTTCATTTCCGGGGGACCCGCGCCCATTCCGGCGGCTCCGAAGTCGCCGGCCCCTGCACCCGAGAATGTGGAGACGGTAAGTCACGAGAAACCGAATGTGGCTCCGCCTCCCCAGCCCGTAATCCCGAATGTGTCGCTGCCGAAAGTTGCAGCCCCACCCCCTCCGCCCCCGGTGCAATTGGCGATGCGGCTTCCTAGTATTTCCGCCCCTCAGCTTGAGGTTCCGCCACCCCCGCCTCCGGTAAAGAGTTCGCCGCCGCCCCCTCCAATGGCAGCTCCTGCGCCTCCACAATCTGCGCCCCAGGCCGATTCGCACCCCGCCGCCGCGCCCGCAGCCACGCCGCCGAACAAATCGGAAGCTGCCGCGCCCAGCGACAAACAACAGTCTGGGGGAGGGCCCAAGATTATGGCGCTCAGTGTCGATCCGGTCCCCTTGAAGGATCTCTCCCAAATTCCCGCCGGGCAACACGAGGGTGCGTTTTCAGTGGGTCCTGCCGGGACTTCGCCGGGTTCGCCGGGCGGCGTCCCGGAAGGTTCACCCGATGCGGGTGAGGGCGGCCCCATCGCGGGAGGTGATAAGAGCGTGGCGGTCGGAGAAGGAAAAGGGATCCCAGGTGGCGGAGGGCACGACGGTTCCGCCTCCGCGACCCCTTCGGTGAGTGTATCCGGGCAAGGTGGGAGCTCCGGGACTTCAGCGGGAACGCTAGCACCACTCAAAGCAGAGGATTTGGTCTATGCGGTGAAACCCGATACTCCCAAAACCCACGCTCCGAGCATGGTGGTGAGCGGCAGTTCCTACGGCGGTGGAGGACTGCGCATCTACGGCGTGCTGCACAGCGATAGGGTCTACACGGTGTATTTTTCCATGCCAGGGAAGAGTTGGGTCCTGGAGTTCTGTGCCCGTGAGAGTGCCCGGCCGGTGGACTCGGCTACTCGCTCGATGCAAATTAACATCCAACCACCGTTGATGCCCCCGGCGGCGATTAACCAGTTTGACTTTCACCGCCTCAAGGGGCAGCCGGATGCTGCCAATGCCACGTTCGTTTTACACGGAATCCTTCGCGCGGACGGATCGGTAAGCGATCTCGTGGTTCTGCAGGGCCTTGATCCTGTCAGCAACGCGGCGGCGTGTGCCGCTTTCTCACGTTGGACGTTTAAACCCGCCGTGCGTGGCGGCGCCCCCGTGGAGTTAGAGATTCTCGTGGGAATACCTTAGCGCAGAATTTTGCCGCCGCAATTGATCTTGCGGGCTTCACGGAACCTTAGTAGGAATGACGCCACTGGCGCAAGGTGGTAGGCCTCCATTCCGAGGCTCTTATAATCTCGAGCTGGGAATCTTGAAATCCGAAGGTCCATCCGCACTCGACTTCCACCATCAACGATCAACCAACAACCGGTCCTTCCGTTCGTCAAACGCTGGCGGAAGACTGGTCCGCTAAGGGCCTGGGTGGCGCCGCGAAACGTGGGTGGCGGGCAGAGACGACGTGCCCTTGCTCCCGCTACTCAATGTCCACCCCTCTTGGGCGCCGGGAGGACCGGCCTGAAACTGTTTACTGACGATGTCAATAGTACCGATGGTACTGGACAAGCCCATGGTTCGAATTTATACTGGCGCACGGATCGTCACCTCGGGGGAATGGCGCCTTCACATGCCCAGACGCAGCAAAGACGTGTTGATGGCGCGAGTGTCGGTTTTGCTGCCGCGACGTGCTTTCGGATGTTTGGGCATCTCGATGGCCCGATGACTTTTTGCTGACGGGATTTGATCACGCCGCGCGCGTGAAGAACTCAGTACATAACAAACGGCCGGGGAAGGGCTTTGTCGAGCAGGCAATCAGCCGGCTGTAGACCCCTTGTTCGGAGTGGCCCGATGGAAACCGAGATCATTCGAGTTTGGTTTTGTACACCTGAACCGGATTTTGGTGAAGTTGTGGGTCGAGCCCTGGGTTCGGACTTTGCCGTCAAAACCGGCGCGTGCGATAGCGTTGCCAATCCGATCTGGGAAGAGGGTTGTGACTGCGTCCTACTGGACTTGCGCGATCTCCCTGTCGGTTCTGAAGCCGAGGCCGGATTACTCCAATTCGAGAAATTCCGGCGCACTGAGTCTTCTCCTCCTATCATTGTGATGCTGGGCGACGACGATGCCTCCTTGCTGCGCCGCTTGGTGGATGCAGGCGCGTACGACGTTCTGGCCAGCCCTCCGGACATCGTTGAATTGCGCTGGGTGCTGCGTCGCGCGCACCGGCTGCGTCGGGTGGAAATGGAGTTGCGCCAACTGCGCTCGGCGCAATCTCTCGAGTACAAGCTTGATGGACTGATTGGTTTTACCGAGAACATGCAACAGGTATTTACGATGGCCCGCAAGGTGGCGACGTGTGACGTAAATGTCCTCATCACCGGTGAAACCGGTACCGGAAAGAGCATTCTCGCGCGGGCGCTGCATCGCCTCAGCCCCCGCAATGCCGCAGCGTTTGTGGCATTTTCCTGCGCCAACTTGCCGGAGCACCTGGTGGAAGATGAACTCTTTGGCCACGAGAAAGGCGCTTTTACGGGAGCTCTGACCCAGCGCCGCGGCCGATTTGAGGCTGCCGACGGCGGTACTCTGTTCCTGGATGAGGTTGGCGATTTGCCCCTCGGACTGCAGGCCAAACTGTTGCGTGTGCTTAGCGACCGTACCTTTGAGCGCCTGGGAAGCAACACGCCCCTGACGGTCGATGTCCGCCTGGTTTGCGCCACGCACCGGAACTTGGAGCAGATGGTTAAGAACGGCGAATTCCGCGAGGACCTTTATTACCGGCTTAACGTGATTCAATTGCACCTGCCGCCACTCCGCGAACGCAGCGGCGGAATCGTTATGCTGGCTCATCACCTGCTGCAACAGATCTGCCGCGAATTCGGCAGGAATGTGACGCGCTTCTCGCGTCTGGCTATT
Source organism: Terriglobia bacterium (assembly GCA_052139985.1). Lineage (GTDB taxonomy): Bacteria > Acidobacteriota > Terriglobia > UBA7540 > UBA7540 > Bog-366. The sequence goes on from JBKQVI010000569.1 coordinate 12,502, forward strand.
GAAGCGATCGACGAATACGCTTGGCCGGGCAACGTCCGCGAACTCGAGAATATAATTCGCCGTGCGGTGGTACTGGCGGAGGGACCAACCATTGAAGTCTGGCATTTGCCGGCCAAGTTGCGTGAAGGTTTCGACGAAACACAGGCGGCGCGTTCTTACGAAGAGGAATTGCGCGATTTCAAGCGCCGCTTGGTGATCCGGACCTTGCAGAAGTGCAACGGTAATAAGGCGGAGGCGGCTCGTGCACTAGGCTTGGCGAGAGGCTACTTGCACCGCTTGATCCATGATCTCAAAATCCAAACGGAAGAAACCGCTCTGGTGTCGGCCCCGGTTCCTCCCGTGGCCCCGAATGTCGTTATGTAGGGGCGGGACTTGCTGGGGATTCGGGGTTAGGGATTGGGAACCAGGGATTCGGGGTCAGGGATTAGCGGGTGGGATTAGGGCCGAACTCTTACCGATAACGCTTGGATTCAAAATTCCGAATTCCAAATCGCCCGCCCTCTGTCCCGAATCGCTCAATCCCAATTCCCTAATCCCTAATCCCTAACCCCTAACCCCTAACCCCTAACCCCTAACCCGTATGACCTCAGGCGGACTCCGAGATACGAACTGTTTGGAATTCCTTATCGCCAACCAGAACTCCGATGGCGGGTGGGGCTACCGCCCCGCTTTGCCCAGCGCGGTGGAAGCGACGGCCTGGGCGCTCGCAGCGCTTTTGTCATGGCGCCGAGCACCGCCCCCGGCCGACGTGTGCGCTCGGGCGAGCGAGTGGCTTCTGAAAGAGCAAGCGGCAGACGGTTCCTGGCCCCCATATCCGGGGCAGACTTCCGGCAGTTGGGTGACATCCGTTGCGTGTCAGGCGTTGCTACTGCAAGGGGGACCACCGGATGCGGTGGAGCGTGCCCTACATTGGCTTCTTAACGCGTGGCCTGCCGAGGGAACCCTGTGGTGGCGGATGCGCCAGAGAATATTCGGTAGCAGTGTGGCGCGCCAAGATAGCTCGCTCCGCGGCTGGAGTTGGACGGCGGGAACGGCTAGTTGGGTGGAACCTACCGCCCACGCGCTTCTTTTTTTGCGGGCATTGCCCCCTGAGCGGTTCAGTTCCCAGGCGGCGAAACGCCGGCAACTGGCGGAACGGATGCTCTATGACCGCATGTGCCCGGGTGGCGGGTGGAACAGCGGTAACCCCTTGGTTTATGGTGTGGCCGGCCTACCGCGCATTGGACCCACCGCGTGGGCGCTGCTCGCGCTGAGGGATTATCCCGACCGCTCAGAAATCAAATTGAGCCTAAAATGGTTGGAGAGCGCTTACCGTGCCACCCGCGGGGCCGCGTCACTTGCAGTGGCCCATCGCTGTCTGGCTGCGTATGGGCAGCCCGTCGCGCCGCTCGCACCCGCGCTCGGCGAACTCTACACGCATAATCGTTTCTTTGAGAATGTGGTGACGACTGCCTGGGTTCTTCTTGCCTGGAACGAAGAACCGATTGGGAATGCCCAGTCGGCAGGAGAAACTCCGACCCCATGAGCTTCGCGCAAGCCAGCCTGATGCCTTCTTTCACGCGGCCCAAGTCACGGGTGGCGATCCTTCGCGCCGATCATTACGACCGCGACCTTAGCGCCCTGCTATACCAAGCGCTGGCCGAGTTTGACCTACCTGTGGGCGGCAAGAACGTATTGTTGAAACCCAATTTTGTGGAACCCGATACCCAAGGCATGGTGAATACCCATCCTGCCGTGATTGGGGCCTTGCGCGAGACTTTTCTGCGTCTGGGGGCAGCGTCGGTGCGTGTGGCCGACGGACCCGGGAATGAGCGTGACACGGAAGCGATTGTCGAAACCATACACCTGCGCGACTTCCTGGGCCGGATTCACAATGTTTTTGTGGATCTGAATCTCGACGAAGTTCGCGCTGTGAGTCTGCGCACTCGCGCTTCCAAGCTCAGACAGTTGTATTTTCCCCGTACCGTGCTAGAGGCTGACTATATCGTCTCGGTCCCCAAGCTTAAGACTCATCATTGGGCGGGGGTGACGCTTTCGCTCAAGAACATGTTTGGCATTGTGCCCGGCTGCTGTTACGGTTGGCCGAAAAACATCCTGCATTGGGCGGGCATCACACCCTCGATTCTCGATATCAACAGCACGGTGCGCCCGGACTTCGCCATCGTGGATGGCATCATTGGGATGGAGGGTAACGGGCCGATCCAGGGGTCTCCCAAAGCGAGCGGAGTGCTCATTTTGGGCGACGACCCGGTGGCCGTTGATGCGACCTGCGCGCGTGTGATGGGCCTCAATCCGGGGCGCATCGATTACCTGGCTAAAGCCGG
>JBKQVI010000570.1:0-3021 GCA_052139985.1 Terriglobia bacterium
CCCGCGGGGTGCGGCGCCCGCGAAGCAAATTTCCCGTGCGCCCGCGCCAGAGGCTAAGCCACGACCGGATTGAGATCGAACGATGCCTCAGAATCATTAAGTGAACAGTATTGGGCTTGAGCCCGGCGCTACATCTGAAATTAGGATAGTACCGAGTACGGGCAGGATCGGCTGCCGATTTAATCTCCCCAAGGAGTCTTACATGCATCCATTTCTCCGCATTGGACGACGCAAGTTCCTTCGCGACTCGGCGCTCGGGTTGGGCGTTGCGCCATTAATTTCCGCCTCATCGGAAGCGGCACGCGTGGCGCAGACGCCAAGCGGCCCGGCGCCGAATTCAACCGCGGTGGTGATGCGTGCCACGTTTGGTGCGCAGGCCCCGGTATGGATCGTGCGTGAGCCAAATGCGGGATTCCAGGAGCAGTGGGCGTCGCACGAGTTGGCGCGCGGTCTGCGCAACCTGGGATTCGCCCGAGACCCTATTCAAGCGGTTGCAGGAGAAGGCGAGCCGCCCGCGTCGAGCCTGGTTTTTCCCCTCTCGACGGACCGGCAGAAGCTCAACCACGCGGAAGCGTACGAAATCTCTCACCCATCCGGCTCTGGCACAGCTTCACGCATTCAACTCACTGCCGCAACGCCACAGGCCGTTCTGTACGCCGTGTTTGATTTCCTCGAGCGGCAGGGAGCGTTCTTTGGATTGGACGGTGAGGTTTACCCCTTGGACCCTTCCCACACCCTGAATCTGCCGAGGGAAGGCCAACCATGGCAGGCGCAGCCGCGCTTCGGTACACGTGGCTTGGTTCCCTGGCCCGACTTCCTGAATTGCGTAACCGTTTACAACCGCGAGGACTGGCGCGCCTACCTGGAGGCCATGGTGCGGATGCGGTTCAACACGCTGGGAGTGCATGTTTACTCCACCACGAATCAGTGGGCGGAGTCGTGCCTGTCCGTCGAATAAGCCGGGGCGGGCCACCTCGCCGACACGGACACGACGGCGACGAACCGCGGGGGATATCTGCCGCAGCGCACCTCGCGCTATGGCATGGGCGGCGCCGATTTCTTCTCCGGCGAGGTCTTCGGAGCGGAAGCCACAACGGAGTCACGCAGCACTTGGGAGGCGGAGGAATTGGCGCAGCACCTTTGGGGCGAGGCCTACGCGTACGCAAAACAATTGGGCATCCGGACGGGCGTCGGCTTTGAGCCCTACCAGATTCCCGATGAGATTTACCGCGCCACCCCGCCGGAAGCGCGCGGCATGGGTGATGACAAAACTCCCGGCCCGCGCATCGATCCCGAGTCGGTGGCGGCAAAGGACATCCTGGAAGCGCGCCTGGCCAATCTGCTGGAAGCTTACCCCATGGTGGACTACGTGTGGCTGTGGGAAGACGAGGGAATGAACTGGGCCAGCCAAAAGGGAAACGTGCCGCTTTCCGTCACGCCGTTTAAGCAGGCGTACGACTTTCTAAAGCGACACGCGCCCGACAAGCGGATGGTGATTTCCGGCTGGGGCGGCGTGGTGCGGCACTTCGCGTATTTTCACAAGGCGCTGCCGGAGGATATTGTCTTTTCCTCTTTAAACGATAACCTGGGCTGGGACCCGGTCAGCGAGGAGTACGGGAAACTCGAAGGCCGCGAGCGATGGCCGATTCCGTGGCTGGAGGACGATCCGGCGATGTGGCTGCCGCAGTTCCACGTGAACCGGTTTGTGCGGGATATGGATTTGGCGGAACAATACGGCTGCCAGGGGCTGATGGGAATCCACTGGCGGCATCGGATTATGGATGTGGACGCAGGATTCCAATCCGCGTACTCGTGGGATAAGGGTCTGACGGCCAAGCAATTCTTCCAGCATTTCGCGTCCGCCCAGGCACGCGCGCCGCGAGCCCCCACTTTGGCCAAGATCCTTGAAGACACCGACCGCGACCGGCTGATTCTCTGCTCGTGGACGGGGCAAGTCAAAGACGGTCACAGCGAAATCCATGAATACTCGGGCGACTATGACGAAGGGTTCCAGTTCTGGAATGATTATGGACCACCGGAAAGCGTCAAGAAATCGCAAGCCGATGTGGCCCGGCAGCTTCGCGCCTTGACGGACGCCGCTGCCAGCCCGGCGGAACGCGAGCGGCTGAATTACTTGACGCGCTTTGTGGAGTTCCTCGTTCCCTACTCGGAGTCGTGGTCGCTGGCCCACCACTTGCATTTGAAGCTGCAAAAGGCGAGCGAGTTGAAAGAGCAGAAAAAGGCCGACGAGGCACGCCAACTCATTCTTGCGGAAGGTGTGCCCCTGTGGCTGCAACTGGCGCCGAAGGTCCGGGAGGTCTTTACGGACTATCAGGAGATTGTGAGCACGCGCAACGATCTAGGGCAACTGGCGTCGATGCACAACAAGTTCGAGCGCTTGGCGCTGTACCGCCTGCGCGCCTCGATGAAAGAGTTTCTGGGAGAGTTGCCCCCAGAATTGGAGCGAGCGTTAGCGGAGTCGCGGCGGCCCGACGATAAAGCTGCGGCGCGCGCCTTTGTGCCCACGCGCCCAACCGTGCTGCGGCAAGGGGAGCACGTTCGCATTACCGTGGTCGTTCCGGGGCCGGCCAAAGTGGTGCGTGTGACGCTTTTCACCCGCACGCAGGAAACGCAAGCCTGGAGCCCCGCTTCGATGAACTTGGTCCAAAGGCGCACTTACACCGGCGAACTTCCGTGGCGCGAAAGCACGAGTCCGTTGCTCGATTCTTATGTGGCGGCAGAAGTGGAGGCGGACAGCGCCCGGAAAATCGTCACCGCCCCGCCGGAAGCGCCTTGGCGATACTACACGGTGACACTGGCCTAAGCCACCGTAGCGCGGACCTGTTCCCGCGGCTTCTCCATGGTCGTGGGGGACGAACCGCGAACCTAAAAGGCAGGTCTGATTAGATAACGGCATCGGCTCCAGTCCGGTAGACTTGGAAGTGCTCAAAACGACCAAGGCGAGCCGGGAAAGGAGCCGAAGCCATGCAGCATTTTATCGGATGTGACGTCCATACGCGC
>JBKQVI010000571.1:0-8540 GCA_052139985.1 Terriglobia bacterium
ACCGGCAGGGCGCCGCCCGAGCTCTGCGGGCTTCCCCAGCCGGGTTGCGGAAACCCACCCCGCCCCCACCTTGCGCCCCCCACATCGCCCCAACATCGCCGCTGCCTCCCTTACGTGCGGATTTGGGGCGAGGCATTGGTTCCGCCGGAAGTGGAATGCTACAATTGCGTTGGCAAACGGCGCCGGTCAGGAATCTCCATGGCTGGAATAAACCACTTCGCCCCAGAAAGGTCTGCTCACAGAATTGCCTCTCCGCCTGCAGTCGAAGGCTCTTGCACCCCCCGATATTCTATTAACAGTGCACTCATCCGAGCTGCCCTTCTCTCGTGGCTGCTAGCGCTCCTGCCGGGAGCGAACTGCCTTTTCGCCGGCGAGAAGGGCCTTGTGACGGGAATCGTGGATGCCGCTCCCCAAGCTCCGATTGCAGGCGCAAAGGTAACGCTGGCGGCTGCTGACGGCGGCCGGCAATCCGTCGTCGCAGACCAAGGCGGGCATTACTCGTTTCCCGCGGTGGAACCCGGCACCTACACCCTTTCCGTCGAAGCTGCGGGATATCAGGCGGCCACGCAGACCGCCGTGCAGGTCCGGGACGGAACCTCCATTACCGTGAACATGCATCTCTTCCCGGCTGCTTCGGCGGGTCCAGTTCCGGCGGCCCCCATCCCGCCGCAGCCCGACTATTACGACGACACTCCCTTGAAGGCCAGTGGGGTGAAAACCACCATCGATGCAGCCGGATACTCCTCGCAAGCGCAGAGTCCGCAACGATTGCTGAGTGAGGGCCCCAGTCTAATCCGCACCACGCCCACGATTCCGGCCCGAGTGCCCGGAAGCCCCGATGCCGCGAAGCGGGAACGCGAGCTCCAGGAAGCCCTGCGAGAGCAGCCCGACAGTTTCGACGTCAATCATCAACTTGGGGAGTTTTACCTTTCCGTGAACGATTTCAAAACGGGTATCCCTTATCTCGAAAAGGCGCAAAAGTTGAATCCGGAGGACGACGCCAATGGATACGATCTCACCGTCGCCTATCTCGAAGCCAAAAACCCCGGACCCGCTCGATCTTTAGTGCAGGACATGCTCCGGCGGAAAGATGCTGCCGAACTTCACAACTTGCTGGGGGAGGCCGACGAGGAGTTGGGCGATTCGCCCTCCGCGATCAGAGAATACCAGCTTGCGGCACACATGGACCCGAGCGAGAAAAACCTTTTTGACGAGGGGAACGAACTGCTCACCCATGAAAACCTTGAGCCGGCGATCGAGGTGTTCATGCGTGGCACCACGCTCTATCCTGGCTCTCAACGGATGTATATCGGCTTGGGCATCGCCTATTATTCCCGCAACCGCTACAACGAAGCGATCGAGGCACTCTGTCACGCTTCCGACCTGAACCCTTCGGACCCGCGGCCCTATCTGTTTATTGGTAAAATGTACAACGTTTCAGTGGGGAAGGCAGACGAAGTATCGAGGCGCATGAAGAGGTTCACGGAAACCAACCCTGACAATGCGCTCGCTTATTACTACTACGCCCTCGCTTCCTGGAAAGGTTCGCGTGGCGGAGATCAGGCGGCGGACCTTGCCAAGGTTGAGGCCTTATTTCGCAAGTCGATCTCCCTGGACCCACACCTCGCGGACGCGCACTTGCGACTCGGCGTCCTACTTGAAGACCAGCACCGCGACCAGGAAGCCATCTCCGAGTTTCGGGCCGCTATCGAATTCAAACCTGGTGACCCTGACGCCCATTACCACTTGGCGCAGGCCTACGTCCGCACGGGTGACAAGGAACGCAGTCAACAAGAGCTTCAGCTTTACGACAAGCTGCACAAGTGACAAGTCCACCCGCGGGGGAATCCGCTGTCGGCGTGGCACGGGCATCCGAAGGTGTGAAAGAATGCCATTTCCACCACTGAGGCACTGAGACACACAGAAAAATGCCCTTTCTTTTCTGGCCTCTGCGCCTCGGTGCCTCAGTGGTGAAGAGGTGTTCGACGATTTCTTCACACGCTCTCCTGCCCGTGTAAGATCATGGCCAGGATGGCCATGCCACAAGGGCCGGCGGTTCGAAGTGATCCGACGCCCGGTGACTCAACAAAGCGCCATTTACTCGACAGAACTCTGGTCCTGCGCCAAATCGGCGACCTCGCGTTCCAGACGGTCGAGGCGGGCCGTTGCGGCTTCCACGGCCGCGGCTCCCGCGGCGCGCGCCTCTCGGGCATGAGTCAGGGCCTCCACCGCGACACGGCTGATCTCATGCAACAACTTCCGGATTTCCACTTCCAACCGGTTGCGGCTTTCCTGCACGCGATTGAGGATGTCGTTCTGCACGCGCGAGCAATTGACCTCGAGGAGCCGGCCCAGGAACTCCCGCCCATCGTTCTCGATCACACCGCGGGCACCGACAAACCCCAGTACGACATCGGCCAGCCACCGCAGTGGTGATGCCGGTTGCGCGATCTCGATCATGTCGCGAAACCAAAACTCGGAACGCGTGCGAAATCCGGTTTCCGGGTCAAGAGCGTGCGGCATGCGGGCCAGTTCGCGAACGCCCGCGTCGGCAAGATTCTTCAAAAAATCGTTCGCCATCTGCACAAAACGGCTGGCGACCCGGCGGTATTCCTTTTCTCCTTCCTCTTGTTCCGTCCGCAGCCAGGGCAGCACGTACCGTTGCGCAATTCCCTGGGCCGCACGCATGATGGCGCGGCGATACGAAGGTCCCATCGTACGCGGCACGGATTGCACTGCCCGCTTGAATTCCTCCGCTGCCGGAGGCCAAACGGAACCGACGAACTCCTGGTGCCGGCCGACGAACAGGTCGGAGAGATGCCGCTGCTCCGCCATCCAGAGAAACTCGATCTCGCGCATCGAGCGTTCCGCCTCGGCAATGGTCTCCTTCATCACGGCGATTCGCCGTTCGGACTCCTCAACGGGCCGCTCCAGCGCTTCGCGCTCTTCGGTGATGATGGCCAGCAGTTGCTCGCTCAGGCGTTCGACCCCGCGGTCGCACGCCGCCTGGATAAGCTGCCGGCCGGAGCCTTGGACCAGGCGCTCAAGCGCCGCCCGCACCTTTCCCCAATCGCGCTCCGGCCCGCGATTCTCCAAGCGCTCTGCCGCACTCACTTCAAATACCGCGCCCACAGAACGCTTCAGGCGTTTCTCCAGAACCTTTTGGGTGAACCCAACGGCCGCCGCCCTTTCCGCGTCGGTGGTGCGGTCGGCCTTATTCAGCACCAGGATGAGATTTTCCACCTGCCGCCCCACGGCTTCGACCAGCGCCAGTTCCTCTCCCGCGAGCGGCGGGTCCGCGCCCACCACCACCAGCGCCGCGTCGATGTGGGGAATGAAAGCCTGGGTTGCGGCGGTATTGCCCGTGAACACCGAGCCTAGGCCCGGTGTATCGACAAGGCACATGCCGGTGGAAAGCAGCGGGCTGGGCACGTAAACCTCCGCCCCTCCCACCCCCTTCGCATTCTCCGGATTGTGTTCTTCGGAAACGTACTGATCGAGATCTGCGGAGGCGATCTGCTGCCATGCGCCGTCCCGGAACTGGATGCGAACCTTCTTGTGCGCGCCGTATCGAATCACAGTGGGCACGGCGGTGACAGGAATGAAACCAACCGGAAGAATCGGTTCGCCGATCAAGGCATTGATCAGGGTTGACTTGCCGCGTTTGAACTGGCCGATGCACGCAAGGTAGAATCGGCCTTCCGACACCCGGGCCGCCAGCGCCTTACCATCATCCGCGATGTACTGGGCCCCTAACTCCTCCCCCAAGGTTGCCAAACGGAGAAGCCGCGAAGCACCGTCAACGCCGTTCGCAGTGGCGGGTGGATCGATAGGGCGGTTCTGTGACATCTTGCACTCCTTCACGTCTGAATCAAAAATCTCGAGCGCCGGACAGGAGCGAAGCTGCCGACCGCCAATGGTCCCAAAACAAAAAATGGCCCCTACCTCGCTAGGTAGGAGCCATCAATCCCAATGCGCCTGGGATGCTTTAAGGTGGCGCTCCATCACCAGAACCCAAGGCTAAATTCTGACTGCCCCGCTCCCTGATTGCAAGAGAAATCCCGCACGTTGCCAGGTAGTGGAAATCGGCGGCGAGTGTAGTGTCCGAAAATTGGATGGACAATGTAGCGCCGCCCACTAGGGCGGTACATGCCGGGCTCAAGAGGCTGCGGAAAAACTCCTTCGAGGGGCCAAAATGGCTTTCTCTAACGTTCGCAAGTCGTTGATTCCAGGTTCGACCACATGCGAACTGGGTCGATTTTAGGGCCTCAAAACGAGTTTTTTGCAGCCTCTCAAGCCCGGCGCTACAGGCCGCAGCATTGTCCAGGCATTTGCGGACACTACACGAGTCGCTGAAAACTGTAAACGCCTCCCGGCTTGTTCAAATTAACTTCTCCCACTGAATCTTTCGAAATGGCGGGCCGCGATGTTACCCGCTTTTGCGTTGGGCGCTGGCAGGGTAGAATACTCAGACTTGAAGAGCTGCGTTGGCGGCCCATGAGTCATCCAGACAAGTGAGGAGGATGCGGTGAAACAATGGGGAGCCCGAAGCTTGCGAGTCGGCGTGCTCGCTGCTGCCACGGCGGTAGTACTGGGGTGGGGCGTCGCGCGGCACGACTTACGCACGGCGGGTTCGGCGTTTGCGCAGCAACTGGCGGGCGCCCACGTCGCGGGTTCTTCTCCATCGTCCCAGCCTGACGGTGCGAAGCTGGCTGCGATTACAGTTGACTACCCAGAGCAGGGGTCGATTTTCCCGCCCGAGATCGTCCCCCCCACATTCCTGTGGCGTGATGCTGCGGCCAGCGCCTCAGTGTGGATCATCGATGTGGCGTTCACCGACGGCGCGGCCGGGATTCGGGCGCCATCGGCGGGGGAGCGGCTGCGCCTCGGTGAAATCGACCCACGTTGTATTTCCGCAAACAACGCGCTGCCCAAGCTGACACCCCAGCAAGCCGCTGCACGAACTTGGATACCGGACGCGGCCACTTGGGCAGAGATCAAGCGGCACTCGACGCAGCATTCCGCCACTATCACGATCACCGGATTCCAAGACGAGCATTTGGACCATCCCGTTTCCCGCGGCACGGTGGAGATTCAAACCTCGCAGGATCCCGTGGGAGCGCCGATCTTCTATCGAGACGTGCCCTTGATACCCGCGGAGCTGAAAAAGGGGGTGATTAACCCGATCGCCCAAGGCGCTCTGCCCCTGCTCTCCTGGCGGCTGCGGAACATCGCCGAGCCCCAAAGCCGCTTGCTCCTGACGGGCCTTCATACCTGCGCCAATTGCCATTCGTTTTCCCGCGACGGCAAAACGCTGGGAATGGATCTCGACGGCCCGGCCAATGACAAGGGACTGTACGCGCTGGCCTCCGTCAAGCCGCAAATGGCCATCCGCAATCAAGACGTGATCGCGTGGAGCTCCTTCCGGGACGAGACGGTTTCCACTTCGAGAACGGGCTTTATGTCGCAAGTCTCGCCGGACGGCCGGTACGTCTTGACCATGTTGCGGGGGCTGGAAAAAGAACTCGCGAGCACTTACTACGTCGTGAATTTCAAGGATTACAATTTCCTTCAGGTGTTCTATCCAACACGCGGCATCCTGGCGTGGTACGACCGCGCAACGGGCCAAAGGCGGGCTTTGCCGGGCGCCGACGATCCGCGCTACGTGCAAACGGACGGCGTGTGGAGTCCAGACGGACAATATGTCGTCTTTGCCCGGGCGGAGGCGAGGGAAGCCTATGTCGCAGGTCGGAAGCTGCCTGAGCACGCCAACGACCCGGAGGAGACGCCAATCCAATATGATCTCTATCGGATTCCCTTCAACGACGGCAAAGGTGGCCAGCCCGTGCCGATTGTGGGCGCTTCCCGCAACGGCATGAGCAATACCTTTCCCAAGGTCTCGCCCGACGGCCGCTGGATCGTCTTTGTGAAGTGTCGCAACGGGCAGTTAATGCGGCCCGACAGCCAGCTCTATATTGTACCCGCGGAAGGCGGCGTGGCGCGGCGCTTGCGATGCAATACTCCGTTGATGAACTCGTGGCACAGTTTCTCGCCCAGCGGCCGTTGGCTGGTCTTCTCCTCGAAGAGCCGTTCTCCCTACACGCAGATGTTTTTGACGCACCTGGACGAGCAGGGCAACGCCAGCCCAGCCATCCTGATCGAGAATTCCACAGCGGCCAACCGCGCGGTGAATCTTCCCGAGTTTGTGAATATTCCCCCGGACGGGATGATGAAGATCGACGTGCCCGCGGCCGAGTCGTACCGGCTTTTCGACATTGCGTCGGACCTGACGGCCAAGGGCCAGCTTGATGCGGGCATCGCCGAGTGGAATAAGGTTCTGGAACTGGATCCTCGCAATGCCAAGGCTCAAAACAACCTCGGGGGGACGCTGGTTCTGCGCGGGAACCTCGCCGAGGGGATGACGCACTTGGAGCAGGCACTCGAGATTGATCCCGACTATAGCGAGGCCCAGAGCAATTTCGGGATAGCCTTGCTGCAGGTAAAAAAGCTCGACGAAGCGATTCCGCACCTTCAGAGGTCGCTGGAGCTCAATCCCGCGTATGCGAAACTCTATGATTCAATCCTTTCCAGCACGGAATGGCCGGCGAACCCTCCTCAAACGGGCCTCAGACTGGAGGATGCGGTTGGTCCGACGGTGGAGCAAGGGACCAGCGAGAATGCCAGCCGCCAGAAGCGCGAGGGTCTCGACGAACAGTACCGGCGAAGCCTCGATGCGGTGCTCGCTAACATCGTGGCGCCTGATGATTCCACCCGCCGTGCTGTGAGGGAGGAAGAACGGCCGAATCAGCCGAACCGGCAGGAACCACCCCACGCCGCCCCGGCACCCGGCACTTCCTCCGATTTTGCTCGCCCCGCCGGCGGCCATACGGGGACCGAAGAACTGGTCGCGGATTTGGATATTCCGAGGCTGCGTAGACTCGCCGAACAAGAAGCGAGCAATCCTGACGAGAGCTTTGCCGCCCAGCGCCAGATTCTGCGCATCTTCCTTCATGCCTTTGAGGCTTCAAGCACGCTGCTCGGACAGAACCGAAGCACTCAGGCCCTGACGTGCCTCGAAATCGCGGCCCAGGCCGCTCCGAGGAATCCTTACATCGCATATGACTTGGCCAGAGCGCAGGCGCTCAACGGCCAGCACGCGCAGGCTCTACGCACGCTGCAAGCGGCCCAGGAGAAAGGCTTCAACGACGCCGACCGGGTGGAAGGAGATTGCGCCTTCGAGGGCCTTCGCGCCGAAGCGGATTACCAGAAAGCCCTCGCGAAGATGCGGGTCGGCAATGCGCAGCCCTCAGCCGCACCTTGATCGAGGTTCCTTCAGAGGATCTTGGCATCCACCGTTTGGCGATTGGCCATTACCCTTCATCCCGCTCAGGGCAGGCCTTGGGTACTGTCCTAATTTGAGCGTAACGCCGCCATCTTGGCGGCTCCTGTGCCGGCTGGAAGCCAGCGCTACGGCTCAAATTAGGACAGCACGGGGCCTTGCGAGCGTTCGGGCATCGCGTGTATGATTTCATCGTCTTCACTCGAGACTGGCAATCGGGTCGAAGCAGGGCGTCAAGGCACCGACAATCAGGAGAGAGTTATGCGATCCATCATGGTGTGGTTCCTTCTTCTGGCGAGCACAGCACCGGTTTTGGCCCAGGACTGGGCACGCGCGCGGATGGAAAAGTCCCCGCGGCATCGAGAGTGGGTCACCGTAAGACACGGGGAGCGCACGGTGGAGACCTTTGTGGTCTATCCCGAGGCAAAGGACAAGACACCCGTGGTGCTCATCATTCATGAAATTTTCGGCATGACCGATTGGGTGCAGGATTTGGCTGACCAAGTGGCGGAGGCCGGCTACATCGCGGTAGCCCCCGACCTTCTTTCCGGTTTGGGGCCGAACGGTGGCCGGACCAGCGCCTTCCCACCGGGGGAAGGCATGAGTAGCGCGGCGGTCGAGGCCGTGAGCCATCTCAACCCTGACCAAGTCACCGCGGATCTCAATGCCGTCGCGGATTATGCCCTGAAGATTCCCGCCTCCAACGGCAAGCTTTTCGTCGCAGGATTCTGTTGGGGTGGGGGCCAGAGTTTCCGCTTTGCAACCCAGCGCAAGGATCTTGCTGCGGCGTTCGTCTTCTACGGGCCGCCGCCGGCGAAGGAGGCCATGGCGGGCATCACTGCGCCGGTGTACGGCTTCTATGCGGGCAACGACGCCCGCATCGGAGCGACACTTCCCGATGCTCGCGAGCAGATGAAAGCGGCCGGAAAGACTTTTGAGCTGGTCACCTACGACGGCGCGGGCCACGGTTTCATGCGCGCCGGGGAAGCGCCAGACGCGAGCGAGGCGAATCGCCGGGCTCGCGAGGAAGCATGGGCGCGATGGAAGAAACTTCTGGCGAACGGTCAATAGTGTCAACACAGTTCATGAAGCGCAAATCTTTGGATGCACTCGCGCGAAGCCCTTTGGAGTGCGGTAGCAGCAGCTACCGCTTTCCCTCGTAGATGCATCAGGCTAGGGGGGTAACGGTCGAGAGCGAGAA
>JBKQVI010000572.1:0-14180 GCA_052139985.1 Terriglobia bacterium
TAACGAAGCCCTGCGGCTCGACCCGCACGACAAAGAGGTGCGGGACCGGAGAGACCGGGCGATTGAGGAACGCGACCGATTGCGGGAAGTCCGCGAGGCTCTGGCCGCCGGCCACCAAGCTCTGCGCGAGGGAGATGCAAGCGCGGCGGAACTCGAATTTCAGCGCGCTTTTCAACTCGACCCAAGCAACGCCGAGGCCATCGCCATGGCCGGACAGATTGGCCAGGATCAGGCCGCAGGTGGGCGGGACGCATGGTTGCGCGAGGCGTTCCAGCGATTCGACGATTCTCTTACTTTGGGAAGATTTGACGAGGCGGAACTCGCCCTTCTGGAAATGCAGGAGACATTCCCCGCTTCCACCGAAATCGGCGAGGGGCTGCTCGTGCTGGAGCGCCGGTTGAAGTTGGGCCGGTTGTTCGCGGAAAGCCAACAAGCGTTTGGGCAAGGGGAGTTCGGCGAGGCCGTCCGGCTGCTTACGGTAGCGCAGGACCTGGACCCCAACGACCAGCGCGTGCGCGAACTAACAGTGCAGGCCCTCATGGAACGGGACCGGCTGCGCCAGGTTCGTGAGGCGATCGGCGCGGGTCAACGTGCCATGCGCCAGGGAGAGCCCGAGGTGGCGGAGCAGGAGTACCGGAGGGCGCTGCAACTTGATCCGGCCAACCCCCTGGCTACCAACCTGCTCGCACAAATTCAAAAAGGACCGCCGGAACCGAGCGCGCGCAACGCCTGCAAGAAGGATTGACTCAGGCGGAGAGACTACTCTCCGGGAATAAGTTTGATGAGGCGAGACGGACATTGGCGGAACTGGAACACGCCTATCCTAACGCCAACGAAGACGTGTTACCTCTGCGGTTTGTAGAGTGGGCGTCTCGCCCGCTGTCACGGGAGCGTCCCGCTCCCGCCTCCTGTCGTGGCATGGCCATCCTGGCCATGCCTGCGCACGGGCCGGCGCCCACACTACCGCCCGGCCACGTTCATTCCTCCTGACACCTGACGCACTACTCTTGTTGGGGCCGTAGGGCGCTGTTATTCTGAATGGTATGAATGCAATGCGTGCGATCTCCCTTCCGGGCGTCAACCTGATCGCCGCCTACATTATTTTCACCGCTAGTTACCTGGTGTTCGCTCTGGGGAAGTTTCCGGGGCTCAAGATTGATCGCCCCGGAGCCGCGATTATTGGCGCTGTCGCCATGGTGGCATTCAGAATCGTGCCTGCCCGCAAGGCCTTGCACTTCATCGATTTCTCCACCATCGTCCTGCTGTTTTCGATGATGTTGATCGTAGGCAATCTTCACTTGGTGGGATTCTTCGAGTGGAACGTAGAGTTTGTCCTGCGGCGGCTGAAGCCCGCACATCTATTACCCACCGTGGTGTTCGCCGCCGGCGTGTTTTCAGCGTTTTTTGTCAACGACATCGTTTGCTTGGTAATGGTGCCGTTCGTCCTGACCATCACCCGACGGATGAAGCTTGCGCCTCTCCCATACCTCTTGGCGGTAGCCACGGGATCGAATGTGGGTAGCGTGGCGACGATCACGGGCAATCCGCAGAATATGCTGATCGGCTCGCTTTCCGGCATCAGATACCGGGATTTCTTCTTTCATCTCGGCCCGGTGGCGCTGGCCGGACTATTCCTCAACTGGGCCGTGCTGCACTGGATGTTTGTGCGAGGGCGACCCCGCGAGGCGCCGGCGGAAGGCATCCCTCTGCCGCCGCTGGACCTCTCGCGTTTGACCAAGCCCGTGGTGGTGGTCACGGCGGTCATTATTGGATTCCTGGCGGGCGCGCCACCTGCGATGATGGCGGCGCTGGGAGCTGCGGCCTTGCTGATTACCCGCACCACCGAGCCGCGCAAACTCTACGATGAAGTGGATTGGGGTTTGTTGGTGTTTTTCGTGGGCCTCTTCCTGATCGTCGGTGGAGCGGAGAATGCCGGCATCGTGGCTCGTATGCTGGCGTTGGCCCGCCACTGGAATCTTCAGCGCCTGGACGTTTTCAGCCTGGTCGTGATCTTGTTCAGCAACGTTGTGAGCAACGTGCCGGCCGTGATGCTGTTGAAGTCATTGGTGCCGAGTTTTGCCGATCCCCATACGGCATGGCTGGCCCTCGCGATGGCGAGCACGTTGGCGGGTAATCTGACGATCACCGGTTCGGTGGCTAACATCATTGTGGTTGAGACCGCCAAACCGGATATCCAAATCGGTTTTTGGGATTACATCCGCGTCGGTTTTCCCATTACTCTGCTGACCATTCTTTTTGGATTGCTTTGGCTCGCGTTGATCCGGTGAACGTCTTTCACGGCTGCCTGTCAAGTACGTGGGCCAAGGGGCCGGTCGAGGCCGGTGGAGACGGTTCCTCGCCGACGGGATTGATCCACCGGGTTCCGCTGGTTCCCGCCCAAACCTCGCGCGGCTTGCCATCCACGGGATTGGAGGTGAGGTCGGGGCCTTCCAGGGCATGGCGGAAAGCGTCGGCCTCACTTGGGAACTGTGTGCATTGCTGCCGGATGCGGGCTTGCGCCTGGGCCCTTTCTTTCTCGTGTCTTTCACGGAACCAATTCTCGTTATCCCCGGCGGCTCGGCGTTGCGTCCTTTCCCACTCGGGATTAATTTCGAACGAACACGTAGCGTGAAGGATCGTCTGCATGGCTTGCACGGCCTGATCCTGGGGGGCGATAAAGCTGTAGAGCCACGTGACCATCCATGTTCCGGCGACTTTCGCCTGGAACAGTTGCGTTTCGGCGAAGACGTAAGCCGCCATGGGCTCCAGGGCATTGTCGCAGGTGTACAGGACGTCGCCCGCGGTGGTCTCTACTTGGAACTCCTCGTGGATGGCGGGCAACTGCCGCATTTGCTTCAGATGCAGTTGCGAACAGCCGGAAGAGAACCGGGCTTGGCCGTAAAGGTCAGCGAGCACCCAGCCGGAACGGTAGTTGGCTACGATTTCCCTTGCCACGCCGTGGAGGTTATAGGGCCGCCCCTCCTGCCATCCCAGCTTGAGAAACGTCGGATTCAAGGTGGTAAAGGGCGGCACATTCGCGTCGCTGAAGCGCAGGTCGGTCTGGCCGTCCGGGGACTCCATTTCCACCATGACGCGCGGATCGAGCCGGCCGAAGCGGTACGCCCCGCCAACGATTTTCCAGCCCTGGGGTACGTCCATCGTGAACGCATGCTCCGCAGGGTCTCGAAACGGGGTCCACGCCACGTCGGACTCCGCAGCGGCACTGCCGGCGGCTTCGGCCGACGCGCTCCGCTTCCGGACACCCCACAGCGAACCGAGCAGAATCAGGGAAATGACCAGAAATGCGCGCTTCACGAATCACCTCCCGGTGAAGATAATGAGATCACCCATTCCAGGGTAGTGTCCTAATCTCGCGTGCAGTCTCGCGTGTAGCGCCGGGCTTGAGCCCGGCACGTGCCGCCCTAGAGGGCGGTACCACGATCGACGCCCGCACTCACATGCTGCCGAATTTCAGCCAGGCATCGACGATATCTTTGCCGTGGAAGGCCCAAGTGCGTTCGTCCAGCCGTTCCACCCCTTCGCGCGGACTAACGTCCGCCTCGCCGCGGGTCGTGAACTCCACTTTCACTTCTACGGGGCCGGAGATGTGGTAAGGCCGGAATTCATTCAGGCGTTCCATGGCGCGTTGAGCTTTCTGGCGAATCAGTTCGCACGCCGCCTGGTGGGGAAGCATGTAGCCGGCCGTACGGCTCACGCCGGACTTCACCTCGGCGCACTCGGCCTGCGGAATCAAATCGTGAAGTTCCGCGCATGCCGCCGTGTCGCCGGAGAGCATGATGACGGGAACGCCGTAATATCCCGCCAGCATCACGCGCGCGCCGAGCTCGCCGGTGGGCTTGCCATTCACCCAGATGTTCTGGATTCCCCCGGAATCAAAGGAATGGCTCAGAATACCGTTGCGCGCTCCTGCCATCGCGTGCTGGCCGATGAAGATCATGGCGCTATAGGAAGAATCCATCTCAAGCGTGGGCGAAACGGGCCTGCCGGTCAGGAGCCGGGCCTTGGGGTGAATATCCAGCACGGAGAGTGACTGGCCGGAGTCGTGGCCGTCCCAAACCATCACCTCTGTCGCCCCGCCCCCCAGAAGGCCATCCACCGCGGCGTTCACCTCACCGGTCAGCAGCTTGTGGGATTCCTCCCAGCGCGGGCTCTTGTAAGGCAGGCATTGCATGTCGGTATCAAAGATCCCGCTGACCCCCTCCATGTCCGTAATCACGAAAACCTTTTTGGGCTTGGAGGTCTGCGCGAAGCTAGTGACCACGCCGGCAGCGACCATCAAGACCAGCGCGGCAAGTTTCGGGATTGTACAGAGGGTCATAATCCTCTCCTGTTTCAGTTGCCGTTATTCTCGTGCAACGCATTTGGCCGGATTGAGCTTCCTGCGGCATCGGAATCATAATCCATTGCTGGGCAGCTTGTCGTCGAAAGATTCCGCGGCGGGCGCAGAAAAGACTTCACCACGCTTTTGCATTTAACTCATCGCTGCCGGCCATGCAGGAACTCGAGCACGCGCGCCCGCAAGGACGGTCGGGCGTCATGAAAGGGGGACGTGCCCATCGAACTCCCGATCAAGGTCCGCGCCACTGAAACCACCTTGCTGGAAGACGTCAGCGTGGAGCCGGTGGGGGAGGGAACGAGCATTAAGTTTTACATGAAGCCGTGGGAGATTAAGACGCGGCGGGTGACGCCCGTGCAGTGAGGACGGAAACACGGTGGACGGCTCACCAGCCTGACTGTCCCTGAGGCAAGCCACTGCTTTGCCCCGTGAGACTCGAAAAGGCTTGACCGTTGCCCGGTTCCCCGAACGCGGAACACCGTGAGTAGCCGTAGGTGAAACCTACGGTAGCAGTGCAGATTAAAAACCTCTCGGCCCTGGCGGGGCCGAACGGTTCGACCCCGTCAGGGTCGGGAAAATAGGGAGCGAGGCGATCCGTGGGCGGCGGCCACAAAAAGCGTGGCCCTGCCCACGGCTATTCAATGTTAACCCCGGCGGGGTTCCGGTGGCACCCGGCATGGAAGCAGCTCGAACGTGACGGCACACCGCCTTCGAGGCGGCCCCACTCGTCAAGCCGCCCGCTTCGCGGGGGGTATCTGACCTTCTCGACCAGATTAGAGTCATCCCGTCATTCGCCATTTCCGGACGGGTCACCGCACGCTGGCTTGGAAGCTCACGACGGCATTCTAATGCCCCGTGGAATCGGCATGCCGGCTTGCTTCGAACAGGAACCAGGTGCGCCGCTCGGTCTCGTCAATCCAAACTTCAATGAGGCTGGTAGTGGCGATGTCCCCGTGCTCTTCGCAAACGCCGTGGGCCTCGCGCAGGCGGGCCGCGAGACTTTTGTTGTCCTCACACAGCTCAGCAAGCATGTCCTCCGGCTCGACGTACTCGGCATCGTTATCGGAAATGCGTTGCAGGCGGGCGATATGGCCGATCGACCTGAGGGTACTGCCACCCACTTTGCGGATGCGCTCCGCGATAGGGTCAGTCATGGCGAAAAGTTGGTCGCCCTGTTCGTCGAGCAGTAAATGGTAGTCGCGGAAGTGCGGCCCGCTCAGGTGCCAGTGGAAGTTCTTGGTTTTCACGTAAAGTGCAAACACGTCCGCCAGGATCGCGTTCATGGCCCCCGCGATATCCTTGGTCGCCGCCGTCCCCAGATCGGTGGGGGTAAGTAGCGGAGCCTCTTGCCGGCGCTCCAGGTCGTGCGTCTCTGTATTCGATTTTTTCATGACCTCGCTCCTTGTCTATTGAAGTTAGTTAAAGCCGGGACCTGTGTTCTCTGCTATCGGGCGCTCGCGACGTATGCTTTGACCATCAGGGAGAAACAGGCGCAGCGGAGCTCAGCCACGCCTCCAACTGGTTGTGCCTCACCAAGCCTGCCTGCTGCTTTACGACGTGACCACCCCGGAGGATCACAAAATTGGGTATGCCCTGAACCTTGAAGCGCGCAGCAAGTTGAGGATACTTTTCCGTGTCGACTTTTAGGACGATGGCCTTGCCCGCCAGGTCGGCAGCGGTACGGGAGACTTCCGGAGCAGCCATGCGACAGGGCCCGCACCATTCCGCCCAAAAGTCCACGAGCACGGGGACCGGGACGTGGTGAACGACTTCGTCGAATAACTGATCGTCGACCTCGATAGGTTCAGCGATGGGAGTCAGGGGAGATTTACAAACTCCGCACCGAACGGCGCCAGTCAGATTCTTGGCGGAAATGCGGTTTTTCTGTCCACAATGGCTGCAGCCACGGATGATCGGCACCGAAAGCCTCCCTCGACCCTGAAGATAGGATGCTCAGAATGGCGCCAACCGCCCAAGTTTTTGGGCTTCCAATTTACCCCTGGCGCTTTCGGGAGCGCGACATTTCTCCTTGATGGCGTCCTCGGAACATCCCGTAAGGGAGTGCCCCTCCAGATTGGGCCTGGAAAAAGGAGGTTAGTTCAAGCTTCCTACTCGCATCCCGACGTCCGTAGTCCTACGTGACTGTCGGGAAATTCTCCCCAAAAGATTGATTCTCGGGCTTTCAGGCGTTCCTGATCGCACCACCCGGCGCTGTTCCTTCGCATCAAAATATAGTTGCGATTTAAAACCCCCTGATGGACCCTGGAGTGATGAAAAATACATCCTTACGTTTGCCGTTGGCGACTCAATCGCTATTCCTTCTGGCTATCTTGATCTTCATAACCAGCGCTGTTCGGATTTTCGGTGCCACAGCTTTTCCATGTGCGGGGAGCCTGAATGTCAGCCGCTTTCGACTGCTGATTGAACCGGCAAAGGGTGGCACGCCGCTGCCGCTGCAAGAAATCAACGTCATTCAAGCCGGCGAAAAGGTGAAGTACGAGCCTCTCCACCTGCCGCCCGCCATCCGCGAAAAGGCCAAGATCGCCTTGCTAGTGGTTGCCGCCCCCAAAGTAGAAGCGAAGGGCAAAGAGGACGAGGAAAAGCAGGAAACCGCGAAGGAAGAGAAGAAGGAAGCGAAACAGGATATCCACGTCCTTGAGGCGCTGCCGGCCAAGGACGCGCAGGAGTGGAACGTCCCCGCCCGCGCTACCGTGGTGGGAGTGGTTTTCGGCCCTCACGGCCTCGATGTGAAGAAGGTCAGCGCGATGGTGATCAAGAATCCGGACCTGATTCCCGAGTTGACGGAGTACGCGGAGGAAACGGCCAAGGTGGGCGCTTTGGTTGAAGCCCTGACGGAGTACGAGCAGCAGCCCGACACTCATCGCGATGTGAACGCGGCGCTCGCAGGGTTTGGGACCGACTACAACGTGGCGATTCCCAAGATTGACACCACGCAGCCCACCAACCAACAGGCCGGGATGCTGATGCAAGCTATGATGCCCTCCTTGCAGTCTTTCGATCCGATTACCTCCAGCCCCACGGGAACGGTGGCGCAGTCGGCGGGTTTGGCAGGGGCAGTGGCCACGATGTTCTTTGGCTCACCGGTGGGGTTGGCGGCGGGTGGCGCGTCGCTTTTCTTGAACATGCGCACCCTGGTTTTTCCCGGCACCGACTTTCGCTCCGCCTTCACCCAGCCTTTTGAGACCAATGGGCTGGCGCTCTGCGCCAAGAACGAGCCGGAAAAACCACGCACGCGGGAAGCGTACCTGTGGATGATGAAAGTACCCAATGCCGAGGCGCCCGCTGTGGCTCTGAATGAGACAGAGTACGTGCCCATCGGCGGCAAGTGCTCCATCAAAGTGCCCTTCAAAAAACTTTCGGAGTGCAAGCTTCTTTCGCGCGCGCACGGATGGGAGTTAGTCTCGGCCACGACCCACGCCGATGTTCCCGTCAAGGTGCAAGTAGGAACCCCGGACGATACCCTCGATCTGGACTTGACGCAAACCAAGCTGCCGCCGGGGGAATATCATCTGGCAGCACTGTGGGATTGGGATCCCCTTCAGGTAAAGGGCGACGTCGCTCTGCGGTCGCTGGGAGATCTCACCAAGGCTAAGGTCAGCCAGGAGTCGGCGGACCATTTGGTGGAGGGAACCGGTTTGGTAAAAGTACAACTGACCGGCACGGATTTTGAGTTTGTCGATAAAATGGCAATGGCGAAAGCGGGAGACAAGAAGGCAACTTCCAAGGACATCAGCTTTACTTTACCGAAGGGAATGGCCCAGGGCGACCAGGACACCGTGGAAGCAGACGTGGATACGTCAGCTTGGGGGCCCGGAAACTACCGATTGACCCTGACTCAAACCAACGGTGCATCGCACGACGTCCCGCTGGTGATTCATCCTGCGAATCCTACCATCGAGAATTTGCCCTTGCGTGCCAATCTGGGTGAGACCGATCAGACCGTGGTGTTGAGGGGGACGCGACTGGAAGAGATCGCGCACGTTTCGACGCCGGATGCGGTATGGGACATTGCTTCCGTAAAGGCCGATACGCACGGTTTGAAAGAGCGTAAAGCGACGGTCAAGCTCCAGCCGGAAGCGCATCGCGGAGAATTGCTGAACGCCAGTGTTTCCGTTCAGGATATCGATACTCCGCTCACGTTTCCCGGAGCGCTGCAAGTGGCGGGGCCGCGCCCCAAGATCGCGGGCTTTAGCCTTTCGCTTGCCCAGCAGCCGGATATAGTTCTATCGGAGGGAGAAATTCCGGCGGGAGCGCCCATCAGTTTCTCGCTGACGACCCGCAACACCGACGCGCACCCCGCCCTGAGTTTGACGTGTGCGAATGACGGTTTCGCCAAGATCCCGCTGCTCCTGCACCCGGGAGATAGGACTCCCGTCGCGCAATTGGACTTTGCCGGTGAGGACGGACTGTTTCTTTCGGTGGATCCCGGTGTGGTCGGCCAGTCCGGCTGCCACTTGGCCGCTACCATTGCCACGGAAAGCGCGGGGACCTCAGACCCAACCGTGCTGGGCAATGTCATCCGCTTGCCGCGCATCGAAAAGTTCGCATTGACTGAGGAGAAACTCAGCCCCACGCTTTACGTCGGGAATCTCACGGGTATCGATTTGCAGATTATCGAAAAGACGGGATGGGACGCCAAGACGGGATATCCGGTGCAAGGAATTCCCACGCCGATTCCGGGCAGCACTACCCAGGAACAAACGTTGAAGGTGGAACTCCCCTGGCCGCCGCCGTCGCCCCACGCGCCGATTTACGTTTGGCTGCGAGGCGAGACCACGGGGCGGCTTACAGATGTTAAGTATTGAGAGATGCAATGGGGGGGAGGGAACTGCAAGGCAAAAGGCAAAGCGCAAAAGGCAGAAGTCAAAAATCCGAACCGCCACCGCCTGAGCTCGCATGCAGACCTGAGACTTCGGCACGTCTCACGTGCGCGGAATTGCTAGCTGTACTGCTTTTCACTTTTGCCTTTTGCACTTTGCCTTTTGACTTGCACTTTCGGTCGCTCCGCTCGCTGCCTACTGCCCACTGCCCACTGTCTTTTGCGCTACGCGCTTATCCATCGGAACAACATCGCGCTGGTCATAGCCGGTGTAGATCTGCCGTGGGCGTGCGATTTTCTGTTCGGGATCTCTTACCATTTCGTCCCACTGCGCCAGCCAACCGGCTGTGCGCGGAATGGCGAATAGCACAGTAAACATTTCCGGTCGAAAGCCCATCGCTTGATAAATGATGCCCGAGTAGAAATCCACGTTGGGATAGAGCTTGCGCTTCACAAAGTACTCGTCTTCCAGCGCGATGCGTTCAAGTTCCAGGGCGATTTCGAGCTTGGCATTCTTGCCCGTTACCTCGAAGACCTGCTCGGCGGCCTGCTTGATGATGCGTGCGCGCGGATCGTAGTTTTTGTAGACGCGGTGGCCAAAGCCCATCAGCTTGCCCTTGCCTGCCTTGATGCTTTCGATATAAGCGGGTACGCGATCCTTCGAACCGATTTCGTCGAGCATCCTCAGGACTTCTTCATTGGCGCCGCCATGCAAGGGGCCGGATAGCGCCGCTGCTGCCGCCGCCGTCGCCACAAACGGGTCTGCTTGCGAACTGCCCACCGAGCGCATGACGTTGGTACTACAGTTCTGCTCGTGGTCGGCGTGCAGGATGAAGAGAATGTCGAGCGCGCGCGCCAACACGGCGTTCGCCTGGTATTTGGGCTCGGCCATCCTCCACAACATATTCATGAAGTTTTCGGTGTAGCTCAGATCATTGTCGGGATAAACGTAGGGATACCCCAGGCCGTGGCGGAAGGTGTAAGCGGCAATGGTGGGCACTTTGCCGATCAGGCGATAGGTCTGGAGTCGGCGCGCCTCCGCGTCATGCACGTTGCGCGCCTCGGGGTAAATAGTGGCCAGCGCCGCTACCGTGCTGATGAACATGCTCATGGGGTGCGCGTCGTAACGAAAGCCCTCCAGAAAATGCTTGGTCGATTCGTGCAGCATCGTGTGATAAGTGATGTTGTTGATCCAGTCCTTCAATTCCGTCGCCGTGGGCAACTCACCTTGCAGCAGCAGATAGGCGACCTCGAGAAAGCTGCACTTTTCCGCCAGTTGCTCAATCGGATAACCGCGGTAGCGAAGAATGCCTTTGTCACCGTCGATATAGGTGATGGCGCTGTGGCAGGAAGCGGTGTTCATGAATGCCGGGTCGTAGGTCATCAAGCCAAAGTCGTCAGGGCTTGTCTTAATTGCACGCAAGTCCATGGCGCGGATGGTGCCCCGGTGAAACGGGATTTCATAGGTCGTGCCGGTACGTTTATCGAGAATGCTCAGGCCATCCTTCTCCATGCACTTTCCTCCCATTTGGCGTCGGTTGGCGGCCACCTATTTTTGATGCCCACAAATTCTGCTGCGCTGCGGGGGCCGTGTGGAGATTATATTTGCGTTTGCCATTATTTGCCCTAGAGATTTCTTGGTTTTGCAGAAGAATCAAGAAAAGTGACAATTTATCCGCATGTCAATGTTCGTGGGCGTGCAAGTGCGGGTGCGAATGCGTCTCGCCGGTGGCATGAACGTGGCGGTGGCTGTGAATGAGATTGGTTTGCTGGAGCAGGGCAGTCTGGCCCAGGATCTCCGCGGGCGTTCCCAAGGCCACTACGCGTCCCGTCTGAAAAACAAAGCACTCGTCGGCAATGTCAGCGACGATATCGAGGTCGTGGGTCGTGGTGACCACCGTCTTTGCTCCCCCGCGTAGGCCGATCAGAAAATCGATCATCTGGCTGGAGCTTCTCGGATCGAGAGCCGCCGTGGGCTCGTCGAGCAGCAGCACCTCGGGATCAAGTACCAGTACGGAGGCAAGCGTCACGCGCTTCTTCTCTCCCGTTGACAAATGATGCGGCGAGCGGTCCCGCAGGTGGGTGATCTTCATGACCTCCAGCATTTCTTCCACCGCGGCGCGGACCTTCTCCCTGGGCCACTGAAGCTGCAAGGGTCCAAAGGCGACTTCATCAAACACCGTGGGGGAAAACAGTTGAATGTCGGGGTTCTGAAATACAAACCCCACACGGCGCCGGAACGGATAGGTGAACACAGGATTCTGCAAGCGCTCTTCCGTCAGCGGCTCGCCAAAGAACCTGATCTCCCCCTTTTGGGGGAAAGCCAGCCCGTCCAAAACCCGCAGCAGAGTGGACTTGCCGGAGCCGTTCGCTCCTAGCAGCGCCACGCGCTTTCCGGGCGGAACCGCCAGACTCAAACTGTCGAGCGCCGTCACCTGGTGGTAACGAAATGTGACCTCGCGAACGTCAAAGACGGGAACAGGCATAGGATTTTAGATTTTGGATTTGCGATTTTGGATTGGATCCGGGATTGGCCAGCGCGGGCACTCACCCCAGCTCAATCCAAAATCGCAAATCCAAAATGCATCGTGCAATCATCTCCCATAATAGAATGCCCCCGCGGCGAGGGCAGCAAAAACCGCCAGCATAATCCAGTCGAGTGCGGCGGTATGAAAATCGTCGAGCATGGCGACTTCACCGCGGAATCCCCGTGCAAGCATGGCGCTATAAACGTCGCCGCTGAGCTGCAACGTTTTCGACATCAACACTCCCACGCTGGCCGCGGCCAAACGGCGGCTATCGGATCCCTTCATCTCACCCACCATGCGGCTGCGCCGCGATTCCAGCATGTCGCGAGAGCTTTCGAGCAGCAGGAAAATGTAGCGATAGGCCATGCCCAGGATCACGACCAGGACGACCGGAACGCGGAAAACCCGTAGCGCCTTCAAGACGTGGTTCCATGGTGTCGAAAGGATCAGCAGCACCGAAAGAGTCGCCGCGGTTTCAACCCGGGTCACCAGGTAACTCGCGCTCATCAGCCCTTGCGCCGTCAGCGGCCAGCCAAGGCCGGGAAGGCGCCAGACCACGCGGCCGGGAATTACGAAGGGTGCGGGCAGGGCTATGATGCCGGTGAAAAGCAACACGGGAATCCACACCCGCTTGGCCAAGAGCAGCGGCGGAACGCGGGAGGATGCGGCGAGTGAAAGGGCGATCGCGAATATCGCGCCAATCACCCAGAGCTGGTGCGCCATCGCCGCAGCGATAATCAACGCGAAAAGGCCGATGACTTTAATGCGCGGGTCGAGGTGTTGCAGCAGGCCATCTGCCTTGGCAATCTCCTCGGCATCGAGGGCATGTTCTACAGCGTCCAGAAAGCTATCGAGAGTGCGCTCAAGAAAGTTCATGGCGGTTAAAAGGAGTGACAAGTGACGAGCGACGAGCGAACCGGCGCCCGCGGTTGCGAAGCGATCTCGCCGACACCTGGCACCTGACACCTAACACCTGCCTTTGCTTCGCGCAGCCAGTGAGCCCGCCATCAACGAAACCAAGATGATCGCGCCGGAACCAAACATGGCGGAAAGCGCGTAGCCCACCGACGGACGACGCACAAACGACGGCGCGTATTGCGGGAAGGGTGCGGTCCAAAGCGCGGAAAGGCGCTCCAATCCTCGTGGCGGCTGGGCAGGCGGCGCCGTGTCCTGCGAAGCCGTGGCCATGCGACGTCGCGCTTGTACACTGGAAAAATCCCGCGCGCTCCATTCGCCCCAAGCGGTGCCGGCAGCCAAAATCCCGAGCGGGGTCAGCACCATCAGCAGCGCCAGTCCAATCCATAGCGGGCGCAAGGTTCGCCACATGCTTTGGGTACTCGCAGCCGCAATGTCGAACTCCGCGGCCAAATCGCCGGGCGCTGTAAGTTTTAAAAGCATAGGGTTGGTACGCTGAAAGTAGGCGACAACCCCCGCAGAG
The DNA here is from genome assembly GCA_052139985.1 of Terriglobia bacterium. GTDB lineage: Bacteria > Acidobacteriota > Terriglobia > UBA7540 > UBA7540 > Bog-366. The sequence goes on from JBKQVI010000572.1 coordinate 13,164, forward strand.
AGTATCAACTCCGCGAGGCCGGCGAACGTTAAGTGACCAATCATCATGGCCGGAATGGCGATGGCCAAGGGATAGGGAGCGTAAAGTGGCGCACCGGTGGGGTCTTTAAAGAAGAGAGGCTGAATCCCAAATTCCACCGCTGCGCAAAAGGCCGAAGCATTGATGGCCGTGTAACCTGCCAGAGCCGCCGCTAAAACCCTTCGCGAAGAAGTGAGAGCCGCGTGTCCCGCCGCAAGGCGATAAACCGCGTACGCCACGAGCGATCCTATGATTGCCATGTTGAAGCAGTTGGCTCCGAGCGTAGTAATGCCGCCGTCCCCAAAAAAGACGGCCTGAATCGCCAGGGCGATGGAAACGGCAAGAATGGAAGCCCACGGCCCCAGGATAATCGTGGCGATCGCGACTCCGATGGCGTGTCCCGTGGTGCCGCCGGGTAGCGGCAGATTGAACATCATGATGACAAAGGACAACGCTGCCATGACGGAAAGCAAGGGCACCAGGCGCGTCGTGAGATGCTTCTTCACGCGCTGCAAGGCGGTGTACCAGAATGGCGCGGAGGCTCCATAGAGAACGGCGCAAGTCGACGGGCTGAGATAGCCATCAGGAATGTGCATGTTGGCTTACTGAACCGTTGCGAGGGTAGGCAGAAGCACTGCCGACGCCTGGCACAAATTCCCATTGTAGCTTAACCGCCGCGGGAAATGGGTACTGTCCTAATTTGCGCGTAACGCCGCCATCTTGGCGGCTCCTGTGCAGGCTGGAAGCCGGCGCCTGGAGTTTCTACATTTCAAAACACCCCCAACGAAAAACTCCCAGCCCGCGCCCCCGTGGGGGAGTGGGTGGACCGCAACCCGCGCTTTCACCAGCGGGGGCGGGACGGGTGAGGGGGTCCCATACCGGGCGTGCTCAACCCAAAGCCTCCCGTAGCAACCACCAGACTGCCCACTTCTTGAACGAACGACTGCGCCTCCGAAGAACCAGTGTGCCGGGAAACTGCTGCCCTTTTTGTTGTCGTAG
>JBKQVI010000573.1:0-9889 GCA_052139985.1 Terriglobia bacterium
CTCTACGACGACTCGTCAATCCTCTGGGAGGTAAAACCACCAACTGGAGAGCCGGATGCGGGAGATCCGCCTGTCCGGTTCGGAGGGAGGGGGATCCGAATTCAATCGGCTCTCCCTACCCCTATCATATCGAGACGACTTTGACGTACCTCTGGTCCGCTCGATAATGAAGTTGCATTCTGTGGCGGGCAGGTGTACGGTATGGGGCGGATTGGGTGCAATAAAGAAGATTTTGGTTCCTCGTCAGCAGATGTCCTTTTCGCCCCTCGTACAAACCTCAGGGGATTTCATCCCTCGAACCCGGTAGCCTCGGGTGTTTTGAATCGAACCGCTTAGGTGAGGAGAAGAACGATTCGCTTATCGGAAGAGTTTGGCCTAAACGATTTGGAGTATTAAGCGGAAACGCCTTTTGGCAGTTCGCTAAGCGCACGGACAGCTCGGCAGTTCTGCTTCGAGCCCGTCTGAGGGAAACGCAGTTCAAGGAGGAGGGAAGACTGTGCGTCAGCTTATCGGCACCATTTTTTTGGCAACGTGTCTGGTTTCCGTAACCCGAGCGCAGGCACCAGCGCCCACCGTAAACCCCAAAGACTATACGGCCCACGTGGTAGGTTACGCCCACATGGACATGGCGTGGTTGTGGCGTTGGGAAGAGTCCATTCACGACATCATGTACAACACCTTCACCAACCAGATCGGGTTGATGGACCAGAATCCGGATTACACATTTGCACAAGACCAGGCCGTGGTTCTCGACGCCATGGAGCACTTTTATCCGGACGTTTTCAAGGGGCTCCAGGAGAAGGCGCGGACCGGTAATTTCATTCCCGCCACCTCCGGTTGGGTGCAGATGGATGAAAACGTTAGCGACGGCGAATCGCTGGTGCGGCAATTCCTCTACGGCCAGAAATACAGCAAGGAAAAATTCGGCCACTACATCCGGTTTGCGTGGCAGCCCGACGTCTTTGGCCATCCCATCACGATGCCGCAGATTGCGCGTAAGGCTGGGATTGAGCTCTACCTGTTCAACCGTCCCCATGACTTCTTCCGTCCCCCGATCATCTGGTGGCAAGGGTTGGACGGAAGCCGGGTGCTGGGTTATACCACGCCGGGAGAATATACGCAGCCCATGGACCACCTGCACACCACGGTTTTCGGAATGAAGGTCGCCAATCGCGCCGGAGTGAAAAACATCATGGTGCTCTACGGCATGGGCGATCACGGTGGCGGGCCCAATCCGCAGGATATTGCCGGCATCGCCAAGCTCAATGCCTCGCCGACTGATGTGCGGGTGAAGCCGACCAATGTGGCGGAGTACATCGATATCTTGCTGACGGAAAAGAAAGACTTTCCGGTTTACGAGAAAGAGTTGAACCCCGTATTCCCCGGCTGTTACACCACGCAGGTGGAGATGAAGCGCCACAATCGGCAGTCGGAGCAGCTTCTCCTCAATGCCGAAAAGATGTCGGAGCTGGCGGTGTTCTTCGATTATCGCGATTACTACCCGGTGCGCGACATCAGCGCCGCTTGGAAGCTGGCGTTGCTCAACCAAGCGCACGATCTGGCCGCGGGCTCAGGCATAGGGCCGATTTATGCCGACGCGGCCGTGCAGTACCAGGAAATATTCGAGCGCGGCAATCGCGCCCTGAATTTCTCGCTCGAGAATCTGGGGCTTCAGCTTGATACCCGCGGCGAAGGTGTGCCGCTGGTGGTTTACAACCCGCAGTCGTGGGATCGCACCGGCTTGGTGACGGGGGAGGTCTCCGCCTTTTTCTTGCCGGCGCGAATGGTGGCCGTGCATGGCGAGGAAAGGGTTCCGGTTCAGATTCTGAAAGCTCCGGCCAAGGTCGGGGCGCGCGAAACGGCCACCGTGGCCTTCGTCGCGCAGAAGGTCCCGCAGATGGGTCTGAAACTCTATCGGCTCGTGCCCGACACCGGCAGTGCCAAAGCGGTGCCTTCATCCCTACAGGCTGGAACCAAGCCACGTCCCTATTTGGAAAATGAATTCTTGCGGGTTGAGATTGACCCACAAACCGGCAACATCGCGAAGCTCTACGACAAGGCGAACAAACGCGATGCGTTTCACGGGGAAGGGAATTCACTGACCGCTTGGGAAGACACAGCCGAGCAGGCCATGAAGGTGTCCAAGGAATATGCGGGCCCGGCGTGGGATATTGGACTGACCGGCAAGAAATGGGATATCGACAAAGCCGCCAGTGTGGAAATCATCGAGCAGGGACCGGTGCGCGCTACGATTCGCGTGGTTCGCCGCTTCCGCGACTCCGAGTTTACCCAGGACATCAGCCTCATTGCGGGAGTGCCGCGCGTGGATGTTGCCATGACGGTTGATTGGTACGAGCGCGCCACGTTCCTTAAGGCGGGGTTTCCCGTTGGCGTTGAGTCTGACAAGGTGTCGGCGGAAATTCCCTACGGAGTGATCGAGCGCGGCCAGACCGGCGAAGAAGCCGTGATGGGGAAATGGGTCGATATATCAAATTCCGGCTACGGCGTCGCGATCATCAATAACGGCCGCAATGGCTATGACGCCAAGGCAAACGCCATCCACCTCTCGGTGATTCGCGGACCGTGGGGTCCTGACCCGCGGGCCGATGAGGGCGAGCACACCTTCGGCTACTCGATTTATCCTCATATCGGAGATTGGCGCGAGGGCAAAGTACAGTTCCAGGCTCTGGCATTCAACTCACCGCTACTTTCCATGCAAGAACCCCGGCATGCCAGCCCGCAAGAACAGTGGGCGGGGAAGAAGGGCGGCTTGCCCGACGCCTATTCGTTTGTCAAAACCGGTAGCGATCACGTGGTTCTGTACGCGCTGAAGCAGATGGAGGGATTCTATGACACCGACGCCATCGCGCGCTTCGTGGAGTGCGAAGGCCGCGAAGGTGAGGTAACCCTTGAAATCCCGCTCAAAGTCCGCGCTACAGAAACCACCCTGCTAGAAGATGTCAGCGTGGGGCCGGTGGGAGAGGGAACGAGCATTAAGTTTCACATGAAGCCGTGGGAGATTAAGACTCTGCGCTTGACGCGGATAATGAAGTGACCCGTTGCTGCCTGGCATGTTCCATAGGTTCGCCGGACACGGGGGATAAGGAGTATTCACTTGGTCGACCCATCGCTATGCTTGTTCAGCCTTGTCACGGGTCGCGCTCGCCGCCCCCGTCTACTGTCTACCGTTTGCCGTCTACTGAATTTTTTGAAAGCCTGCGTCACGCTACTGTTTCAATCTCTGCTTTGCGTCTTCGATGAGGCTGAGGATTTCTTCCGCGGCTTTGGTCTTCATCGCCTCGTTGCCCCAGAGCGGGGCTAGCAGGGCGCGTGCAGGCGTGTCCGTTTTCAGAAACGTGAGGTCCAGCATGGCCAGAGCGGCGGCGGCTCCCATCGCATAACGCTGGGGGACGACACTCTGCTCCATCGCCACGCGCATGGTCCCAATCAGGCGATCGTCCCACCCCAATTTGCGGTGGGGGTCGCGGCCGACGCGTTCCACGCTATCCCCCAAGTAAGGATTGGTCATTCGTTTTAGCAGATCGTCCGCGTACTCACGGTAGCCATCGGTGCTGAACAGGCGGTCCTTGCCGGCATGTCTGCGAATCAACGCCTCACCCGATTCTTCCAGGAAGGCCGCGCGAATGAATTTCAGTAGTTCTGGGGTCTCGCGCAAATCGGCGATGCGTGGAAGTCGGCGCAAGGCGCACAAGTAAGCGGCCAATGCGTGGGTGGCGTTGTGGCCGTAAAGTTTGGCTTCCTCAAAGGGGAGCAGGTCTTCCTTCTCCACAAACGCAGTAATGCCTCTTTGGAAACGCGGCTCCCCCAGCACTTTCGGAAAGCTCACTTGTGAAATCAGGATGCGATTGAAGGCCTCCACCAGAAACGCACGCGTGCTTCCGGGTGTGACCGTGGCCAATCGGCGGGACTGAATCTCACCGGCGTCCAGGACGACGCCGCTCATCTTGCCAATGACGGTATTCAGAAAGCACACCTGCCCGTGCACCGACGTTTTTTCGGGGGCGGGGATTTCGTCGAAGACCGCCGCCTCCAGAATCTCCGCCGCGTGATTGTGGTTTTCCGCGGCGTAGACAACCGCGCGCGGCCCGCCTGCGGCGGCCTTTTTGCGAAGCCCCTCCGCCAGGATGCCATGTATACTGCCGGGTGCTGACCCGGTATAGAAGCGGACGCTGGGCACCGCGGTGGAGATTTCTTCCGCCTCGGCTACAGCCTGCACGAGTCGTGCGATATCCTGCGGCGCAGCGGGGTTCTCAATCTGCACCGGACCGACACGCGCCGCTTCCACGCGATCGTGGTGGGCGACATTGACCGCATAGCAGCCGGCGTCTTGCCGAAGCGCATCGACCGCATCCGAGGCAACTTCACCCACCACCAGCCGCGCGAAGCCTCCGGAGCGAAACGCTTCGTAGAGAAAAAGGCCCGCCTGAATGGCCCCAAAGCCAAAACCCACAAAGGTGCGATGACCGGTTAACGCCACGAGTTAGTCCCTCGCATAAAGGCAGTGGTTAGTGGCCAGAGGCTAGTGGCTAGCCACCGCGAGCTGAGCACGAACGTTCAGCAACTCAGCAGCCGCCACCAGTTTCTAACCACTAGCCACTAACCCCTAACCACTGTTTTTCGTCCTGCGCCGTCCAAGATTTTACCGCGCGAATTTCAGCGGTTGGCCGGTGGGGATAGACCACCGCCTTGCCGTCGATGGTTTGCGCCTTGATCATTTGCAGAAATTCAGGGGCGTGCGCAAGATCGCCGATGCGCGCAATGTGATCGCCCGCGTTGATTTCTCCCGCGGCCATTAATTCCAGCGTACGCGCGATATCCCAGGGAGAGCCACCACTGGAGCCGGTGATGTTGATTTCCTTGTAATGCACCACGCTGGTGTCAAATCCCACCGTGTCCTCACCCTTCTTCAATCCGCCAAAGAGGTTCAGAACGGCGCCGCGGCCCACCAGGCTCTGGGCATCGGTAATAACCTGGCGCGCGCCGACCGCAACGATCACGTCGTCAGCGCCCGCGTAATTCGTCAAGTCGCTCACAGCCTGCTTCAAATCCTCTTGCGCGGGGTTTAGCGTGCGAAGCACGATGCCCAGTTCCGTGGCGCGCGGGCCGAAGAGCGTCCGCACCACTTCCAGTCGGGATTCCAGCAGGTCCGCGACCACAACCGCGCGCGGCCGATAGCTCATCGACAGGGCTACGTGCATTCGTCCCATAGCGCCTGCTCCAAGTACTACGGTGACGCCGCCGGCCTTTAGGCCTTTCACCATTCCGCGCGCACCGAGGGGGTTCGCCTGGGTCAAATGAACGTGGTGGTCCTGCGCTGAAATCACGCAGGAGAAGGGTTCGCTCAACGCCGCGTGAGCCAAGGGGAGGTTAGCGGCCGGGAGCGGCAGCAAGCAGCCGGCGGCAAGTATCTCCTCGGTGATCAGGATGTATTCCGCCAAGTGGCCGCCCAGAGTGTACCCTACTGCGACTTTATTGACTCCCCGCCCGCCGTCACGATAGCGCTCGCGATGGTTGATGGGTGCGCTATCTACTGCCGGCTGAATAACACACCGCTGTCCGGGGCTATACTGAGCACGCAGACCCGCGCCGACCTCGACGAGTGTCACACAGCCTTCATCGCCCAGAATCAGGGGGAAGCGCGTGATGTCCCACCCGGAAAGCAGAGGGTGGTTGGGGCCCTGTTCGATCAACTTGATGAGCGAGGTGCAAATGCCGGCGGCGTCCACCCGCGCCAACATTTGCTGCGGACCGGGGCGGGGAGTCGGCACCGTGCGCACGCCCAGGTGGGAAAAGCCGGTACCGTCCAGCACGACGGCGCGCATCTGTTCGGGAATAGACGACACCTCGCGGGATTCTTCCACCGCGCTGCTGCTTGTTCCGGTGGGCTGACGATTCATTTCTCGTTGCACCATGTTTTACCCCTCAGTCCAAGGCACACGATTGACCGACATACCGCTTGGATACGCGCGCCCCGATTCGTCAGTTGGTCGAGGAAATCAGCCCGCAAGGGGACGAGGAAACGAAATTCGAAACAGCACCTGGTCGAGCGGAGAACGACGCGGCCTTGGGTCATTTATATTTACCGAAACTGCCGGGAGGGTCAACTGGATTCCGCCACAGATATCTGCCGCTGTCGTATGCCAAAAAGTGGATTTCCCGCACATCGTATTGTGAAATGCGACCTGCCAGGAACCCGACGGTCACGTGCGTGTGATCAAAGCCTGCTAGAAAATGGCAATCGGATTCCACAGGGAACCGGTTCCGCGCGGTAACCGCAACGGAGCGGCCGCGACCATGAATTCCCAGCGTTTCTCGCTTTCGCACAACTTCACCAACTCTTCAAATTGCAAACTGTCGGAACAGGCCATTCCCATGGCGGCGATTTGCAGCGCGTGAATGGGATACGCGATACCTTCCACCCGGCTGGGAACCGTGTCGCCGTCTCCATCTGGAAGAAACGCGGCCACCTTGCGCTCGTGCAGAAGGGGAATGGCGTCCACATGGAGCCCGGCTTTGCCTTCTCCGTCGTAACCGTTGTTCCAGGGCCCCAACTCCAGCCGCCGGCGGTGATGGCCGGTGCGAAAGACGAAAATATCCCCTTCGCCCAGGCGCACGCCTTGCGCCTTTTCCGCGGCTTCAACTTCCGCCCTTGAGACGGCCTCACCCGGCTCCAGCCACTTAACGCCGCGGAGACGCGGAATATCAATCAAGACGCCACGGCCCACGATGCCATGAGCATAAGCAGTGATATCTTGAATTGTAGGTCCATGCGAAGTCACGGCGCCGGCGGGCTTCCCGTTGTACAGCTTTCCCTGGTAGGCGATGTGGCACAGCGCATCGATGTGCGTGTGACAATCGCCGTGGCACGCGCTCGCCAGGAAATCGGCAGAGAACTGCGGCTCTCCCAGATCGGAGTGGACGTCATAGCTCTGGACCATGTAGTGAATCGCGGGCTGCGGATTGTCCGGGCCCGCCACGGTGTTAATTGGGATAGCCATGGAAACCGACCGGCCGGAGCGCACCAGGCCAGCCGCGCGGCGCACGTGTTCCGCGCTGATGTAGTTGAGTGCGCCTCGGTCATCGTCGGGCCCCCAGCGGCCCCAATTGCAAACAGCTTTGAAAAGCTCGTCGAACTCCGCTTTGGAAACCGTAGTGGGCATGGTTTTCATAATCGCAAACCCCTTGCTTGAAGTCACTCAAAGCCCATCGTCTTAGATCCGTCGTAGACCGTTGGAATGCCAAACTCGGGGACGAAGAGTTCACCCGTGGAACGAGTTCATTTGTCTGTCGCCATGAAACTCGAAAATCCAAAATCGCCGTTCACGCCGGTGGCCCCCCAGATAAAGAATCCCAAGCCCGGATTCCCACTCGTAAATGTGTTGTCGGTGACTTGAACCATCTGGACGCCGTTGATGTAGATCGTAAGGACGTTTCCAATCATCGTAGCCTTCACCACGTCCCCGTTCGAAACGCCGTACTTCGATCCTTCCGACTTTTTCACGTAGCTGAACTTCCCCAGCGCTCCTTCCCACCTCGCGATGTTGCAATAAGCCTGCGGAATCTTGGAGCAACGGAACATGACTTCGTATCCCGTGCAATTGTGGGGAGACATGGAACTCCGCAGCCGCAACTCCACCTCTTCCGCGACCTTGTCGTGCTGGTCCTGATTTACCGAGTGGACCGTGGCTTGGACCGTTTGGTTCGGCCCCCAGCTTCCTTTCAGCAGAGCCGTGGAGTCGTCGTACTCTTGCGGCTCCGGTCTGTTCCCGCCGATTTCGGTTCCAAAGACAAAGCCGGGAGTGGTTCGCACGTCGGCCCAGTCGAGACCGTCCCTTTGGCCGTTGAGCCACTTACCGCCTTCGGAAAGGGGATTCTCGGCGCGGGCGAAGTTGGTGCTGTAAGGCCCGTGCAAGGCCACAGGAATAGGGGCAGTCGGCAGCATGTTCACGCTGTGCGCCGCCGAAGGCCAGAGCCATAGTGTAATCACGACTACGAGTGCCGACGAAGCCACGATCCAATTGCGCTTTAAGTGCTTGACCTTCCTGAGTGAGTATTGAGGCATACGATCTCCTGGATTTAGAAGTTTCCGTGTGATAAACGCACCGTCTTGATGTTTGGTAGTAGTCGTCCGAGCAACCGCCCATCTCTATAACCGCGCTCTACTTCGGCGCTTCCTTCGGGAGGTTGCAGGCAGGGCACTCGGCGTAAAACGCATTCCCTTTGTAATCGAGTTCTTTCAGCCCTCGCTGCGAAGTATAGAATCCGTGGGCCACCTGGTTCTTCAACAAAACGAAAAGCCGAGTGCCGGCGTTATCGGCTTCCTTGCCACTCTCCAAGGACTTTAGCAAATCAACCTGGGACGTCTCGGGAGCGTCAACGAACGCCGCACCCCAGCGCCGCCGCGACTCCGCTGAAATCCAGTCCAGTCCTTCTCGCCATATCTTCCGCGGCTCGTGGGTCTCCAGCGCTTTCACCGGCTTCTCTCCGTGAAAGGCGACGGCCAGCGCACGGTGCTGCGGCGAGAGATTGAGTGCTGCCTCGCGAACGGCGGCTGAATTGAAGACTTCCAAATCGATCCACTCAGCGATCTCTGAAATTGTAGCCTCAGCGTCGCTGCGTGCCTCGGCTTCACCCAAGGTCAAGGCGACGAGGCGTTTGACCACTTGGAAATCCGCCGACGAAAAGAACTGGGGCTGGAACGGACCGCTCGGCGGCCGTACAAAATCCGTCTCGCACCCGGGTGGAATGGGATGAAAACGATCGTCGCTCGTGAGTGCGTGCGTCATGTGGTCTGCCGAGGGGTCATAGAGCCCCGGCGGAAGCTGGTCCGCGCCCCCCGGAAGGGAACCAGCTTGGCTCGCCGGCGGTGCACCTTTGAACCCCATCAGGACAGCCGTCCCGCCCAGGCGCAAAAGCCATTCGCGACGGGTGATGTCCGGACTTTCCGGAGCGGAGGATGCGTTCGCGTCAGAGCATGATCGTTCCGGGCAGATGGGATCGTCAGTCATTTGATTTTACTCCAGATTTTTTCTTAGGCGCCACGCCCTTGTGGGTTCAGAGATTACCTGCCCGCAGGTCCTCCACAATGTGGTCCGCAGCCCGCGCGGAAACCGCCATGATCGTCAGAGTGGGCTCATAGGGTCCTTGCGTGACAAAGGCCGCGCCGTCCGTCACGAAGACGTTCTTCACGTCGTGCACACGATTGAAGCGGTCGAGCACGCTTTTCTTAGGGTCGAGGCCCATGCGCGCGGTTCCACACTCGTGAATGTTCTTACCGAAGACGCTCAGTTCCTCCCGTGGGGGCGTCACGCTTTCGAGATTCATGGCTTCGAGAATATTGAGGACATCCTGGCGCATCGCCTTGGCCATGGACTTCTCGTTTTCACCATAGCTCGCATGGATGCGCAGCACGGGGATGCCCCAGGCGTCTTTCACCTGCGGGTCCAGCTCCACAAAGTTGTTGTAGTCGGGTAGGCATTCGCCTTGTGCCATGATACCGAAGTAGTACGGAATATCCTCGCGCACCTGCCGCCGCCAATCCGTGCCGAAGCCCGGAAGGGAAAAGGCGTGGCCGTAAAGCTCCTGGCTGCCGTCGCCATCGAATCGATACCCGCGCAGGAAATTCTTGTTATGGTTGTTGCCTACATTGACGTACTTCGGCACCAAAAATCCGCAGGGCGTCCCCGTGGGCTCGCGCTGCGCGGACCGAAGAGAAGGGATAATCCCTCCTGCGCCTTCCAGCGTGAAGTGGTCCATCAGGTAGTGTCCCAGGAGGCCTTGCGAATTACCCACGCCTGTGGGAAAGCGGCGCGTTTGGGAGTTCAGCAGAATCCGCGTGGATTCGAGCGCCGACGCGGCCACCACCACA
>JBKQVI010000574.1:0-4969 GCA_052139985.1 Terriglobia bacterium
CCACTATAACATCTGTACGCGTAACGACATTTCCGATGTCCCCGAAGCGATGTTCACCCTCGGCTGGGGAGGTGTGCGCCTATGTTTGCGTTATTATCGTCTCTTCCGGGACGACCCGGCCCGCGCACAAAAAGCACGGGAGGCGCTGGAGTAGCTGATCGAAAGCTTGAGCGCAACGGTCAAGACCGGCGGCGGTGTGGTCAGGTCGGCGGAGAAGCTGGGGCGGCGCAAGCTCGCTTACCAGGTGCGCAAGTTTAACGACGGCAACTACATTCTGCTCACCATTGAAGCTGATGGCGCGGTGGTGCTGGAACTGGAGCGCCGTCTGCGCGTGACCGAGCAGGTGATCAAGTTCATCACCGTGCGCATGGACGAGGAAGAAAAGCGCCTGGCCAAGGTGAAGGCCAACCGCGGCGTGCGCCGCAAAATCGAGCCTGCGGTCTCCGCGGCTCCTGCTGCTGCGCCCGTCGCCGTTGCGCCTGTGCCCGTGAGCACAACTGCCGCCGAGCCCGCAGAGCCGGTGCAGGCCAGCGTGTAAGAACAGGGAATAGTAAGTAGGGAATAGAAGGCGAGTTCACCATTCATTCCGCGGCTTTCTACTCCCTATTGGCTACACCCTAATCCCTACAAGAATTCTCCGGCTGTGCCGGAACAAAGAGAGCAAAGAGGAAACACGATGTCTGAAGAAACCCAAGCAAAAGCGCCCGCTGCGTCGGACGCACCTCAAACTCCACAGGCTCCATCCGAGCGCGGTCCCGGTTCGGGATCTGGTTCGGGCCACGGTCCGAGCTCTGGCCCGCGCGGCGCGGGGCGGCCCGGCGGCGGTCCCGGCGGACGTGGCAAGTTTTTCCGCCGCAAGAAGGTTTGCAAGTTCTGCACCGAGAAGATCGACGCGATTCCTTACCGCGACGTGAAGCTGCTGGGGCAGTTCGTGGCCGAGCGCGGCAAGATTGTGCCGCGGCGGTTGACCGGTGTTTGCACTACGCACCAGCGCCGTCTGACCCGCGCCATCAAGCAGGCGCGGAACATTGCGCTGCTGCCGTTTGCGACCAGGCACTAAACCGTCGCTTGCCGGCGATATCCGGCGAGCTGTGTAGTTGCTGTTCCGGCTTTGCATCGGGCGGCTTTCAATCAGGGCACGACTTTAGTCGCGCCGGGAGTTGGCGCAAAATGCGTTGGGGCTTTTGCCCCTGCGCGCAAACGCGCCGCACTTTTTGAGATTTGGAGAATTTCCCATGGAAGTAATTTTGAAGGAAGACGTAGCCAACGTTGGCTTTCGCGGCGAAGTGGTGAAGGTTGCCGACGGCTACGCGCGCAACTATCTTTTGCCGCGCAAGCTGGCCATGCAGGCCACTGCGGCCAACAAGGCCGTGATCGAGCAGATGAAGGCTTCGGCCGCGCGACGCTCTGCCTCGGAAAAGGCGCAGGCCGAGGAGCTCATGGCCAGGCTCGAGCCCGTGGTGCTGAGCTTTACCCGCAAGGCCGGCGAGCATGGCACTCTCTTTGGCTCGGTCACATCGGCCGATATTGCCGCAGCGCTGGCGAAGCAAGGCTTCGAGGTCGATCGCCGCAAGATTCAATTGGGCGACGCGATCAAGGGCTTGGGCGACTTCAAGGTGGCCATCCGGCTGCACCGCGAAGTGACTGCACGCGTGACCGTGAACGTACAGGCCGAAGTGACTGCGGAAGAGAAAGCGGCGGCCGCGCAAGCGCCCGCGGCCGAGCCGGCGGAAGAAGAAACTGCCGAGCCTGCTGCGGAAGAAACCGCGGCGGAGTAATTTGCGGCGTCGTTGGTGCGCCCGCCGTCTAGATTCCGTCTTGGGGACCTATGTCACATCATGGCCGTGAGTGATGTGATGAAAGTGCTTGACGCGCCGATGGTGACAATTTACGCTCTGTAGACATCAAAAAAGGTGGGTGGCAGGTCGGACTCGAACCGACAACGGGGAGATTACAGGTCGCCCGCTCTACCATTGAGCTACTGCCACCGTCTGCCGGGCCCCCGAGACATTGGAAGGCCCGGCGGGTTTATCTGTTACTTACTAACCGCGCTTCGGTGATGGCCGATACACGGTTTCGCGCTCAGTCGTTGCTGGGTGCTTCTTTGCGAAGCTCTCCGTCACGATCTGACCGGTTTTCGAGCTGCGATAAATGTGAAGCCGGGTGTGTTTCATCCTCTCACCTCCTTTCTCCAGCCTTGGCAATATTGACCCTGTTCTGGCGCTGCAACGCCAAGACAGGGTTTTTTCTCGCCTCGATGCAGGCGAGAAAACCGTGAAGCCTTTCGACTTGGGATCGCCGTTCGACGTCCCACAAGTCGCTAGTGGTCCTGACTCGGAGCTCCTCACTTTTCGACTCCATTGGTCCCCTGGTGCGCAGATTCCGACTCCCCCCGCCCTGCGGCTTCGAGATTGACCCTGTCCCCACGTTTGATTGATCCCCTGCTTGAAAGGTATCCCTCCGGTACAGGTTTGCCAATGTGTTCCTTTGGAATGTCGAATATCAGCATCTTTCCCTCATCATCCCACGCTGCGTTGAAAGCTCTGGTTGCTGTCCAATCGTACCGAATGTAATTGAAAAAGGTAACTGCCGAAAATCCAGATCCATTGCTCTTTGGATTGTAAGTGAGTTTGTACGCCCCAGAATCTTTGCTGTTTGCAATCTTGATTGCGCATTTGCAAGCGTCTCGGTCCCAAAGAAGGACAACGTGCGACGCCTTCTGTGACTCAAAGATCGAGGTTCCAATCATGTTGACCGCAAGACGACCCATCTTCGTAATCGTCACAACTGGATCGCCAGTTCTTATTATCTGCCGCGTGTAGACTTCCCAAGCCATTTCCCCTCCGGCTTTCCCGTTGTTACTTCCAATAGTTCCAATTATACACGAAAAATAGCATCCAGCTACCTAAGAGCCAGGCGAGTCTGTGGAAATCTTGGGAAGAACGAAAAATCCGCCAATTGGCGGATTGTAAGCTCCCGACTGTCCGGCCTCACACATGAAGTTCTAAGGCCCATTCAGCGGAGGATTCGACTGAGAAACGAGGCGCGGTCCGCCGAGCAATTTGTCCCGAAACACGCCCCGCGCCCCAAGCGACACCCTGCAGGCCCTGCGATTTGGCGTATTCGCGTGAACTGCGCACGCTATGCGGCGTTATGACGGGAACAGCGATCCGGTGGCGGGCGCGATGGCGGTGAGCCGGTTGCGGCGGCGGGCGGGCTGAGGCGCTGGAGAGGCCAGCAGGTTGAGAATTTCTCTCAGTTCTGCGCGCGCATGACCGACGACGGCAGCGGTTGCATCGAACGATTTATTTGGATGGGCGGGCGGCGGCGCGGCGACTTCGGGATCAATATTGCTGGCGGGGCGTTTGCCGGGGTGGCGCTGAGCCTGGTCGAGAACCGCACGCGCACCGGACAGAGTGTAGCCTTCGGCGTGGACCAGGCGCTTGATCTCCTGCGCCAGTTCCACGTCGCGACGGCGATAGAGCCGCTGACCGGTTCCGCTCTTGTTGGGCTTGAGTTGCGGAAACTGCGACTCCCAGAAGCGCAGAACGTAGGATTCCACGCCACACAGGCGTGCGACATCGCCAATTTTAAAATAGAGCCGGTCCGGGATGGGCGGTGGTGAGTACGCGCGCTTCCGGTTGAGTTGAGTTGCCATAGAAGTCGGCGAGGAAATCATCACGTTCAGGGGGAAATCCCTCGCACTGTACGCAGTATAGGACAAGTTCTTCGCAGTTTGGGAAGCGAATGAGCCGCATGAACCACGCCTGATAGAGGAAAACAGGGGGCGAAATCGGGAAAGGGACAGCGAAATCTTCGCGTGCCTTGGGCACGAGAGACTTTCAGTTCAGGCGGTCAGGAACCCGGGGTTCAGGGAAAACTGGACGCGCGGGCGAACCCTGCGGCGCGGCGCGCAAGTATTGTTTGGGCCAGCTCACGGTTTCGCCCAGCGCAGCTGCGGCGTGCAACGGCCAATAGGGATCGCGCAATTCGGCTCGCGCCAGAAACACAAAATCCGCCTGGCCATCGGCGACGATCGCGTTGGCCTGCGCTGGTTCCGTGATCAGCCCGACCGCGGCCGTGGCGATGCCGGCTTCACGGCGGATTCTCTCCGCAAAGCCGACTTGGTAACCGGGCGCGACAGGAATCTTTGCATCCGCCACGTTGCCGCCCGAAGAACAATCCACCAGATCGACGCCATGATCGCGCAGCAGGCGCGCCAGCGCGACGGATTGGTCGGGATCCCAACCGCCTTTGGCCCAGTCGGTGGTGGAGATGCGCACAAAAAGCGGCAAACGATCCGGCCACACGCTGCGCACGGCGTCGACCACTTCGAGCACGAGGCGGGTTCGGTTTTCGAAACTGCCTCCGTAGGTATCGGTGCGAAGATTTGAAAGCGGCGAGAGAAACTCGTGGAGCAAGTAGCCGTGCGCGGCATGAATCTCGACGAAATCGAAGCCGGCTTCAAGCGCCCTTCGCGCCGCCTCGCGAAAAGCCACGACAACGGCCGCGATACCGGCTCCATTGAGCGCGGTGGGAACGGCATAATCTGTTGCCGCAAAAGCGATGGCGCTGGGCGCGACCGGCTGCCATCCGCCGTCGGCGGGCAGCACAAGGCCGTGTCCGTTGAAGGGCGAAGCCGTGCTGCCCTTGCGGCCGGCGTGCGCCAGCTGCATGCCCGCGCGCGCTCCCTGCGAGTGCACGAACTCCGCGATACGCATTACACCGAGAATGTGATCTTGCTTCCAAATACCAAGATCTTCCGGCGAAATGCGGCCTTCCGGGGTGACGGCCGCAGCCTCAAGCAGAACCAGGCCCGCGCCGCCCTGCGCCCGGCTACCCAGATGGACGAGATGCCAATCCGTGGCGAAGCCATCCAGGCTGGAGTACTGGCACATGGGCGAAACGCCGACGCGATTGGGGAACTCGACGGAGCGAAGCTGAAAGGGCGAAAAAAGCGGAACTGTCA
>JBKQVI010000575.1:0-18466 GCA_052139985.1 Terriglobia bacterium
GCCACCAACCACGGTGGTGTGTCGGTGTTCGCCGGCGTGGGGGAGCGCACCCGTGAGGGCACCGACCTGTGGATCGAGATGCAGGAGTCGGGCGTCACTTCTTCATGCCGTGGGCCCCCTTTTATGCCCATCGTTAGGAATATGCAGGCCGAATTACCGCGTGCCCCTGAACTAGGTGAAGACGACGAACGTGTTCACGCCCGGCCACTGAATCAAGCTGCGATACTCGACCACCCTGCTGACCAAGGGACGTCACCCAACCGTCACGGGGGCGGTTCCCATTTCCCCAGGATCCGCTCCGTGCCCTCGATATTCCGGGCCACACCCTCGAGGATTCCCGACATCCCGACTAACGTGACCCCGAGAGGTAGTCCTTCCTCGGCCACTCCTTCTTCGCCGAGCTGCTCCAGGAGCTCCGACAGCACGTTGCAGATACACCGGTCCACCCGCAGATCGTGGATAAGATGCACCCGCGTTTTTTCCTGCTCTTCTTCCACCATGGCCTCCTCGTCTAAATAAGCCGTCAGAACTAATTGAAGCATATGTGCTTCAATTAGTCAAGCTCTTGATTAACCCTTATTGCTCTTTGAGTGCTCTTCCGCCTAAAGTGTGAAAATGGAAGGGTTGACGGTTGCCGAGATTTCAAGCGCTCTCGGGCTCTCTCCCAAGACTGTCAAGTCGCGCCTTTCACGGGCGGGGATACGCGCCATTACCTATGCAGGCCCAACAGCTATCTATGGTCCTGAAGCGCTTGAAGCAATTCGCAACACCCCTGGCCCTGGTCGGCCAAAGAAACCCGAGTAAGCAAATAGAGAGCCCCTCACGCGAGGTGTAAAATATTGAGTTTCGTCACGCCAATGGCAAATGTGACGGCATTCATCTCGAGCTTTTA
Source organism: Terriglobia bacterium (assembly GCA_052139985.1). Taxonomy (GTDB): domain Bacteria; phylum Acidobacteriota; class Terriglobia; order UBA7540; family UBA7540; genus Bog-366. Next base: position 893 of record JBKQVI010000575.1, read on the forward strand.
AAAAGAATCATTTCCGCTGCTTTGCTTCCCTCGCCGCCTTGTCTAAGGCCTCGTGGATGTAGCGCTTCGCCTTGTCGTTATAGCGCGCGATAAGCTCCTGCCGATCGAAAGCCTCAATGTCCTCATCTGCAAGAAACAGCTGATAGGGTTTGAGATTCAAGGCTGAGGCCAGCTTCACGAGGGTGTCGGACGACGGGAACTTCCCGCCGATCTCGATGGTTCCCAGATAATTTGTCGAGACCTGACACTTTTCCGCGAGCTCTTGTTGCGTCAGATCCAGCCGCGAGCGCGCCAGTTTGATGTTCTTCGCGAGTAGAACTCTGAATATGTTCACGCCTGCCCCTCGGAAGAAGTAGGCCCTATGCTATTGGACGAGGTAGTGCTTGACAATTTTCCAAAAGAATATAGTAATACTCCATTGGAATATGTAATCCAAAAGGGATCGGATCACTGATACCCCAATAACAATGGAGGAGGCGATATGAGGCTCGTTCGTCTGGGTGCCCTTGTGACCTGTGCTGCGCTTGTCGCTCTGGCGGTTGTGGGATGTTCCAACCCGTCCGGCGGATCAGACCCCACTTCCAGCACCCACTCCTGGTATTACACCGTCTCGGTGAGCACGGGCTCGACGGTCGATGTCATATATTGCATCAATTCGAGCGGGGGCCAGGACTCCCCGGGAACAGTCACCACCCCCTGGACCTCGCCGACCTACTCCGCCACGATCTCCAGTTCCACGCCGCGCGAGGCCATAGTCCTCGCATCGTTACCGAGCGGGGTCGCCGGCACCATCACCGCTACGATCTATGAGGACGGGAAGCAGGTGGCCCAGGTCACCGGTACCGGCAGTGGAGCTCTCGCAGAACCTACACATGTTCTCTAGACAATCACGGCACGCCGCATAGTTTCGCTTCGCCTGGTGCTTTTCTCGAAAGAGGTCGTACACATTTGCCCGGGCGCGCTCGAGAGATGCGCGCCGGCGCCGCGCAAGATCGCGGAGCCGGCGCGCGAGTGAATAGTCGATGAGAGCCGCCTTGTCCGCGAGACCCTCGATCTCCTCTCTGAGTTCTCCTCGCTCGGAAGATCACTTTTTTTGATCCGCCGCTCTCTAGGAACCCCTAACCGGGAAAGGGGGGCGGAGTCGTATCTTGATCTTGGGTAGAGTACCGAGGAGGCCGCCATGCCAGAGGATGACGTCATCGCACCAGATGGGAAGTCATGGTACGTTTCCATACCGCCCGATCGCAACAGGGTTGTCTTCTGCCGGCCCGTCGGGCGCACATGGCAGCTTTATCGATTCGCCAAGGGGGAGCAGGGGCCGCTACGGTTCTCAGATCCATCGCGCTCGAACATGGGCAGGTGGAAACGGTGATCGTGATATTCGACGCGGAACTTGAAGCCCAATGACCCCTATCGGCACGGGGGGGCGAGGGCTGTGGCCCCATGCGGCCGGCCCCACGGGGAGACCATAGAGCGTTTGTTAAGCCCAAACAGATACTGCCTGGCGGGTGAAGTGCTTCAGCCCATTGGGCGCGGCTTTTTCATTTTCTCGCGGCCCACCGCCCCTCCCTCCGGTTCCTGAGTGTCGTGCACCCCGAGCAGAGAGCGCTCCAGGGCCGCACGGCGCCGCCGCGCGAGATCCCGAAGCTGGCGGGCAAACGCGTAGTCGATGGGCGCCACCTCGTTCGCGAGCGCCTCAACTTTCTCAAGAAGTAGTTCCGTCTCCGCTATGAGCTTCGTGGTCATCATCGTGCTTCTCCCCGGGCCGCAGGGTGGGGCGCTCGCTCTCCTGTCGGGCCTTTGCCGCTATTCTAGTCCCAAGCCGCCGCGTCCACGATGGGCCCCCACTCGTGGCGCATTTCGTGTCCCATCTCGTTCCTGAGCGCGAGCCCGTGAACGGTCGTCGCCTCATCCAAGCGGGCATGAAAGCTCACGCCCGCTTTGTCTTTGAAATACATGCACACATCCTCCGGTGCTTTCCTGGCCGGCTATTCTTTCAGATCGTGGATTTCCCAGCGGAAGCTCTCGATGTCACGATCTCGCGCGACGCGCTTCGCAACGTCCGCCGCGCTCTCCAGCTCCCCGCGCCGCTCCCCGAGGAGGACGCGATCGCGCTCCGCCAGTAACCCCTCCCCCGCAGCGGCGGTCCTCGAAATGATTGCCTGGTTACATACTCTTCCAAGCCAGTGATGCCCTAGAAATTGGAATCCCATCTCTCATAGAGGGAGGAGTACGGAACCCTGTTTGAGATGAGGCTCCTGCAAAAGAGACTAATTTTACGAGAACTGCGTCTCCGATGCCATATCTACATCACTTTGTGCACGAAACCCCCAAAGCACCCCCTATTATTGACGCCGTGAACGCCAGAGGTCACAGTAGCAACGTCCGGCGTACCCTTTTGCACGGAGAAAAGCATCATGAATGGCAAAGTCACCAAAGCCGAGCTCGTCGATGCGCTGCGATCCACCGAGGACCTCAATCGCATGCAAGTCCGCACCTTCATCGACACTCTTCTCGAGGAACTCAAAGAGGCGATCCTCGCCGGCAAGACCGTGGAGCTCCGCGGTTTCGGCACCTTCAAGGTGAAAATGCATAAGGGACGGAAACGAGCTCGCAACCCAAGGACCGGTGAGATCGTCTCCGTTGAGGATCATGGCATGGCTATTTTCCGACCCGGGCGGGAGCTCAAGAAAGCGGCCTGGTCAATCAAGCCCGAATAGTCGGCGGGGAGGCCTTCCTCAGCGTGGGACATCAAGGGGACGATGAGCGCACGAACCATGGTGATATCGGTACGCGCGCCCTGACGCCGTCGCCTAACCACTCCTCCAGTGCCGGCGGGAGCCAATGATGGGCGATCCTGGCGCATGGAAGGCCGCCAAGGTGTCAATTCGACCTCGGACGGGGGGGAAAAACGACAAATCCCCAACGGGCTCATCCTTGGCCTTTTATTAAAGCTTGTGTCAGGCTTAAAGCCGACATAGTCGAAGCGCTGAGCGAGCAGCAGATTCGCAAAGGAGAAGTCATATCTGAAGCGGGGGGGTCCCCCAAAAGGGATCCGCCCCTCTGGAGGAGCCACCGAGGATTCCATCCAAAGGGCTGAATCAAAATGAATGAGCCTGGCGTCCTTCAATGTTTCCTGTGCCCTTTTTTAGACATGATGAAGCGATATCTCTAATGGCCAAAAAACCCTTTTTGGCTTAATCAAACATCGTCCCGCATCATTTCCCCCCTTTTATCCAGTTCTCCTGTGGTCTGGAGCTCGGCTAGGAGCTTCTTGAAGTTATAAAAGTCTGATCCTGGGCCAGGACAATCGTGCTTGCTCCTTACCCGATACTCTCAACGAGGAGGTGCAGACCTGGCACGCCGACGGGAGAGACGATGTTCCGGACCCCTGGTCCACGCGATCTTTGCGATAGGGGCGGGGGAGGGGAATAACCCGGTGGCTGGATTTCATAACGTCCAAATATGTAGTTTCAAGAGGCAGTACCGATCGGCGTGCTGTGATTCCGCACCAAAAGTAGCCACCATGATTTACAGACTCCACGTACGGATACGCACGTGGAGTCTGTAAATCATGGTGTCGATTTCGTTTGTCATCGCGGCCAGAATCAAGCAGAGGGCCACAGCACCTTCCGCCCTGAATGTGTTCTGCTTTCCACGAGAAAAAGAGGAGGATTATCCATATTCTATGCAGTATCTATGGCACGCCCAACCGGCGGGGTGCCCTCGCTAGATGGACTACTGCTCGATGGGTCAACACCGATGGAAACACCCGAACGCACGAAGGTGTAAAGGACCCTGTAGCCATCCTTGAGACGAGATGTGATGAGTCGGCGAATCATCGCATCCTTGTCGAGTAACGTCTCAAAACGATAGAGGCGCTCGCGTTCTCGTCCTGACCCGACGCGCCATGAAGCGCAGAGAGCGTAGGTAGAGTCGAGGGCATTCTGGCGATCATGAACGGTGTAAAAGTTCATTGCACCGCCCTTGCCAACCTTGTACAAGGTGATGATCACCAGACTATCTTACTGTCACTTTACGACAAAGAAAACCGTCTCGTGCAAATCCATGACCGCGTTCGGTGTGATAACACCCAGGACAGTGAGCGTGCATGTCTCGAAGCGATCAGGGAGAAACTCGTACTGATCGGTACTATATATGGTAGTATAATCGGAAATATAGCCAAAATACTACATTATATAGTAGAGTAGACAGAATACATATTATACGAAGTTGCGCCATCGCGCCTACGGGGGGCCCACATCAATACCAAACACGGCCCACTATGCGTGATGTCACCACCATGCTCGTACCCCGCTAATCGAGAAAGCGAAGTTTATCAGATACAATCTCGCTATTGAGCTGCACACGATGCCACATTTTGAGCACAATGGTCTTGTGATCCGGGTGATGGATCTTGCCACGAACGTAAACTTCCGCATTGGCGGTACGAGCCTGAAACATTGCGCTCAGGCGCTGACGTTGCGATAGAGTCTTGATGAAATCTGCGTACTTCGAGGCTGAAAGACCGTTGGGGAAATCCCGATTGACGTACACCAGTTCCCCACCGCGACGAGCGAGCTCTTCGCATATATGAGGTTTACTGCCGCGCCCGCGAGAAATTGGCTCGTTCTTGCAAACTATCGCAGATTCTTCTGGCTGGAAGTCAGGGGCGGGAATGAAGAACCACTCCCCCTGGCGGGTCCACGCTTCGTTATGATGCTTATGTATCCGAGCGCGCTTGACCCCGACATCCTTCTCATGTTCTTGAACGGCCTCGGGTTTTAGCCGCTGAAGCGCATCCATAACATTCTTCCCTTTGACCGAAGCAGCAAACCAATGGCGTTCGTCGTGTCCACAGAGAAATTTCTCAATCTCACCTTGACCACGGATTTCACTGGGAGTGCAGATCTGAAGCAACAGGTGCCGAAGTTTTGGCTGATTGTCGATGACCCTTATTTCTACTTTGTCTGCCATTTGAGGAGGAAGGTCGAGGATGAATGTTTCCGTTCCCTCTCGTTCGCGAACATCAACTTGCGGCTTTTCAAGCCGACGCCAACGGTTATTAGGAACTGTGCGGACAATGACCTTGGAGCCCATTTTGATGAACGCTTTTTCAACTGTAATTGTATCTACCAACGCAGTACCTCCTTGTACCCAAGCTGGTCGTTCACCACCATTATGAGTGTACACTCGCAAATGCATTAGGACAATCCTGCCTCATCACTTGTATTGCAAAAGATTTCCGGCTGATCTCCCAACGCAGCCCGCGGTTATTCCAAGTAGGCGCCCCGCGCCAGCATTTGCCCGCTACCCTACCCTACCCCAGTCCGCATATGCGCTTGCTTTGCCCCCCTCATGCCATACAAATCATATGGGTCCTCCATGACTAGTGATCCGCATGTAAATGGTGTGACATATTTGACGTTTCCGTATAAGATGAAGCATGGTTCGCCCAACCACTAGCTAAACTTTAGGCCTGTATACTCCGGAACAGTTTATTTATATTCACACCCAAAAGACAAGCGCTTCCGGTTCCGTAGAATCAGTCCATATTTCCCGTGGTTTGAGTCCACACGTTCCGTAGAATTAGTCCATATATGGCGTAGAATCAGTCCACATTTCGGCTTATTATTCTTTATAGCAGAACATATTACTTCTTTGCAATATTCTTAAGATTCAGAAAATCAAGAAAATTCCACGTTTCCACCACAAAACTTACCAACTACCTCTCAAGAGCAATGCGTCTTTTGGGGGGGAGCGCAGCTACTTCAGCCTTAAGCCGCGTTAATGCATGACTATGAGCAATAATCTCAGGAGAAAGACCAAGGCGAGTCTCAGGAAATTCACCCTGAGCTTTCTCTTCGGCAAGCAGTACAGCAAACCTTTCCGCATTAGCAGCTAACAACGCTTCATCTTCTTCTTCCGCTTTTGTTGCAGGGGATACAGGGCGTAAATCATTTCTGCTAATTAGTTTACATTTTAAGCGGACTCCAAAAAGCCGTTTACCTCGACGATACTTCGAGTAGTCACATTCAAGATATAGCCCAAGATCAGCTTCATTGATCTCACGAACAGGAGAATCAACCACTTTTCTTCGCAGATCAGCCGTCATTTTGTATTCATCTGGGGAAATTTTAAACATGGCCCGAAGATGGTCAAATTCGAGATCTGTATACCATTCACCAGCTTTATTTCCATCTTTCCCTACGTGTCCTTTGTTGCTCATAACTAGTTCAAATAGACGCAAAGCATAGCGTCCTTGTAATCTTGCAATGTCTGCAATTGAGATGATAGCAAATGTATCTCGGAGTTGAAGTACATGTGCCTTGAGTTCGTCTGATAGTTTAAGTACGATGGAATCCCGGCTTTTGATATAGCGAGCTGTATCAACCCAGTGATACAGCAACCATCCATCGGGTTCATCAACTTCGATAACTCTTTCCATCATTCCACGGACTGCTGCTCGAATTTCCTCATATCGAAGTGCGGAATCATTAAGCCTAAGAGCCCTTACCACATCGCCAACAGTCATCTGAACAATCGGGAGTTCGTCGTCAGTGGGGCGAACCTGTGCCATTGCAAGATAAATGAGACGGCGTTGCATAACAGGCATATCGTAGGCAGCCCGACTAATTTTGTGTGCTTGAACGACGTAATCAGCCTCTGTAGGGATGACTTTGAGTGCTTTTTTTTGAGCCATTCTCCATAGCCTAACATGTGGTCGTAACACAGTCAACTGACCACATGTTTTTTCGCTCCGTAGAATTCGTCCACCTGTCACCTGTACACACTACATGGTATATCCTTCACCCAAAGCGGGTTCCTCCAATGTCTTCTTTTGCCACGGGGGAAGCAAATCCACACGTCGTTCTGGCCCTTCCCGATGACCCCTCATCACCGGCGAATTGCAGCTTTCGCTAGTCGCAATACTCGGCATTTCTCTTTCTTCGCCTACGCTCGCTGCAGGCACGCTATCGGTGCGTCGTTGACTCAGGTGGTTCAAGTATCGCCTTAACGACCATTACAATTCCTGTTGCCTGTCGGTATTTTTGAATTCGTCAGGCGTAACCGCTACGGCCTCTATCGGAGCACGGACCGTTGCCACAGCATTCGCCAAGGCTTCCATGCGCTCCAAATAACCCATGGAAGCAAAATCGGCAGAGACTATAGCCAAGTCTATACCGCTGTCTTCACGCCGTTGACTTTTTGACCATGAACCAAAGAGAAAAACACTCCCACTTGAACGCCCCGGCCCGCAAGGGCCCAGCAAAAACTATCGATTACCATTTTTATATCAGTGCTTTGAGCCATTGAACCGTCTCCTTTGTCAGTTGCAGTATAGTCCCCACGTTTGTCCGTTCAAAGTTGGATTACAGCCCACTGAGCCGTTCGGAATAACCAGTCGCGACACACTTGCTTGGGATATCCGCGCGAAAAATAGAGGGCGTTCTTCATGTAAATCGGGAACCGCATCGGCCGCTAAGTCCGCCAATTCTTTTTGCGGTGTTGGTGACGTTTTTGTATTGACGATATACTATTACCAATATAATATCTGAGTGTTGGGGGCCGTCATGGACGACTGGACACGAAGAGCTATCGCCGCATGGTACAAAGGTGGTGGAACAGAGGAACCCTCCATTCCGGCTTCAGGGGTACAAGAAATCGCAGGGCTTCAATATGTAATCTTAAAGAACGAGAGTTCAATTCTGGCCATTTATCGCATTGGAAATAATAATCTTCTGCGGCGTCTTCGCCGTCCTCCAAAGGAGCTGTTAAAATGACGGTAATTGCGTGTGCAAGCCTGAAAGGCGGGAGCGCCAAAACTACGCTTTGCATATTCCTCGCATTGGCTGCCTGCGGCAAAGGGCGAAGAGTGTTGGTGGTTGATGCTGATCATAACAACAATGCTACCGATTACTTTTTAAGGACGTGCAATCCCGAGGACATAGAGGCAAAAAATCTTCGCCAGTTTTTGACTAGACGCGAAAAATTCGCGGATGTCATTTACCCTACGGCACACAAGGACCTCGATATTATTCCAGCGACCCCGGCATTGTCTGGAGTCAATGCCGAACTCGCATCAGATGGCGCTAGTGCGCCACGACTTCGCTCTGCTTTGGCAAAAGTAACCGATCAATATGATGTTGCCATTCTTGATGCCCCTCCTGCGAGGTGCCTTGAGTTGTCGTGTGCATTACATGCGTCTTCGATTGTAATAGTCCCCGTACAGGCTACGCGGTGGACAGTGCAGGGCTATAGGCTTATTGAAGAAGAAGTAGTCGCCATTTCTGAGGATACCGGCAGAAGTATAGATCTTCGTGCAGTACCTGCGAATATCACGGAGGCCGATATGAAAATGCTTTCTAATATTCGCGACTGGCGGCTAACTAAAACGAAAATATCTCGGGCAGCATCGGTAAGAAGGGCGGCAACAATTGGAGCCCCGTTAGCAGAAAATTCAAAAGCAGCGCTCGAGTTTGAAGCATTGGCCGAGGAGCTAGGGATATGAATGAGATCGCGAAGCTAACGAAAAAAGAACAAGAGGCTGTAGATCTTACCGGGCCCCGCCCCGCGGGGAAGAAACAGCTTGAGGCGCTCGTTCCAAAGGAAATTGTCGAGGGCCTTGACCTCGGAGATCTTGAGTTTAGACCGCTTGGGTGGTTTCAGCATAATCCAGAGAATGATGTTTTTCGAGGGCTCAAAACGGCTGGATATTTCCAGGCTTTGGAAAAAGACATTCGTGAAGCGGGCGCCATAGTCTCCCCGCTTATTGCGATGCCTAACGGGCTTCTTCTTGAAGGAGAAAGCCGGTTGGAAATTGCAAAAAAACTTCATTCAGAAGGGGTCACCGGTTTTAACCGCCTTCCCGTTCGCCTTGTGCTGTCGGTCCTATCCGAGGATGAACAAAGGAAACGCCTCTATCTTGGCAATTTGTCGCGATTTGAGATTGATGAAGACACGCGGCTTTCGCTATATGCTCGAGTTTGGCCTGGATATTTTTTAACTGAAAAAAAAGCGGGTCGACCAGCTGGGAATGGTGACACCATGACACCATTTTCTGAAACTGCTGCAGAAGTGGCACTTGCAACAGGGAAAAGCCTTCGCCAGGTAAAACGTGATAAAGCAACCATTCGGGTTGCTACAAAATCAGCTCAGGACAGGGGGAAGCAAACACCGGATCCTGATGACATACGTGCGGCGCGTTTGAAGGCTAAAGAAGACAAGAAAAGCCCCTCGACGGGCGAACACATAGAAACAACAGCAACAGAAACCAAACAGGATGTAGTTGGCGAGATTCGTAGAATAATTGGAATTCTTAATGCTCTTTCCACAAACGATCCAGATCAATCTCGAGTTATTGCATATCGTTCCGCAGCAGCTATATTACAAAAGGCCTTGAAATAGCCGCGAGATTCCTATCCAACTAGATCGGCAAGTTTGCGGTTTCGACTAGTTCTCGACCTGCCGCGAAGAATTTCACCTTTGCATATCCGGAGTTTTTCTTGTCTTCGGCATGCGGCTCGAGACCGATCACCTTGAGCTCGCTCTTTCCAGGACCATTGACTAAATATATTCGAGCTGCACTTGGGGTTAGCTTCTCGAGATACGATTGCCAGACTTTCTCGATGTATCTGCGGCTCAAAGGCCCTATCTCGGGGGCTTTCAGTCCCGGATGCCATAGAAAAGGAGAGAGTAGGCCCATTGACTATAGATGGTGTTTGAGCCACATTGTAGCTCAGGAACGAGGAGGTTTAAGCTATGTCGACGAATGCTGTCGTACGAGCTCGGATCGACGAGCAGATCAAGGAAGACGCCACGGTTGTATTGGCAACGATGGGCCTTACTGTATCGGATGCTTTTCGGCTCATGATGATTCGCATTGCCAGAGAAAAGGCGCTCCCTTTCGAACCACTTATTCCCAATGCTGAAACCATCGCTGCGATGAAAGAGGCTCGCCTGGGTGGTCTGCCCTCGTTCAAGAGTGTAGATGCGCTGATAACCGATCTGAATGCGGACAATTGAGCGTACGGGGCAGTTCAAGTGTGACTACAAGCGAGAAGTAAAAGGCCCCCTTCGGACGATTCTTGAAACTAATTTCATCGAAGTTGTGGTTGCTCTGGCCAACGATTGGCCATTACACGAGAAGCACCATGACCACGCACTCGGAGGCGACTGGAAAGACTATCGGGATTGCCACATCAAACCTGATTTGGTGATGATCTACCGAAAACTTGAACCCGAGGTCTTACAACTGGTTCGGCTTGGGTCACACAGCGAGCTGGGGCTTTAACAAACTCGGCCAGGGAATTCTGAAAAAAATAAAGGTTACGGCAATCAGGCTCCCAAAGGAAAAAATATTGGAAAGGTAAAGATTCTAGTGGTCCGACTTTTAAAAATATTTCTATTCTTTCGCCGGGGCCTGCGTGGGGATGATGGAGGCAGGGCCGCGCGAGCCCTCCGCACTTTCTCAATGATCGGTGCTGCCTGAACGGTCAACTGGAATGGTTTCGGATCGCTATTCCACGCCTGCACAAACTCCTCGATGGCCTTCTCGAGCGCGTTCACGCTGGGGAAAGCTGCTCGCCTGATCGCCTTCTCCGTGATCTCCCGAAACCAACGCTTCACAAGATTCAGTTAGCTCGAGCTGGTCGGGATGAAATGGAAGTGGAAATGGAATCATGGCAGAATTTGCTCGGACAAAATGTTGCTGTATTGCCAGCCGCAAGGGAATTCAAACGAATCCATTTAGCGCGTCAAATTGAGATCTCTATTTGTCAGCTTTTCACGCCCGTAGTAGCGAAGAGCGGTCGCCGGGTCGGAATGACCAAGATAGCGGCTGGTTCCTCCTATCTTGCCTGTTCTTTTTATCGTTTCGCTTGCAAATGAATGTCGAAGCGCGTGGGCAAAAGTCGACCGCCCTATAGCTCTCAGCGCGATACGGTGGATCTGGTGAGTCACATATTCGCGGCACAAAGGGCGCCCGTTGGCTGTTTCAAAAAGATAGGTATGACCTTGATACTCGGTGATAATATCATCGAAAAGGTCCTGCGTTATTCGGATCTCTCGATCCTTGTTTCCTTTCCCAGCAATATGAATGAGCACAATGTCTCCCAATTCCTTGCAATCTGAAAGTTGAATACCAACGGCCTCGGAGATGCGAACTCCCGTCGCATAGAGAAACTGGATTATGAAGTACATATGTGGAGATGAGGACCCGAGGATTACCTCAAACTCCAAAGGAGTTATCATGCGCCTTTCGTCAACTGGGACCGGGGTTCTTTTGATCCCCTGTGCATTTGCTAGGACAATTCCAATAACAGCGGCCTGCCGAGCGCTCAACCCCAATGATCCGATACCCTTAAGTGTTGATCTAATTGCTGCAAGTGCGCGGTTGACGCTCGACCCAGAGCGACCGGCAGAGAGAAGAGCGGAACGATACTCCATGATGCTGTCAGGCGTGATGGATCGACCGGAGAGAAAGTCGATGAAGGCTGCGATGTCTCGGGCATACTCACGTCGGGTTGTTGGGCACAAGCCAGGGTTTTCATAGGCAGACATAAGAACGGAAAGTGAAAGTTCCGAAGAGATGACAGATTTAGCATTCATGTATTTAGGATATACCAAATAAAAGTTTTGTGTATATAGTAATCGTGAGCGGACCCCATACCCAAATGCAGGATGAAACTGCTTCCAGCAGACGACAAAACGGTTGGGGCGTTCAATTTTTTGGCGTCAGTGGAGGGCTAAGAGCGTCTTTTTTTCTTATTCACATAGATGGACGTTGGGGCTTGTATACGCTTCTCGACGATGGCGAAGAGCAAACGTCTCGGCGAGGAAGGCGGCCGTAGAGGTTTTCCCCACCCTCCCCTCTTAATTGATGCGGCAACGATAATTTTCGTTTTTGCTCTCCTTTTCTACAACGTACTCGTGTCAACGGCGAGAACATTTCGCAAGTACCGTTCCGTGATGGCTATCGAGCTGTGGCCGAGGTGGGCCGCGAGCCACGAGATACCCCTATCGACATGCCGCGAGGCGTATTCATGGCGGAAATCCTGCCACGAATACACCGCGGCGATCTCCCCGCTCGCTACGAGCGCCTGCTCTGCGCGGGCAAGACGCATCTTCAGGCGCTGAATGACTTGGTTTGCCGTGGCGGGTCCGGGGGATCGCCGGCGGCTCTCCTCGATGGGGAAGTGTCCGGGCTCAAACGGCGTACGCGGATGAAGGCCTGCCGCGGCAATCGCAGCCAGGGGGGCCGCCGAAAGCGGCTCGAGGCCGTGAAAGCGCTTTCCTTTTGTGAGGGTCCACCACGTTCCGTCCTTGGAGATGACGAGGGACGGGAGGCCGCCGATGCGGAGGCCTGTCTCCTCGACGACGGCCAGGGCGGCGCGCGTGATGGGATCCACGGCGGCTGCGATGAGTGCGATCTCCTTCTCCGATGGGATCTCGGCGACGGTCCACGTGGAGGTGGGCCGGGCGCGGGTGCCGCGAAAGGGGTTTCGTATCGCATCGTCGCGGTGCTCCAGGAAGGTGTAGAAGGCGGAGCAGACGGCGACGACGAGGCGTACGGAGTCGGCGTCCATCGCCTGGCCGGAACCGCGCCGGGCGGCGCGCAGGTCGCGGATGAAGTCGTCGGCGAGGCGCGGGGAGAGATCGGTGAGGTTCAGGCTTTTTCGATCGAGCCACTCTTTGAAGGTGCCCAGGGCGCGGGCGTACGCAGCCCGGGTATGGGGGCTGTCCTTGTCGGCGACGAAGGCCTCGCTCTCGGTTTTCCAGTCGAGGCGGGTCGCTACGATGCGGCGTTTCGCCTCGGCCGCGAGCTCGCCGAAGACGACGGCCTTCATGACGGTGTCGACCTGCTCGGGCGAGAGGTCCTCGAGCTCGGGCATCGCGGCGGCGAGCTCGGCGATGCGCTGTGCGACGTGGGAGGAGGCCGACTTCCCCGCCGGCGTCACCGAGGTGATCTTGTCGTCGTTTTTTCCCACAGACTCCCCCGCCATGGCTCCGAACCGGTCCCAAACTACAACATTACATTATGTCACTCGCTGTCAAGTGTACGGATTGAATCGCTCTGTCTTTGTTTGATCGGCTACAGAGTGCGTTTGTATCAACCGCAGGAGAGAGTAAGGGGCGATCCCTTGTAACAGCAAAAGTCACTAGTGGATGGCATGGCTAAGCCCGAGCTCACCCATACCAGGAATCTGGTCGAGACCGACTGCTGGTCTGGGGTGAGCGATTTCTCCTTGTCGATTACCACCAACTGGAGTACACTTGATTTTGTTGGTGGGATAGTCCCACCAGGAGATACGTCCATGTCAGATATGATCAAGTCGAAACGGGATGCAGGCAAGACCGCCACCCGGAAGTCTGTAGTCAAGGCATCCTCCGCCGCGAAGAAACCGGGGTCGTGGGCCAAGGGGGGAAAGGACACTGTGAATGCCGCCAAAATGCCGGACATGGTTTCCCACCATATCTTCTACATTGCGAAGGTGGATTCCAAGAAACGGATCGCTGTTCGCGGAGCCAAGGCAAGGTACTACGCTGTGACCGAACTCGAGGATGGCCTGATCCTCCTAAAGCCCCAAGAGGAGACCCGCATCGAGGACATCCCGCCGGCCGTGCTCGCAATGATGGACCGGGCTATGGAGGACTTGAAGGCCGGCCGCGTTGCCGGACCGATCGAGTTGGATTAGCCCATGTCGAAGCCCCATTTCAAAATTTACATGGGTCCGCCAGAAATGCTGGGATATTGGAACGAGACGAAAGAGCGGGCGAAGCAGGGGACTCTGGGCAAGGAAGAGACCGATGTTTGGAACAGGCTCAACAAAGCCCTTCGTTCTCTCGTTGAGGATCCGCACTATCCTGGCCTTCAGTCGCACGAGATATTCGCTCTGACAAAGCGATATGGCCGTAAGGTCTTCGAGTCCTACCTTGAGAACAATACACCTGGAGCCGGGCGTATCTTTTGGGTCTATGGACCTGCCGAAGGCGAAATTACCGTCATCGGCATGATGCCGCATCCAGAGGCTGGGGCATATGGTCGCGTTCCCCTCTCCGACATGCCGGCGGAAACGGCCGGCACGCGTGGAGCCAAAAGGAAACCGGCTGAGAAAAGGAAATACAAGAAAGGGGCGGGTAAGAAAAAGTAGTCCTCTTCGGCACCATAGATGTGAGTTACGCTCTTGTATCTCTATCTCTACATCCCCGATAATAACATCATTTCGGCCATTTGGGGAAATCCCGCTTCTTGATAATGTATTGCTATTGCAATATACTTGACTCATGGACGTTCGCTGGAGCGCTGAGAAAAATGAACTGCTCAGGCGAGAACGCGGCGTGTGTTTTGAGGATGTTGCCGAGCTGATTCGGACAGGGGAAGAACTCGATATCATTCCACATCCATCACGCCCCAACCAGCGAATCATGGTTGTACGGATCAATGGGTATGTTCATGCAGTTCCGTTTGTCGAAGATGCAGATGGGCTTTTTTTGAAGACCATTTATCCGAGCCGGGACCTCAATGAACAGTACGGAGGCGAAGGATGAAGAAGAAGCCTGTTCCGAATTTCAATTTTTTGGATGAAGAAGAGCGCGAGCTCGAGCACCTCGATAGGGCAACGGCCTACCCGAAGGAAGTACAAGAATCCATACTGGCCCCATTCCGCGCGGATGCAAAAAAAGCGGTAACGATGCGGCTTTCTGAATCTACAATAGCTGGGCTTAGGGCGAAGGCAGATGCCGAGGGCATACCGTACCAGACCCTTGCCTCGATAATATTGCAAAAGTACGTCCGAGGAGCTCTCCTTGATAAAGACGCGGTCGCAGAAGTTGTGAAGGCACTCACGGCCTGATGAGGATTGTCCCCCGATAACTTCGGCTTATCAGGGAAGAGTGGGGGTGGATAAAAACGCTACCCCAACAGTAAAACGGCGCTCAGTAAAATTATTCGCTGTTGGCGAATTTAATTGACTCCAGACATTAAATTCACTATATTGGTCCTCAGCGAGGTTGAAAGCGGCCATCTCGGCGTTTCAACGCAAGGGGGTAGCGACAGATGGAAGCGCTACCCGAGGTCCGAAAGGGCCAACATTTTGACCGACGGGTTGTCATTCCTGCATGCAGAGGATGTGGTACGCGTCCAGCAGACAGGGATTCGGCCTTCGGCCAAAGCTTCGGCGATGCGAGAACATCGCCGAAGAAAGGTAGGTAGCAGCGAAAAGGACAACGTTCCGCGCCACTCCGCGAGACGGCGCCACTGTGTGAAGACACAAATTTATGGCGCTGGGAGCTTAGCATGAGGCACAGAACCTCGCGACGTGGTCCCGTTGTTAAACGCGTTTCAAAATGGCTTTGGAAGCACCACAGAGCGGTGATCAAAGTCATTCTAGTCCTGGCAAAAATCACCGCATTGGTGATCAGGATAAGAAGCGAGTTTGGCAACTAGCTGCTACAAACTCTTTTCACCTCAGTCAAGGATGTACCGATGAATGATGTTTTGCGGCTTCTCCGTATTTACCATGACTTAAAAGGTTATGAATTGGCGGAACAACTTGGCGTTTCGAGAAGCTATCTTTCTGAAATTGAAAAGGGGAAAAAAGAGCCATCACTAGATCTGATTCGCCAATATGCCAAGGTGTTCAATACAACCCCTTCAGCAATCCTGTTTCTCTCTGAGAGTTTTGAAAAGCGCGGGAAGAAGTCAATTGCAGAGATGTTGAATAGCAAGATGGTCGGATTTCTGAAAGAGCTGGTCAATGAGAACGCAGAAGAATTATTCGATTGAGCATAGCCCATTATATGCTGTAGCCAGCAACAAGAAATTGGCTACTGTTCTTTGCGGCACCTCGAAAGATTTAAGAGCACTAGAGAAAAAGCCAATCTTCGCAGTCTTTTCCATGGATGGGCGAGAGATCCAAGAGCCCAAAGGGATACAACGGCGTATCCATGATCGTATTCAATCGTTGTTTGCTAGGATCGCAACACCCGATTTTGTGTACTCGGGGAAACGTGGTGTTTGTTATATAGATAATGCAAGACAACATGTAAGGAATACCGACCTTATGGCCGTCGATATCCATGGGTTTTACAGACATACTCGGAAAGAATATGTATTTCGATTCTTTCACTATCAGATGAAGATGCCCAATGACCTGGCTCATCTCATGAGTAACGTGTGTTGTTACAGAGATGTGATCCCAACGGGTAGTCCGCTTAGCCAGGCCCTCGCATACTGGGCATATCGTCCGATGTTTGATCGTATTGCCGCGCTTGCTTTAGAGAATAGTATGACTTTTACGCTCTATGTCGACGATATGACTTTCTCTCGAATGACCCCGATCCCACAATCATTCCATCTTGAGGTTGAGGCAATTCTCAAGGCCTATCGCCTTCATCTTAAGCGCAAGAAAAGCGAGTATTGGGGGAAGACTCAATACAAACGAGTGACGGGTTGCATCATTGCGCCAGATAAACGCCTTCTTGTTCCGAACTGGCAACGCTTGAAAATTCGGGAGTTAGTTCAGGGCATTACTGCGGATAAAGATGATTTCGATTTCACCCAGTATCAAAGCGCTTTGGGTTCAATCGCAAGTGCGCGTCAGATCGAACCCCAGATCTTTTCTGATTCTCAACGTTCGCTAAAATCAACATATAAGGCTCGTGTCCATCCAAAGTTAACCTGAGAAGGCTTCACGGAAGAGCAATAGTACGATTTCTTCGACGTGTGGTCATATTGATTTGCTTCTAATGGAGGTGCTGCGTGCCGGTTCCAACCTTTGACAAGTTCATCGACCCCCTGATCCGGTTTCTTGTGAGAAATCCAGATGGTGTTCATACGCGAGACGCGTATGAGGCGGTGGCAGATGTCCTCACCTTGACGGACATAGACCGTGCTGAATTGCTCGAGCGGCACGCAAGCAATTTACAAGAATCGAGCCGGTTGGGCCCATGATCGTCTTAAGCGTACGGGATTCTCGACCAGTCCGAGACGTGGGCTTTGGAAAGTTGCCAGGGTAGCGGCCGGTGTAACCCTATGCTGTTATCTCCGAGCCGACTGATGTCGGGAGGATCGGATTCGCAAAGTCCGAATTAATGGCAGGCACCAAGGGGCCTTAAGACCCGCAATTTTTACTTAGTCTTTGACTCCCGCAGAAACCGCTACTTAGTGACAACCACCCGTTCTAGTACATTCACACTGGTTGCCCGCTCGTTTTAGCGCCCCGTCTTTTGTTGCCTGATCAAATGGGGGTGGACTTTTGCCGGGGGCTGCATAGGTGCTCGTAGCCTCGTGACATTTCTGACAAAGCACCTCTGCATTGTCCAATCCGTTACCTCCATCACGCCTTTTGTGATGAACTTCCAATCCGGTTTTTTTTGTACATCTCGCCATGTTTTTCTCCTCTTGCAAGTGTTTCTATCTTTCTCCTTGGTGCCGGCGATAGTGTGAAACTGTCCATTCCTCGCGTCAAGGCTCAACAATCTGCGCTGAGTTCAGCGCTAACGATCTCCCCCGATAATAGCGTGTTATCGGGGACGGCGGTAAGGGTTCCTGCTATTCATATTTACCAGCAT
>JBKQVI010000576.1:0-11144 GCA_052139985.1 Terriglobia bacterium
GTTAAAACCCCATATTTTTGGTGCCTTTTTCGGCCCGGCTAAAGCCGTGCCCTTGTTACAAGGCAGTTCCTCCATAGGACTCTCCGCCCCAGCCCAACGACGATTGCATTGGTTGCCACATGCCGCAACGTCCGGTTTCAGATGGCGGTCACACGGTGTTTACAGACCATCGAATTGCGCGGCGCCCCCCTGCTGAAAACGTTCCTTCCCCGAGCGGCCAATCCGATACTCTCGTAGCCTGGCATCAGCCCGCAGGGGCACTGGAGCAGCGTAACCTCGGGCTGGCTGAGATCGAGGTAGGCGAGAAAAAGAAGAACTTCCCGATGGTGGCACAGGGGGCGAAGCTCCTGATGGAGTGCTGGCCGAGTTTTCCCAATGACCCGCCGGTGTTAACGAGTATCGGCCAGGTGCTGCTGGGTCTCCATGACGACAAGGAGGCAACGGCCGTGTTCGAAAGGGCGATTCAAGCCGAACCTGATAATCCGGCGAATTACATCCACTTGGCGCTCGCGTGGAAAGATGCCAAGGAGTTCCAGCGGGCGATTGAGAATCTCGAGAAGGCGGTGCGGCTTGATCCCATCCTGGAGCAACCGTACTTGGAACTCGCCGAAATCTACTCCGCCGAGCAACAGCCGGAAATGGTCCGTCAGACGTACAGGCGGTTTCTCAAAGCTTTTCCACAAAGCCTCGAGGCGCAGAAAGACATGGAGGCGTCGGCGTCGCGATAATCCCGTATAATTGTTTCGGGCGAGTTGCCCCCCGGGAAAGCGCCGTAGCCAGACGAAGCGGCTCGAGTCTCACCTGAGCCGGGCGCGAAAGGGAATTAGCCCCACAATGCGATGCTCACGCCGGAGCCTATTCAAGTCATCTGCGCTCTTGCTCGGCGCAAACCTGACCGATATCCTCACAACTCCCCTTGGCGCGCTGGCCGGTGCTCCGCTCCTAGAAACGCACGCCTCGCAGATTTCAAATGAAGGCGTGCCCGTGACGTTCGTCGATGTGGCGGAGCAAGCCGGACTGGTGACTCCTAACGTGTGGGGCGGGGTCAAGGAAAAGAAATACATCATTGAAACCAAGGGCAGCGGTATCGCCTTCTTTGATTATGACAACGATGGCTGGCTGGACATCTATCTCACGAACGGCGTGAGGCTGGGAGAAACCTACGCGCCGGGAGAGACGCCCACTTCCCATCTCTATAAAAACAACCGGGATGGCACCTTTACAGATGTGACGGAACGGTCCGGTTTGGCGCGGACAGGCTGGCAAACGGGCGTCTGTGTTGGCGATTACGACAACGACGGCTGGGACGACCTGTTTTGCTCGTTTTGGGGTCATAACATCCTTTTTCATAATAACGGTGATGGAACGTTTACGGATGTGACTCGCAAGGCCAACCTCTACGAAGACCGCGTGCGCTGGGGAACAGGGTGCACCTGGTTGGACTACGATCGCGACGGATTCCTGGACCTCTTCGTGGCCAATTACATCGACCTGGATCTGGATAAGCTTCCCTCCATGCTAGGTCAGAGAGGCGCATGCCAGTGGCACGGAGTGCCCGTATTGTGCGGTCCGCAAGGGCTTCAGGCGGGCATGAACATTCTCTATCACAACAACGGCGATGGCACCTTCACGGATGTCAGCGAGAAGGCCGGCATCCTCAAACCCGGACCCCGATACTCCATCACGGCGGTTTCCTACGATTTCGATAACGACGGTTGGCCCGACATTTATGTGGCGGTCGATACTCAGGCAAGCCTTTTGTTTCACAACAACCACGACGGGACTTTTACCGATCAGGCTGTCATGGCGGGCTGCGCCTTGAGCGAGGATGGCGCTGAGCAGTCGGGTATGGGCGTGGGTGTGGGCGACTACGACTGCGACGGTTGGCTGGATATCGTGAAGACCAATTTCATTAAAGACTCCATCGACCTCTATCACAATAACGGTGACGGGACCTTTGCGGAAGTCGGCAATGCGGCCGGGGTCGGGATGCTGACGAGGTATGTCAATTGGGGAGCGGGGTTCACAGATTTCGACAACGACGGCTGGCCGGATATTCTCTACGTAACGGGTCATGTCTACCCGGAGATCGAGCAAGTTGGCGAGCCGTTCAAAACGCCCCGCATGGTGTATCGGAATCTCGGCAACGGTAAGTTTGCGGATGTATCCGCGCAGTTGGGGCCGGGAATTGCCGAGCGTTTTTCGAGCCGCGGCTGCGCCTTTGGGGATTTTGACAATGATGGCGATGTGGACGTGCTTGTCTTGAACCTGAATGATCTCCCGTCGCTTCTGCGGAACGACGGTGGAAACCGCAATAATTGGATCAAAATCAAGCTGCTCGGAACCAAGTGCAATCGTACGGCGATCGGCGCCCGCGTGCGCGTGGTGACCGGCACGCACACACAGATGGATGAGGTTCACAGCGGTACCAGCGTGATGTCGCAAAGCGATCTTCGCTTGCACTTTGGCTTGGGACGCAACATGCGCGTTGATTTGATTGAAGTGAAGTGGCCCACCACCCAGAAAGTGGAAAGGTTCACGAATGTTGAAGTGAACCAGACGATTACGATCAAAGAGGGATCGGGCATCGTCGCGCGGCAGAGGATTAGAAGCTAACGACAACCGTGTTCGCCCAAGCGTTTCTAATAACACCGTGATTGTGATTGGGATTTACTACCCTCGCCCCGCTGGGGGAGAGGGTGGACCGCAACCGGCGCTTTCACCAGCCGGGGCGGGCCGGGTGAGGGGGTCAAAACCACGCGGCCTTATGCAAATTTGACGCTAGGACTTCATCTCAGAGCTGACCCCCTCACCAACCGCCTTGCGGTCCCCCCTCTCCCCCAAAAGGGGCGAGGGAAGAGAAATGCTTGATTGTGGTATTCAATCTGGTCCGAATTTCAATTGCTGGAGATAGATCCATGCGCTTCCATGTATCCCGCTTGTCTGTCGTGCTCAGCCTGATTTGCGCCTCTTCTCCTTTGCCGCCGATGGCGAGTGCGCAATCTCCAACCTCCTCGCCATGGCCGCCTCAATCGCCGCAGTACCGATTCCACATGATCGGCAACTCCCACATTGACGCGCCCTGGCTCTGGCCGTGGCAGGAAGCCATGTCGGTCGTCCATAGCACCTTTCGCTCCGCGCTCGACCGCATGAACGAGTATCCGGATTTCACCTTCACCGCGAGTTCTGCGCAGTTCTATGAGTGGGTTGCAGCAAACGACCCGTCGATGATGGAGGAGATCCGCCGGCGGGCCGCCGAAGGGCGGTGGGATGTGGTGGGCGGCTGGTGGATTGAGCCTGATGTGAACATCCCGAACGGCGAGTCGTTAGTGCGTCAGGGTCTCTACGGCCAGAGGGCGCTGCAAAAGTTATTCGGGCGGCCCGCGCGACTCGGCTATAGCCCCGACTCCTTCGGCCAGACTGGAACGCTGCCGCAAATTCTTAAACTTCAGGGAATGAGCGCCTATGTCTTCAAGCGGCCGATGGCGCCGGAGAAGAAACTCCCCGGGGACCTATTCTGGTGGCAAGGTCCCGATGGCACGCGAGTCCTCGCCTATCGAATCCCACTTGATTCCGGGTTCGAGGAATACCTGCCGTACTGGGTGCGCCAGTTCATCACGAAGTTGCCCGAACCCACCAAAGACCTGATGGTGTTTTACGGCGCCGGAGACCACGGCGGCGGTCCCACGAAGGCACTCATCCAATCCATCCTGGATATGCAGAAGCAGCCCGGCGCGCCGACCGTGCTCTTCAGCACACCGGACCGCTACTTTGACGAAGTCGGCAAACTCGACAATCTCCCGGTCGTAGCCGATGAGCTGCAGCATACTGCTGTGGGCTGCTACACGGCTGAGTCGGAAATCAAAAAGGACAACCGGACCACGGAAGCGGCGCTGGCGACGGCCGAAAAAATGGCTTCGCTGGCTTTCGCGGTGACGGGTTTTGACTATCCCCAGGACGAATTGAGAGCCGCCTGGAAGAAGGTGCTGATGATGCAGTTTCACGACACCATCTCCGGCACGGCGCTTCCGGAAGAATACGTGGTGTCGAGGCATGCCTACGGCTACGCGCAGGAAGTGGCGAATCAGGCATTGAACCTCGCCGCGCAGAAGATCGCGTGGCAGATTCCCACCGAAGACCCAAAGTCGGAATACCTCGTCGTCTTCAACCCGCACGCTTGGGATACGACGCTGAATATTGAATACGATATGGGCTGGGACGACTGGACAGGACGCGAGATCAATTCCCCACTGGAAGATGAGCAGGGCAAGAGTGTACTTCACCAGTGGACGCAGGCCACGTCTGTTTACGAACGCCGTGGCAGGCTGGTTTTCAGCGCGGCGGTTCCGGCTTTCGGTTACCGGCAATTTCGAATGCGCAAAAGCGTGACGGTTCCCCCACCGGTCTCGGCCGTACACGCAACGGAAAAGGGAATGGAGAACGAGCATCTTCGCGTCACGTTCGCGGACGACGGAACTCTCACGATCTATGACAAGGATAACGGAGAGGAGGTCTTTCGCGGCGGCAAAGGAGGGGCGCGCGCCGTCGTGCTCGACGACCCCAGTGACACCTGGAGCCATGAGGTCCGTGCGTATACGAAGGAAGTGGGGGCATTTGGCGCAGCCCGATTCCGGGTGCTGGAGAATGGTCCGATGCGCTCCGTAGTGCGCGTGCGGACGAGCTACGGGGTCTCTTCGCTGCAAACAGACTGGATTCTCTACGCCGGAGCGCGGTCCCTGGAAGCGCGCGTGAATCTCGACTGGCACGAACACCTGAAGATTCTGAAGTTCTCCTTTCCCGTGGACGTGGAGAATCCGCGGCCCACTTACGAAGTCGCTTATGGCTATCAGGAGCGAAAGGCCGAAGGGGACGAAGATCCGGGACAGCGCTGGATCGATCTATCCGGCGACCGCGCGGGGAAGCCGTATGGGTTGGCCGTCATTAACGATGCCAAGTACGGCTATAGCGTGCAGGATAATGATATGCGAATCTCCGTCGTGCGCGGAGCCGTCTACGCCCAGCACGAACCGGCCAAGCTGGAACCCAACGGCGAGTACATCTGGCAGGACCAGGGCGAGCAGACGCTCCGGCTGTTGCTGCTGCCCCACGCGGGGACCTGGCAGGATACCGGCGTTGTGCGGCAGGCCGAGGAGTTCACGGCCCCCGTGCCGGTCTTCTACCAGGGAATCCATAGGGGAACGCGGCCGCTTTCCGCTTCCTTCATGTCGGTGGACGTGCCCAACGTTGTAGTGTCCGCGGTAAAGAAAAGTGAAGACGGCGACGACCTCATTGTTCGCTGCTACGAAACTGCCGGGCGAGCAACGACGGCCAACTTGGACCTGGGACTTGTGAAACGTCGCTGGACGGGAAACTTTCGCGCGTTGGAGATCAAGACCCTGCGTGTGCCTCGCAACGGCGGCGAGATTCGCGAAGTCAATGCCCTGGAGCAATAAGCGATAAGTTTGGCGCGGATGCCGTGCCGCGGCCCGTGGCATGGCCATCCTGGCCATGACTGCGCACGGGCGGGACGCCCCTGCCACAGCGGGCGAGACGCCCACGCTACCCCTCCGCTCGCGCCTTTCTGCCGCGATCCATTCGAAATTGTCGAGAATAGGTGCGGCGGGTGTATATTGTTTGACTTCGGTAATCGCGAACCAAGAACCATCCCGACAGGTGAATCCATGAAACGAAGAGCGTTTCTTCAGCATGCCGTTGCCGCTCCCGCCTACGCCGGCCTCGCGGCTGGCGCCTTGGAAGAGGGGAAGGCCGCCTCCAGCTTGCCTGCGGGCCGATACACTCCCGGCCGCATCGTCAACGAATACAACCTGCTGCTTCCCGGTGAGCGGGAGGAACTCAAGAATTCGCCGCGTGTGGATTCTTTCGGTGGCGGAAAGGCCAGCGTCACGTGCGGAAGCGAGAGCAAGGCGTTGGCGCCCGGGGATGTGATCGGCGGCTGGCAATTGGTCGCTCTCATCCCGTGGCTGAACGGAGCGCCCACTGCGGTGTTCGAGAAACATGTGACTCATCAAGGCGCCATCGCTTACGTGACCGAGGCGGGGGAGATTGCGAGCATTCCCAAGCGCGTCGGCAAGCTCGACCAAATTGGCCCTCGTCGCACTTCCAATCCTCACAACGCGAAGCTTGAGCGCCCACGCCAGTACATTCCCGGGCCCGACGTTTGCGGCGAATACATCCTGAATTCCAGCGAAGACCCGTGCTACGAGAACGTTGCCGCGCTGGGGCCGGAGTTTATTGGGTGGACGTTGGTGGCCAACGAAGAGGCGGGGCCGGAGCGATCTTTGTTCCTTGAGGCTGATGGGCAATCGCGCCAAATGTTCGCCGACGCGCAGACCGCCTGGGCGCCCGACCTGAACGGGCGGCTGTTCGATCCGCGGCGGTTCCTGCCTTCCGAGTATCTGTACGACTACGTCCCCGGCTACAGCAAACGCACGTTATTGGGAGGATTTCTGCCCGCGGCGAACATCGGCGTGTGGAACCCTCGTTACCGCCTCGGGTACGAGGTCATGGTCATCCTCCCCGACGGCGCGGACGCCCGGCCCCTGGGACGTGTGCGGGTCATGCTTCCCCTGGACTCCCACGGCAAACTTATCTCCAACGGCGATCCGAATGCCGAACAGGCGGTTTCCGCGTCGGGATTTGTAGATCATTATTGGAACGGCTCGGCGGAAGAATTCTTCTCCCATCTCGTGGGAATCTGGAACCGGTGGCACAGTTTTTTTGCCGGCGGTATGCAGGTGGAGATTCCCGATGAGTGGCTGACCGACGGCGCACGCGCCGGCATTGTGCTGTCGCGGTGCAGCTACCAGGGGCTGGATCCCACTTACCAGATTGGCGAAGGCGCCTATACCAAGATTCCCGTCCGCAGTCATGCACTCTTTCCGGTGGCGCATTACGAATTTGTCTGGGCGCAGCAGTTGTGGGGCCTCAGTGAACAGGTCGAGCCCTATTTCCAGCACTACCTCGACCATTACATGCTTCCCGACGGAAACTTCTTCTACAACACCCAGGACCAGGTGGAGGCGCCGCTGAATGCCGGCGTTTTCCTGGAGAATTCCGCGCGCGCTTACGATTACACTCGCGACCTCGATGCTTTGCACAAGCGCCTGCCGGTCCTGCGAAAGATGATTGACTTCGTAGTCCGCCGCTATCGGTATACTCAGGAAGCGTTTCCGATGGATGATCCTCGCCACGGGCTCATCTGGGGTTCTCCCGAGGCGGACAACGGCGATCCACAGAATGACTTTCCGGAGTCGCATCCTTTTTACTATCAGAACGCCGCATGGATCTGGCGCGGCCTTAAGGAGCACGCCCGCTGTCTGAAGCGTGCAGGGTTGGAAAATCAGGATGCTGATTTGCAGCGGGAAGCGGCAGAAATTGAAAAGCTGGCAGCGGAGATGCGGGCGGACGTCGAACGCTCCCTGGCCCTCACGCTAGCGGACCGAAACCCGGCGATGAAGGAGGCCGGGATTACACCCTTTACGCCGTTCGACACCAAGCGCCAACCGAGCGAACTCGCGAGTTACGAAAACCACCGCTACATGGCGGATTGGTGGACCAGCGATTGGGGCGATCCGGCCTTGGATGCCGGCCACTTTCTGCACCGCAAGCTCGCGGGACTGCAAGTTCTTGGAATGAACACGGGTGGCGACCGTTCCGGGACCTCGAATTTCATGGAACATGGCACACTCGCGGGTCGCATCCGGCAGGATGACCATCGCCCGTTCCTTCTCGCCCTCTACGGCAACATGTGTTTTGCCATGGACTCGGGGAATCGCTACGCTCCTGAAGACGCCCTGGTGCCGGGGAGTTATCCGGGGGAGGGGTTCCCGTCCTCGTGGTCCGCCGTAATTAATAGTGAGTTGCAACCAACAGTGGGACTGCGATGGCTCTTGTGCTACGAAGAACACGACCGCGACGTTGTCCATCTTCAGAAGGCCGCCCCCCAGCACTGGTTCAACACTGGTGAGGTGATTCGCGTGCGCAATTGCCCCACGCGCTTCGGGCCGCTTAATTGGACCACGCAGGCCCTTCAATCCGCGGCGGGATCTGGTCGCTGGAAGGTCGAAGTCGACTTCACAAAACAATTCGAAGCCGACCTGGTCGTGCATATTCATCCGGCCGATCGAACACCGCTCCGCTCAGCCTCACTGGGAGAGGTCCATCCAACCAATGTCGTCATCCCTGCGAAACTCCTGTCTGGGAAGACGCACATCGAGATCGAAGTCACCTAGCCGTCAATCCCGAATTTTGGGGGCCCTAACACCTGACACCCGGCACCCAGCCCTACTGCGAAGTGGCGGTGCGGGATCGCCCTTTTCCCAGCGAGTCGCAGGGGCGGGTGGCGAACAGCCCCTGCGACAACATCCAGCTCAATACCGGAGCCCGGACCCTGCGATACCAGTTCCGGCTTGAATCCCGAACCGAGCCGGCGGTCGGATATTTCATTCCGGCTCCGCCGGAATCTTGAACGAATAAGCTTGTTGGCACGGCTTATGGTTGGCGAGGGAAGGAGGAATGGTAACCGTCAGGGCCGATCCGTCCTGGCGCCAGTCCAGGGCTTGGTCCACTCCCAGCATCAAGATTTGAGATCCTTTCACGGCGCGCACCGAGTGAGTGACAAAGGCTTCCCCCGGCCAACCGATGCTAATGGCGTACACGTGGCGTCCGTCTTTGCTGGCGGTGAACCAAACGTTTTCTCCCTCGCGAAAAATACGGCGCGGCCGCGTGTAATAGATTGCCTCGCCATTCACACGCAACCAGCTTCCGGCATATTTCAAGCGTTCCACGGTCTCGGGTGGCCACTCGCCATTGGGCATAGGACCGAAGCCAACTTCAAAATTGCCGCCTTTAGCGGTAATTTGGATGAGGTTTTCGACAATCCACTCGGCAGGCTTGTACACATCATTGGGCCGGTAGGAAAACGCTCGCCCGCAAGGGTAGATGACTTTCCAAACTCCGTGTGAAGGTCCCCCTGGCACCTCTCTCTCCGGAGTGTAGTAGTCGCCATAGGCGCCGATTCCCCGCCCGCGAATGATGATGTCCGGTTGCATCTTTCTGACCATCATCGTAATCTCGGCAATTTGCTGCGCCGCGGCTTGGGGCCAGCCGATATCAAAATCGAGGTAATCGATGGCGCCGTAATCCGACATCAATTCCCGCACTTGTTCTCGCTCGTGGGCGATAAAAGTTTCCCAGCGTGTGGGGTCGGAGTCCGGTGTGAAATGCGGATCGTAGTATTGATTGAACGGGTCCCACGCGAACGCGGGGTCGTGCCAATCAACGTGCGAGTAATAAAGGCCGACTCCCATTCCTTTCCTTCTGCCTGCCTCCACCATGCTACGAACAATATCCTTTTTGTAGGGCCCGTCCTGGATGCTGTAGCTCTGCACTACCTTTTCGAGATTTTCCACTCCGCCCTCGCCAAACCCGGCGGGTGTCAGTTTGACGGATTCTTGGGTGGTCTTGGTCGGCCACATACTGAAGCCGTCATGATGTTTCGTCGTGAAGGTGAAATACCGGATCCCCGCTTGCGCAAACAAATCCATCCAAGCGTCGCCATCAAAGCTCGTTGGGTTGAAGAACTGATAGAAGACGTTATAGGTGTCCCAAAACCGTTTGTCGGCGCCGGCCAACGCCCACGAAGCGTCACTGCCAATGAGGCAGTAAAGACCCCAGTGGATACGGATGCCGAATTTGCGATCCTTGAATGCCTCGATGGCAGCTTGCGGGGCGTGATGATAGCTCGGGTCCACTTGGGTCGCCCATCCCCGCTGCATGGCTTCGCGATCCAAGGCCTTGTTCAATTCCAGGTAGCGCGCTCTTCCCTCCGAAGTGGCAGCGAGACTTCGGCCAGGCGACGGGCCTGCCAGGGGTTTTGCCTGCCCCCTGACTCCAGATGCCAACGATCCCACGGCCAAGGATTTAGTTAGAAAATGCCGTCGTTTCATCGTGGGTTCACCTCGGTGCTGTCCTAATTTGAGCCGTAGCGCCGGCTTCCAGCCGGCACAGGAGCCGCCAAGATGGTGGCGTTACGCTCAAATTAGGACAGTACCTTCTCCTCGAAGTTATCGCGTCCGTGGGGGAGAATGTGCCGTTACACAAGCGGTCTTTACGCGGAGACCGCTCCCGGCGTAGGAGCGGAACCTCCTCGGCGCGGAATGGCATGGCGCAAGGCTTGCCTGTCCATATCGAAACTCCCCTCATCGTCAGTGAGGGCTGCAATTGTAGCTCGGAAGGAAACGAAGGACCAGAGTCTTGCAGCCGGCCTGTCTTTGTCACCACGCGGGGCGAAGCGAAGGTCCTCGACTTCGGCCTGGCAAAGCTCGTTCCAGGTGGGGATGCGGATGTCGCTTCGCGGCTGTCAGCGGCTCGCGGAAACTCGCAAGTGTTTCGGGTAAGGTTGGTATGTTCGCCTGGTCGCCCGACGGCGCTCGAATCCGCTTCGCCGCGTTTGATGGTGTCCTTTCGGCAATCCTGCGCAAATGAAAACACGGTGGCCGGGGAATCGGACTGGACGCTTCGTCGCCGCCTTCGAGTGGTTTCGTTCACCGGAGGCAGCAGTGGCTGAGACGCGGATGGCAGAAGCTCGATTCTCAGTTGGGTCTTGGCAGGAAGTCGCAGTTCATTGAACAGCCAACAAATAGAATAGTCCTTGAGTTGACGCCTGCGCAGGTAGGTGTATACTTCCGGCGGCCAGGCCCAGTATTCCATCTACCTGCGATGGGATCGAACACCTCGGGGCGTGACCGCAGCCTCAACCCTCGCCTGATCGTGAGCGGATATGCAGGCAACATCCAAATATGATTGGCGTCGCACAAAAATGCGTCGTGTTCCCGAGCTCGACTTGCGCGAACTTTAAGCTGCGACGGGGTCTTGAGTGGGCAGACGTTCATGGTGACTTGCGGAGGCGCTCAGTAGAGGATCATACGGGGGACCTATGGGTGACCGCAGAGGGGAATTTCGCGGTTGGGTAAAGAGGGCACGGAGTTTCGTTCGACTAAGGAGTTGTCAGGAAATAACCAGAACAAGTTGAAGTAGTTTTGTTTTATACTGGTGGTGATGAACCATCGTGACATTGAGCGCCGCTTCCGTTCTCTGGTACCCTTCCTGGACGAGCGGATGCG
>JBKQVI010000577.1:0-4926 GCA_052139985.1 Terriglobia bacterium
GAAGTGACATATTGACTAATGCCACGATGTTGATGAAAACAAACGGCTTATTTTTTATGCCCCACGATATGTATGAAAATAAAGGGACTTGTTCTCCGGCGGGGGAAAGATGGGTGTGCGGCCAAGACCACGCCGACTTTGCTTTGCCGGGTGGCGCAAATGCAGAAACTCTAAACACGGCAGGTCACCTGTGCCAAGACTTGTAGCATGGCCATCCTGGCGCTGATTTCACACGGGCAGGTTGCCCGTGCCACTCCTACGAGGTCCTGGCTTTCACTTTTGTGCATCGCAGTCAGGATTGTCGGATCGAGTGCTTCCGCACAGGGATGCAAACCCGGTTAGAATGGTCGGCGCACGGTGAAAGCGTCACTTCCAATGCTCGCAAGCCCACATTCAAGGAGAGCCAGCTTGAAACGCGCCACCAGTTTTCTATTCTTCCTTCTCTGCCTACCCTCGCTCCATGCCCAATCCGGCACGAAGCCCTTGACGATTCAGGATGTCGTTCATCCTGACCGCATCGTTGCGCCGGGAATCAGCGAGCTCCATTGGCGCCCGGGCGGAAAGCAGTTGACCTTCGTACGTCCAATAGCGGGCAAGCCAGGAGCGTTTACCCTTTGCGCCTACGATTTGCAGAGCCACGTGGAGGCCGTTCTCTTCAATCCCTCCGGTGCGACGCAGAAGCTCAACCTAAGCTCCTACCAGTGGTCGCCACGGGGTGATGCGACCCTTCTCGAAGGGGAAAACGACCTATGGTTACTTGATCCGCAAACCGGTGGATTGCGGAGGCTGACCCACGACGGCAAGGAGAAGGAGGTTCCCACCTTCTCACCGGCAGGTGATCGGATTGCGTTTGTGAAGAAGCGTGATCTGTACGTGCTGGACGTGAAGAGCGGAGCGGTCCGCCAACTTACTCACGACGGAAGCGACACGATCTACAATGGCCGGCTCGATTGGGTTTACGAAGAGGAGCTCGCTGATCGCTCCACCGCGCGCGCCTACGAATGGTCTCCGGACGGCAAGCGCATTGCTTACTTACGGCTCGACGATCGGCCTGTCCCCGAGTACCCCATCACGGATTATCTCTCAACGCACGTCACTTTGGAGCGCGAGCGCTTTCCGCAGGCGGGCGATCCCAATCCCCGCGCCTCGCTGCACGTCGTGGCGGTGGATGATCCCTCCGCGAAACCTGCCTCGCTAACTCTTGACCCCAAGCAAGTGGAATACTCTGGCCCCACCTTTACGTGGACACCCGACGGCGCGGCGGTCTGCTTCCTGGCGCTCAATCGAGCGCAGACCGACGCCGCCGTACATCGCTGGGAGCCGGGGACCGGGATCGACCGTGTGCTGTTTGTTGAGCACGACCCCTACTGGGTGAATTCGCTCGCGCCTCCACATTTCCTGAAAGGTGGCCGCGAGTTTCTGTGGGTTTCCGAGCGGGACGGCTGGCAGCACATCTATCTTTACACATCAGAAGGGAAGCTCGTCCGCCAGATTACACGCGGCGCGTGGATGCTGGACCGCCCCATCTTTGGGGATGATCCCCTCTTCCAACTGGACCCGCGGGAAAACTGGCTCTATTTTGCCTCCACTAACCCCGACCCGCGAGAGCGGCAACTCTATCGCATTCACTTGGATGGCGCCGGCATGGAGCGAATCACTTCGGAGGCAGGTTCGCACACCCTCTCCCTCTCGCCGGAGGGCCGCTTCCTGGTCGATCGCTTCTCGACGACCGACACGCCGCCGGTGGTTCGCCTGATGAAATCCGACGGAACGTCGGCCGCCACCATTGATGCCCCCGCCAACCACTTGGCGGATTATGCTTTGGGCCAGCGCGAGTACTTGGAACTAAAAGCCCCGGACGGAGCCACGCTCTATGCCCAACTCCTGAAGCCTGCGAATTTCGACCCCACTCACAAGTATCCCGTGATCGTCGATGTCTACGGCGGCCCGCACGTCCAGCTTGTGCAGAAGCACTGGGACGCGAATATCCTCTATGAGCAGCTTCTGGCGCAAAACGGATTTCTGGTGTGGACGCTTGATAATCGCGGCTCTTGGGGACGAGGACATGCGTGGGAATCCGCCGTCTTCGAAAACATGGGGAAGCACGAGCTGGAAGATCAACTGACCGGGGTGGAACACCTGAAGTCATTGCCCTACGTGGATGGCTCGCGGATTGGAATTCGCGGATGGTCCTACGGGGGATACATGACGCTCTACGCGCTGACGCACGCGCCGGAAGTTTTCAAGTGTGGAGCCGCAGGAGCGCCCGTGACCGATTGGAAGTTCTACGACAGCATCTACACCGAGCGTTATATGCGCATGCCCAAGGAGAATCCGTCGGGCTATAAGAGTGCCTCGCCGCTGGAGGCTGCCGCGAACCTGAAGGCCAAGCTCCTGATCATCCACGGCACGTCAGACGATAATGTGCACATGCAGAACACCATCAACTTCCTGAACGCCCTCATCAACGCCGACAAGCCCTATGAATTCCACTTGCAGCCCGGACAGAAGCACGGCTTTCAGGGAGATGCGCCGCGGACATATGTTGATCAGCGCATTTTGGAGTTTTTTGAAGGGTGCCTGTGAGCGAGGGGTGATGTCTCAGTTTGACTCTGTAGCGGCGAGTTTACCTCGCCATGTGGCGGCGTAAGGCTGCCTCTACGTCAGACAAAGACTCTACCAGGAGGCGTATTCAAATGCGGAAAGCGGAAACTCGGCGCCCCAGGGTCATGAAGCGGGTCAGTTTAGTCGCGGCGGGAGCTCTCATCGTGTACGCGAGCCTGATGCTCGCTGCTCGGCAGACTCCCTCCGTAATCACGGACTCAAGCCCCGGCCCGCCGCATTATGAGATCGCGATCCTCAAGAACGTCATGATTCCCATGCGTGACGGCGTCAAGCTGGCATGTGACATCTACCGCCCCGCCCTCAACGGTGTCCCCGTGCCGGGAAAGTTTCCCGTCATCATGGAGCGGACTCCTTATGGCAAGATCACTGTGGAGGCATGGGCGAACTTCTTCGTACCGCGCGGATACGTCGCAGTGGGGGAAGACGTGCGCGGGCGCTACGACTCCGAGGGCACATGGCGGCCCTTCCGCGATGACGGCCATGACGGCTACGACACAGCGCAGTGGTTGGGCCAGCAGCAGTGGTTCGATGGCAGCATCGGCACGGTCGGAACCTCCTATCCGGGAGGAACGCAACACGCCCTGGCGCTGGCCAATCCTCCCTCCCTCAAAGCCATGATTCCCGCCGACGCCATGTCGGACTTCGGCCGCTACGGAGTTCGGCACAACGGCGCGTTCGAGATGCGCTGGATGAACTGGATCTTCAATATCGGCGGTCCTACTGGAAGCCATGAATCGCGCGATCCCGAAACTCGTGAGGCTCTGGTAAATCTCGGGGAGCAAGTGCGCGAGTACGCTCGCGGCATGCCTCTGCGCCGCGGCACGACGCCCCTAAGACTCATCCCGGAGTACGAGGATTGGCTGGTGGAAGCGATGTCGCACGGCGACTACGACGACTATTGGAAAAACTCCGGAGATGATGTGGTCGAGCACGTGGCAGAATACAAGGACATTCCCGTTTACCATCTGGGCGGTTGGTACGACTCGTGGGGAACACAAGTGGCCAACCTGAATTACGTCACGCTCAGCAAGAACAAAAAGAGCTTGCAGCGGCTGATCATGGGCCCGTGGACGCATGGCGGGCGTACTCACAGTTATGCCGGCAATGCCGAGTTCGGGCCCGAAGCCGCCATTGATTTCCTCCAGTTTGAATCGCGGTGGTTTGACCGCTGGCTGAAGGGAATTGACAACGGCGTTGACCGCGAACCGCACGTCCGCATCTTCGTCATGGGCGGCGGAGACGCGCATCGCACGCCCGAGGGCCGCATCTTTGTGGGCGGGCACTGGCGCGAAGAGAACGAATGGCCGGTCCCGCGCACCGTCTCCACTCCTTATTACCTGCATGCCGATGGAGGGCTTTCTCCCGAGAAGCCCGGCGCCGAATCACCGGCAACTTACCAGTTTGACCCTCACCATCCGGTACCGACGATCGGAGGGAACATCTCCTCCCACAACGCGCCCTTGACCCACCACAACACCATCGAACGGCCAGGCGATTCCGAGAACCTGATGGAACAGGGAGCTTACGACCAGCGCTGCCATGGCGAACTGTGGACTTGCGATGACACGCGCCCGCTCTCTGCTCGCGACGATGTCCTGGTGTTTCAGACTGGCCCGCTGGAGCAAAATATGGAGGTCACCGGGCGGCTCATCGTGAAGCTGTGGGCCTCCTCCAACGCCCCCGATACGGATTTCACCGCGAAGCTGATTGACGTCTATCCCCCCAACAAGGATTTTCCCGCCGGCGTGGATTTGAACGTTGCGGACAGCATTGTGCGCGCCCGCTATCGCAATTCGCTGGAACATGCGGAAATGATGGTCCCGGGCGAGGCGTACCCCTTCACCATCGAGATGTATCCCACCTCCCTGGTTTTCAAGAAGGGCCACCGCATTCGCGTGGACATCTCGAGCAGCAATTTCCCGCGCTTCGACGTGAACCCTAATACCGGCGAACCGCTGAATGATAACCGTCGCTGGGCGATTGCCGTAAACACCGTCTACCACGATGCTCAGCATCCCTCCAATATCCTGTTGCCGGTAATACCGATAGCCTCGGGGGCCGGAGGCAGGGAGTAGAGCTGAATCCGGGAAGTGGGCCGGCAATGCACACGCATGGGCCTTCGGCTGTGGACTTCCACGACGTTTACCACGCGGGCCAAATTCGCTTGCTACGCCGCTTGCAACGGGTGTTCACCATGGAGTCGGAGTGACATTTTACGTGCAAGTTGCTGCATGCTAACGAGGTTTGCGGCGCTCGGGCAGTTTTTTGCGCGTGACTACAGCAATCTTCCGGTGCGGTAGT
>JBKQVI010000578.1:0-27544 GCA_052139985.1 Terriglobia bacterium
TTTCGGGCCGGGGCCCAATTGCTAAGAAATCGACTTTGGGGTGTGAGGGATTCCGAAGCGCGGGGGACCGCCGGCCGGGGCACGTTGCCGGGCGTGGTTTGCGCCACCGGAAATGTAGAAACTCCAGGCGCCGCCCTTTAGGGCGGCACGTGCCGGGCTCAAGCCCGGCGCTACACTCAAGTTAGAACACTACCGAATTCTATCCCGCGGTCTTACAAGTTGGTTTGGTGAGATTCACATTTGTGGTACCCTTACGCCGCTCGATGCATGGTGCACCTCGGTGGACAGACTGGGAGGAGAGAAAATGAAAGCAATTCTTCGGATCGCCCTAGCAGCAGTCATGGTTTTGTTCTTAGGTGGGACGGCGTTGGCGCAATTGGGCATGTTCTCAAATGAACAGCGTCGTGACCTAACGCGCGAATGGAAGGGAGACCGGTTTCCCGACGGGCGTCCCAAGGTGCCCGACTCCATCCTCGAGGGTTTGAGCGATGTGGACGCCGAGGAAGCCTGGGGCGTGCTCCAGTCGCATGGCTACAAGTTTCAGTTCGAAGGCGGCTGGCGCGAGGTCAATCCGGGCGGGCGGATGGTGGGCCGCGTGTTCACCGCTGTCTTTATGCCCCAGCGGCCCGACGTGAACAGCCTCATCAACGACAGGGGCAAGGCCGAGGGACGCGTCGGCGCGCAGAACTCCTGGCCGATCGATATGCTCTCGCCCGGCGATGTGCTGGTGGTGGACCTTTTCGGAAAGATCAAAGACGGCACGTACGCCGGCGACAACCTCTCCACCGCGATTTTCGCGAAAAGCCACAACGGCTTGGTGGTGGATGGCTCGGTGCGTGACTTCACGGGCATTTCCGAAATCAAAGGCATGCACGTCTACGTGCGAGACTTTGACCCCTCCGCCTTGCGCGACACGACGCTGATGGGGATCAACGTGCCCATCCGCATCGGTCATGTCATGGTGCTGCCCGGCGACGTGGCGGTGAGCGATCCGGAGGGTATCACCTTCATTCCCCCACAACTGGCCCAAGAGGTCATCGATAAGGCGCAAATGACCCATGCGGTGGATGACTGGGGCCACCAGATGCTGCGCGAGGGCAAGTACACGCCCGGCGAGATCGACCGCAAGTGGACCAAGCCGATGATTCAGGAATTCAATAAATGGCTGGAGCAGAAAGGTCTGAAATTGCACATGCCGGACGAGTAGATGCCTTGGAGTGCGGTAGCAGCAGCTACCGCCTTGCTTGCTCTCGGCGCTTACAATTCTCGTGTGAACTACAAGCGGAAGGCGGCAGCTGCCAGGGGTATGTCAAAGTCGTCGCGATATGGAGTGCGGGAGCTTGCTCCCGCTTTCTGGGCGGGCCGCGGGCGGCCCGCCCCGAGCGCGCCAGCGAGCTGGCGCAGCAAAAGCGGCAGCACGCGGCCGCACTCCAAAATTCGCCCCGATCGCCATGATCCGGTTATCTTACTGTTGTGGGACTTTGACGTGAGCCTGCGGTAGCAGCAGGTACCGCCAATTCTCGTGTGAACTACCAGCGGAAGGCGGTAGCTGCTGCTACCGCACTCCAAGGCGCTTCGCGCAGCTTTGATCGTCGATTTGGAGGCCAAGATACGATGAGAAACTCAGATCCTTATCTCATGAACCGTCGCGGAATCCTGAAGGGCTCGGCGGCCGCGTTGGGAGGCGCGCTGCTTAGCGGCGAGCCGATGGAGGCTTATCCCCAAGGGGTCAACACGAATTCCAGCCCTTCGGCGCTGCGCATCACCGACCTGCGCGTGGCGACGGTGGTAAAGCCCGGGCCTAGCCCTTGCCCCATTATTCGTATTGACACGAATCAAGGAGTTTACGGTCTCGGCGAGGTCCGCGACGGCGCCAGCGCCACCTATGCTCTGATGCTGAAGAGCCGCATTCTCGACGAGAATCCCCTGCAAGTGGATCGACTCTTCCGCAAGATCCAGCAATTCGGCGGGCCGGCGCGCCAGGCGGGCGGCGTCTGCGCCGTGGAAATGGCTTTGTGGGACATTGCCGGCAAGGTTTACAACGTGCCCGCCTACGTCATGCTCGGCGGCAAGGTTCGTGACAAGATTCGCGTCTACGCCGACACCACGGAGTCCAACGATCCCAAGATTTATGCCCAGCGAATGAAGGAGCGCAAGGAAGTCATGGGCCTCACCTGGCTCAAAATGGACTTGGGAGTCGAGATGGTGGCGGACACGCCCGGCACGGTGACCGCGCGCACCGACCTGAGCAAATGGGAAAAAGCGCAGGTCCCTCATCCTCTCCTGGCAATGGAGGTCACGGACAAGGGCATCACTCTGCTGGAAGAGTACGTCGCTGCGGTGCGCGATGCCGTGGGCATGGAGATTCCGCTTTCCATGGATCACCTTGGCCACCTCGGCGTGAAGTCGATCATCCGGCTGGGCAAGGCGTACGAGAAGTACAACCTCTCGTGGATAGAGGACGTAGTTCCCTGGGAGTACACCGACCTGCTGAAGCAGATCTCCGACCAGAGCCCCACTCCGATCCTGACGGGGGAAGACATTTACCTCAAGGAGGGGTTCCGCGTTCTCTGTGAAAATCGCGCCGTCAGTAAGATTCACCCCGACCTCGCGACCTCGGGAGGCATCCTTGAGACCCACAAAATCGGCGATATGGCGTGGGAATTTGGCGTTCCGATGGCGATGCACTTTGCCGGGACGCCGGTAAGCTGCATGGCCAACGTGCATTGCGCCGCGGCGACGCTCAACTTCCTGGCGCTCGAGAATCATTCGCTCGACGTACCTTGGTGGAGCGATTTGGTCGAGGGCGTGGAGAAACCGATCGTCAATCACGGTTGGATCGCCGTGCCGGATAAACCGGGGCTGGGAATTACCCTCAACGAAGACGTGGTGAAACAACACCTGAAGCCGGGCACCGGCTACTTTGAACCCACCACGCAGTGGGACCACGACACGTCTTGGGACCGGGAGTGGAGTTAGGCCTAACGGGGCGGGCTTAAGCGTTGGCTACGAGCATCGCGGGATAAAAGCGCTTGAATTACGATCCCGGAAACCACGGCGATGACGGTGATAAAGAGCATCGGATGGGCTGGCCAGATTTTCTGGGCCAAGCCAGTCGGCCAGAGAACGATGGTCTGGAAGATGGAAACCGCTAAAGTAATCAGAAAGACTCGCATGGGTGGCCCTCCACCTTTAGGTACGTAGGAAGAATCCACAAGGTTCCCGCCATTCGACGTTAACACGGAAGTAGGTCCTTGGGGGAGGCATTGATCCAACGGCTACTTGACCAACGCGTACTGCGGGTGCGGTAATGCCCAGCTTCCGAGCGCTCGAAAATCATCCCCCTGGCCCGAGCGGCCTCGACTATCTTTGCAGCAATAAAGGTCCAGCCCATGTCCTATTCTAAATTTCCCAGATTGTGCTTGGTCTTTGCCATCCTATTGGCGTGTGCCGCGTCAACGACAGGAGCTTTCCTGGAGGCTGCGTCGTATCCTGGCGCTGGCGCCCGCAGTGCTGTCGCGCTCGATACTTCCCATCTGTCGTTCCGTGTACACCGGGAATCGGGTGCTTTTGAGATTCAGGACAAATCCGGCGGGGTCGTCTGGCGGTCCAATTACCACGTACCGCGATTCGGTGAGGCGACCGTCGATGTCGGCGGCCATCCGCAGCCCATCAACCTTACTCTGTGCAGTGTCGAACGAACCGGCGACGGACTCGATCTGACGTTTCACCCGCTCTTGGCCCAGCCGCGAGCGCAGATCGTGGTCCGCGTGCGGCCTGTGGCTGAAGGGGAAGGATTGCAATTCGCCTATACCACAAGCCCTGAAATCAAGCTGGAGAGCATTCGCTTGCTCGACGACGCGCTCTGGACGACGGACGCCGAGCACGGGTATGCGATTATTCCCGCCCGCATGGGGCTGATGATTCCGGCGCGCCACGGCGTGAATTTCACTCACGCCTTCGACACCTACGCGTACGAAGGCTGTCACATGGCCATGTCGGGCATAGTGAAGAACGGTGCTGCTGCGCTGATTACTTGGGATGATCCCTACGTCGCGTTAGAACTGAAAAGTGAATCACCTTCGACCGGACAGCTAGCTGGGAAACAGGTCCTCGCTCCCTCGGTGGTGCTCCGCGAGTCTGCACGATGGGTGCAGGTGCGATTTCTCGGGCGCGGCGATTACGTCACTGTGGCTAAAGCCTACCGTCAAATCGCGGCCCAGCGGGGATGGCTCACTACGTGGAGCGAAAAGTTGCGCGACCATCCCGAGCGGGCGAAGTTATTTGGAGCGATCAATTACAAACTCTGGGCGCTGCTCGACCGCGAGATGGACGCGACCAGTACCAGACAAAAAGTCCTGAAAGTGAACTGGACCTTCGACGAGGCCGCCCAGGTTGCCGAGCACCTGCGAAACGACTTGAAACTGGAAAAGGTTCTCTTCGTCATGGGAGGTTGGACTCATCGTGGATACGACAACCAGCACCCTGACATCCTGCCCGCTAATCCCGAGTGTGGCGGCAACGACCGGCTGGCCGAATGTTCGCGCCGCGTGATGCAACTGGGATACCTCTTATGCTTGCATGACAATTATCAGGATATTTACTGCGATTCGCCATCGTGGAATGAAGACTTGATCATGAAGCAACCCGACGGGTCGCTGGTGAAAGGCGGGCAGTGGTGGGGAGGGCAGGCCTATCTGACTTGCTCCCGCAAGGCTTTGGAATTGGCCAAACGGCCGCAGAATCTCGCGGCTGTGAAGGCGCTCACGAACGCGAATTCCTATTTCATCGACACAACATATGCCTCCGGCCTGCAAGAATGTTTTGATCCGGCCCACCCCTTGACGCGGTCGGACGATATGAAATGGAAGCAGGC
This sequence comes from Terriglobia bacterium, assembly GCA_052139985.1. Classification (GTDB taxonomy): domain Bacteria; phylum Acidobacteriota; class Terriglobia; order UBA7540; family UBA7540; genus Bog-366. Next base: position 4,877 of record JBKQVI010000578.1, read on the forward strand.
TCTCTCTGATTACGCGCGCCGGGAGTTTGGCATTTTCGGAAGCGAGGACGGCCGCGAATGGGCGATCCCTCATAGCGATTTCTTTGAAGGCTTGACCGGTGTGGACGGAACTTGGTTCCACGACAAGAACCTTCTCAAGGAAACGGGCGGGGTATCGGTTCCACTGTTCGAGCTGGTTTATCGAGATTGCATGACAGTCTACGGGAAGTACGGCTTCAATATTTCCCAGTCGGCCGACTATGTGCTCTATCACGTCAGCATCGCGCGGACATTGAACTACCACGAGATTCCGCCGCACCTTTACTGGAAGGAACCCACGGTCCCATCCGCGCGAGGTCAAAAAACTGAAACCGCCGAAGAAGACCCTGCCTTGTTCACGCGCGCCGATCACGGTTGGGCGGAAGGCCTGCATCCGATGGACCGCTTCCTGAAGAACACTTACGAGATCCTCTCGCCGTTGAACGAGTTGACGGCACAGATGGAAATGAGCCGGCACGAGTTCCTGACCCCGGACTACAAAGTGCAGCGCAGTGTTTTTGGCGAGGGGGAAAATCAAGTTGTTGTGGTCGTCAACATGGGCAGCGCGAAGTACTCCGTCAAGTCGCGATGGGGCGGTGAGACCGTATTGCCGCCGGGCGGATTCCTGATCGAAGCTCCCACCTTCGTGGCTTTTCACGCGCTGAATTGGAACGGCCTCGCTTACTCCGATGCGCCGCTGTTCACGCTGCGCAGCGCCGATGGACGGCCCCTCGCGCTCTCGCGAAGCGTTCGAGTCTTTCATGGCTTCGGTGATTCGCGCGTGCGGCTGGCGGGATCTGCGTTCACCGTCGCGAAGGAAGAAGTGGTCGCCGTCGCCCGTTGAACTGCGGTGAAGATCTGTGTGGCGAGCTGGTTTCCCGGGGCCAGCTTTACGCCGCCATCTGGTCCCTCAGTTGGCGGAAAAGCTCCTGCGACAGAATCCAAGCGGCGCACCACCAGAATCTTGGCAAATTCGCGCGATTTGTGTAGTCTCATCCTGATGCCTTCCAAGTCGAAATACACTGCGGGACTCGTGCAGATGTCCTGCGTTGAAAGCCCGGACGCGAACCTGCAAAAGGCCGCGGCGCTTGTCGAAGACGCGGCCGAGCGCGGAGCGGAGATTATCTGCCTGCCAGAGCTTTTTCGCTCCCAGTACTTCTGCCAGCGTGAGGATGTGGCGCTGTTCGATCTTGCCGAGACGGTTCCCGGCCCGACCACCGAAACTTTGGGGAAGCTCGCCAAAGCGCGCGGAGTGGTTATCGTTGCGCCTCTCTTTGAGCGCCGCGCTCCCGGTGTATATCACAACAGCGCGGCGATTATCGATGCGAGCGGCGAGGTGGTGGGCCTCTACCGCAAGATGCATATTCCCGACGACCCCGCGTACTACGAGAAATTCTATTTCACGCCTGGCGACCTGGGGTTTCGCGCCTTCGACACGCAAGTAGGCCGTGTTGCCACGCTGATCTGCTGGGACCAGTGGTATCCGGAGGGCGCGCGGCTGGCGGCCTTGCAAGGTCCCAGCATTCTGTTCTACCCAACGGCCATTGGCTGGCATCCGGCGGAGAAGGAGCAGTTTGGAACCGCGCAGCGCGACGCCTGGCGAACCATCCAGCGCGGCCACGCCATCGCCAACGGGGTTTACGTGGCCGCGGTCAACCGCGTGGGGTTCGAGAGAACCTCCGCAGCTAGCGCCGGCCTGGAGTTCTGGGGCTCGAGTTTTATCTGTGATCCCTTTGGCGTGGTGCTGGCTGAGGCCTCGACGGAGCGGGAGGAAACGCTTCTCGCCGAAATCGATTTAGCGCGCCTCGAAGATGTGCGCCGCAATTGGCCCTTTCTCCGCGATCGGCGAATTGACGCTTACTCTGGAATCACCAACCGCTTTCTCGACGAGGATCCGTGGCGAAGAAAAGAGTAGGTTCTGGGGACTAGGCAGGTTGCATTGCCTCACGCAACAGCAACCGGCAGCTTGACGGACGCTGGTTCACAGATTGCGCAGATGACGCAGGTTCTCCCTCTGCGAAATCCGCATAATCTGCGAATGCCCTAAGTTCACGAGACCTGTTCCAGCCGCTGTTTGATTTGATCCACGATTTCCCCCACATCCAGTGGACGAAGCAGGGTCATTTCAAACCCGTGGCCGCGCAAGTCCTTTTCGACGATGTAAGTGCGGCTGGCGATGATCCATATGGGGAACTGGCGCGACCACGCGGAGAGCGCTTCCACGTCCGCAGACGGTTCGTCGCTCGAGGAGATATCTGCAATCAACAAATCCGGAACGTTGGCCCCCCGCTCCAGAGCGGTCAGGGCGTCGGGAATGGACTCATGGGCTTCTACCTCGAATCCCTCTTCCAGCATCTGCGCGCGCAACATTGACCGGGCTTGCCAATCTTTTCCGGCGATAAGAATGTAACCCATCACATGCCTCCACAGCGCATCATCGGGCTGTGCCCACCATCCCAGGCAGGGCAAGAGAAACTGCAAAATCAATCGCCGCATTGAAGCTGGTGTCCGGCGGTCTAACGGAGTATTATGCGCTGCATAGTGCGATGGGGAGAAGGCCAACCTCATCCCGAAACCCCTTCTCCCCGGACGATTGGGAGGTTATTCCGATGCGCATTCTAATGACAGGTTCAAGCGGATTGATCGGTCAAGCCCTGCTTGCATTCTTGACGGCCGACGGCCACACGGTAGTCCGCCTCAAGCGGTCTGAGACGCATGAGACCAGCTTGCATATCGTGTGGAACCCCGAAGCCGGTACAATCGACGCCGCCAGCTTGGAAGACTTCGACGCTGTCGTGCATCTGGCCGGAGAAACCATCGTCGGCCGATGGACGGCGCTGAAGAAAGCTCGCATCCTTGAGAGTCGAGTGAAGGGTACGAAGCTGCTTTGCGAATCCTTAGGGAATTTGCGCAGTCGGCCCAAGGTGCTGGTGTCGGCATCCGCAATCGGCTACTACGGAGACCGTGGCGACCAATGGGTGAATGAGGAGAGTTCCGCGGGCTCGGGGTTTCTTTCGGAGGTATCGAAAGCCTGGGAAGCCGCGACGGAGCCGGCGAGTCGCAACGGCATTCGCGTGGTGAATCTGCGGATTGGTTTTGTCCTCAGTAAGGCGGGCGGAGGCCTAGCCGCGATGCTTTTGCCGTTCAAATTGGGCGTGGGTGGGCGCGTGGGGAGCGGTCGCCAGTACCTGAGTTGGGTCGCCATTGACGATGTCGTGGGAGCCCTTTCTCACGCGCTTGTTACGGATTCCTTGCGTGGGCCGGTAAATGCTGTGGCGCCACATCCGGTCACCAATCGGGAATTCACCAAAACCCTCGGTCGCGTTTTGTCGCGTCCGACGATCTTTCCGCTTCCTGCCTTCGCGGCCCGCATGGTCATGGGAGAAATGGCTGACGAACTCCTGCTGGCCAGCGCCCGCGTAAAGCCTGCCCGGCTCTTAGCATCCGGCTATGAGTTTCAGTTTTCTCTGCTCGAACCCGCCCTTCGCCACGTGCTCCGAGCGTAGAGGCGGCTCAACGCCGCCATGGGACGGGGTAGACTCGCCAGCACGACTTCAGTTTGACCGGCCATGCGTCGTGGCATGGCCATCCCGGCCATGACGTGGCACGGGCAGGAGAAGGTGTGAAAAAATAGGGAACCTCGCGCAGGGACGCTGAGACGCAGAGGGTCGAAACAAGTACGTCCTTTACTTTCTTTTCGGCCTCTGCGCCTTTGAGGCTCAGCGCGAGATACCTTTGCTCGTTTCGGGATTCTTTCACACCTTCGGATGCCCGCGGCGCCTCCGCTTCTTCGGTTTGTGGCGCCCACCGCCCGGCGGGTTTCGTCATGTCCGAAGGGCCACCGCCGTGTATACTGAATCGTTGCGGAAATTATCGCAGAGGAGCAGTGTTTTCGACGCATCATGAAAGTCAGCGTTCTGTTTTTCGGCATCACCCACGACCTGACGGGTTGCGCGCAGGAGCAAGTGGAACTCCCCGAGGGTGAAGACCTGGCGGGGCTGCGGCGTCGTTACGAAGCTCGCTTCCCGCGCCTGCGGCCGATGAGTGGTGTGCTCCTTTTCGCGGTCAATCAGGAAATCGCCAAGGACTCGACGCTTTTGCACGAGGGCGACGAGGTGGCGTTCATGCCCCCGGTCAGCGGCGGCGCCGGCGCTGATTTCTTTCGCATCACGCGTGATCCGATACGCGTGTCCGACCTCGCCAAGCAGCTACGCGCTCCGGAAGACGGGGCCGTGGTGGTTTTCGAAGGGATTGTGCGCAATCACTCGCGTGGGCGTTCAACGCGGTACCTGGAATATGAAGCGTATGAACCCTTGGCGATTCGCAAGATGGAAGAGCTTGGGGCCGAGGCGAAACGGAAATTCGCGATTGATGTCATTGGCATGATCCACCGCCTGGGCCGCCTGGAGATCGGCGAGACCAGCGTGGCCATCATCGTCACGGCTGAACATCGGCGTGCCGCATTTGAAGCCTGCCAATATGCCATCGACCGGCTTAAACAGGTTGTGCCCATCTGGAAGAAAGAGTATTTCGCCGACGGCGCCGTCTGGGCGGAAGGGGAAGGGCAGACTCGCGTCGTTACTGAGGACGGCCGTTAATGGCCATTTCGAATCGGAAGAACAGGTCAAAAGGCAAAGCGCAAAAGTCAAAAGTAAAAACCGCAAACAATCTGAGACTTGTAACTGGGTTTTGACTTTTGCGCTTTGACTTTTGACTTGCTCTTCGCCCTAGGTGAATTCAAATCATGCCGGATTATGTCAACGCCGCAGTAGAAATCGCACGGGATGCAGGGGCTCTTCTCTCCGAACTGACTACTCAGCCATTGGATATCGGCTACAAACGTAGGGCGGACCTGGTCACGGTGGCGGACCGCCGATCCGAAGCCCTGATCGTTGGACGTTTGCGCGACCGCTTTCCCGATCACGCCATCGTGGCCGAAGAAGGCGGCAACCACCGTTCTTCCTCCGACTATTGCTGGTATGTCGATCCGCTGGACGGAACCACGAATTACGCGCACGGCTTCCCGATGTACTGTGTGACGCTCGGCCTCGCTTATCGCGGCGAAGTGATTGCCGGTGTCGTTTACGATCCCACTCGCGATGACACGTACACGGCCGAACGCGGCGCCGGCGCGTATCTCAACGACCAACCCTTGCACGTTTCCCGCACGGAAAGCCTGGGTGAGAGTCTGGTAGCCACGGGTTTTCCGCCGTTCGCGACAAATCACGATTTGAATGTGCAGTTCTATTTCCGCTTCACGGAGCTATCGCACGGCATACGGCGGGCGGGTTCGGCGGCGCTCGATTTGTGTTGCGTTGCGGCGGGCCGGTTTGAAGGCTTCTGGGAGCTCAAGCTGAATCCCTGGGACAAAGCCGCGGGCACGCTGCTGGTCACGGAGGCCGGCGGACGAGTGACCGACGTGCGGGGTGCTGCCTTCAATTTACTTGGCGACGATGTGTTTGTTTCCAACGGGCTGGTTCACGATCAGATGCTGAAGGTTTTCGCCGAAATTCTGGCCCTTCGGGCCACGTAGCGCCGCCAAAGGGAATCAGGACTTACCGTACACCTTCGGCCTGGAGAGCTCTTCCTTTTGTCGGATCAACTTGTTGGCCATGCTCCGGAGGACATCCGGAACATTGCGGTTGAGTGAAATGCCCTTCAGGTCCTGGGCTTTCAACCGGGTGATCAGGGGCATGGTGACGTCGAGGGGCGCGCGAGGATTGTTGGCAAGGGCTCTCATCACCACGTAGTTCTTCATAAACCGGCGGTTCATGGAGATCAGGCGCAACACTTCGTCGGAAACATTCTTGGCAGCGGCATAACTCTCCGCTTCCGTGTCGGAAACCTTGGGCGATTGCAGCACCGCGCGCGAAATGATCTTGTTGGAGTCGCGAATGAGCAGCGAGCGCGTTTCCAGGTTACCGGTCAGTGCCGCCTTGATCTTCTCCACGACGGTCATACGCCCAACTTTCTGGATCAGCGTTTCGCGCTCCTGAGGCGTCAGTTCGTCATCGCGTTTTGTGACTTCCGGCGGAGTCTCCACGTCGTCCGCGCGAGTGCTTGCCGCCAACTCGGCGAGAAGTTCAACCCCCGCTTTATCGGCAGCGGTTACCTTGGTAGTCCCAGGCGCAAGCTTGCTGGCGGCTTCGTTCACGGCTTCCGGCGTCAATTCCGAAGGGGCAGGTTCAGGGTGCGACGAATGGGGCAGCGCTGCCAGCGCTGCCGCGACCGCGGGCGTAGTCCGCGGATCGTCCATGATCCGGCGAATCTGTGCCCAATCCCACGCACTCAAAGTCTCCAGCGCCTTCTTGCGCAGGTTGGCTTCCGGGCCGGTCGCGAGCGTTGCCAGGATCTCGATTCTATCTTCCAGCGGCAATGGCAGATTCCCTTCGGCTCCCTTGCGGCGAATCACCTCAGGCGCCTTGCCGGAGCGGATTAGGTCTACTAATCGATGGGAAATATCGGGACCTCATGGTGCGGGAATCTTTAAATCGTCGTGCGTCAGATGGAGGGACTTCACTTCGCCGTGCCGGCCCAAAGGTTTAAGCGTTTCGCCGTTCAAGGTGAGAATCACGGCTTGGGCGTTTCCCGTGGTCACGTCGAAGGACTTGTGTGCCTTCAGCGTTTCCACCTCGTTGGGATTTAGCACGCGCTGGAGCACTGTCTTCCCGTCGGCATCCACAGCCACCCAGGCCCGGTCTGTCGCGGCTACCTGCAAAACCAAATCGGAATCGGCGCCTGTCTTCGTTCCTGCCGGAGGCGCTGTTTGCGGGCTGGGCTGAGGCGTCGAGGTTACTCCGGCCGGCGGTCCGGCAGGAGGGTTCGGGACGGCTCCCGGAGGCGCGGTCGTGGGCGTGCCAGACGCCGATCCTGCCGCCACTTGGCCCGTAGCGGCATTCACGCCGGGGAGCGCCGTGGCGTCGGCGGAGGCCATAGGGGCGGCGGAGGCAGGAGGGGGTACCGGCTTGGGCGTAACCACCGTGGGGGACGCCGTAACCGGAGCTTCCGCAGTGCGGGCCGCGTAGCGAAACAGCAGGTATCCTCCCACCAGTAGAACGATGGCCACTGCTGTTCCGATCAGCGGAGTTCGCGACCCAGGCCGCGCGGCCGTGGCGTTCCCCGCCGCCATCCGGTGCAAGTCAAAATCTGTTTGGGGCCGTGCGGCAAGCTGGAATTCGGCCACCGCCCGTTCTTCGTCCAAACCCAGATAGCGTGCGTAGCTGCGGATGAAACTGCGCGAGAATATTCCCCCGGGAAGCTTGGAGAAGTCCTCCCTTTCAATGGCATCGAGAAAACGCAAAGCGATCTTCGTCGCGGAAGAGATCTCTTCCAGGCTCACTCCGCGCATTTCTCGCTCGCGTCGAAGATTCTCACCGAAGGCGGGCATAAGGGGACTTTGTTCGCTCCTTCCCAATCAGGCCGACTTCATCATATTTTCCCGCGCACAACAGTGTCAAATGCTTTAACAGGCTCCTCTCCGAACTGCCTCGGCGTGCGACCGTTGACAAAAGGTATTGAAAAGCCTGGCTCAATGGTTTAAAAGGTCTATACACAGATTTTACGGGTTGTAAGCTTGGAAAGGTGATGGGCGCAGAAGACGAGATTGTCGAATTGAAACGTCAGGTCGCACGCCTCTCCCTCTTCCATGAAGTGGGGAAGGCGCTCTTCTCGACGCTCGACTTGCAGAAAATCCTTCAAACCATTATGGAGAAGATCAGCGACCTCCTCCAGCCGGATACCTGGTCGCTGCTGATGCTGGATGACAATACTCAGGAGCTGTATTTTGAGATTGCCATCGGTAGCGGCGCGGAAAAGCTCCGGGACGTTCGCTTGAAGTTGGGAGAGGGTGTGGCGGGCTGGGTGGCCCTCCACGGCGAGCCCGTGCTGGTGGAGGACGCTCGCAATGATCCGCGTTTCACCTCTAAGGTGGATGAGCTGACGCACACCGAGACGCGCTCCATCGTGTGCGTACCCGTTAGAGCGCATAACCACGTGCTGGGGGTCATCGAGCTCGTCAACGCCCTGGGCAAACCCAGCTTCGTCGTGGAGGACATTCCCATTCTCAAGAGCCTGGCGGATTATGCCGCCATCGCGCTGGAAAATGCCCGCTACGTGCAGCGCATTCACGAGCTCACCATCACCGATGACTGCACGGCGCTGTACAACGCCCGGCATCTCAACTTTGTCCTGGATACGGAAATCTACCGCTCCAATCGTTACGGCTACGATTTCTCGGTCATTTTCATTGACCTCGACCATTTCAAGCAGGTGAACGATGTGTACGGACACCTGGTGGGTTCCAAACTTCTCTGGATGATTGGCGATAGCATCAAGGGTCACCTGCGTATGATCGACTACGCGTTCCGTTACGGCGGTGACGAGTTCGTGGTGCTTCTGCCCCAGACCTCCAAGGAGAATTCCCTGATGGTCGTGCGCCGTATCCGCGACCTGCTGGTGAATCGTGTTTTTTTCACCGAAGATAAACTGAACATCAAAGTTACCGCCAGTTTCGGGGTCGCATCCTTTCCCGAGGATGGCCGCACCCGCAAGGAACTTCTGCGCAAAGCGGATGAAGCCATGTACCTGGTTAAGAACTCCACCCGCAACAACATCGCCCTGGCCGGGCAAGGCATTGCGGGCTGAGCGGGCCGCGATCTCGCTGATTGTCGTATTTCCTTCGCAGGTACAGGTAAGAGGCGGCTATCCTTTAGTGCCGAGCGGCACCCGCCCTGTTCACCCCGCTCGCAGTTGCACCCAGCGGTGGCGCGGGGCTGCTGAACCGTCCCGCCGCAGGTTGTCAATACAGATTTCGAGAGCAGCTTACCACCCTGATGTAAGAGAGGAGAATCACATGAATCGAAGGACTTTCATTCGTAACGCTGCCGCGAGCGCGCTGGCCGCGGAGTTGGCTTCCTATTTCCCCCTGGCTCGCGCCGCGGGCGATGAGGGGAAAGGCTCGAGTTCGGATAAGCTCCGCCGTGTTGCGGTTACCACTTGGAGCCTGCACGCCTTCTTTCCCCAAACCAAGGATTTTGGCGAAAAGGTCCAGGGCGAGATGGTTGACCTGCAGAAGTTTCCTGAACTGATCGCGGATAAGTTTCACGTTCACAATCTCGAGCTTTGCAGTGTGCACTTTGAATCCACTGAGGCCGCTTACTTGAACGACCTGAAAGCGAATTTGAAGAAAGCTCACGCCCGTGTCATCAACATGCCCGTGGACTACCCCCATGACTGGGACGGCAAGGGCCTCTGCGATCCTGACGACAAGCAGTGGCATTGGGAAATCGCCGAGCGTAAGAAGTGGATAGACATTGCCGCGGGGCTCGGGGCGCTGTCGATTCGCCCCAATCCCGGCGGCACGGCGAAGATGACCGACATGAGCCGGCCCATCGCTGCCTATAAAGAGCTTGGCGAGTACGGAAAATCCAAGGCCGTAAAGGTGCTGATCGAGAACCACGGCAACGTGGCCGGCAAGGCCGAGAACATTGTGGCCATCATCAAGGGGGCGGGACCGCAGTGGGTCGGCTCGGTGCCGGACTTTGGCAACTGGGCCGAGGCGGTCCGGTACCGCGGGCTGGAAATGGTCTTCCCCTATGCCTCCACCGTCTGCCACGCACGTTACGAGACGCCCGCCGGCGCGGAGATGAACGGCAAACTGATTACCTTTGATTTCGCCCGCTGCATGAAAATCGCGAAGGCGTCCAACTTCAAGGGAGTCTATTCCGCTGAATTTGCCGGCGCCGGAGATCCTTACGAGGGTACGCAGAAAATCATTGATGAGCTGGTGAAATATCTGTAGGTTGTTTTCTTAATAAGGCAACCGGATAAGGGTTTCAACCCCGCAGTTCATTCTCGTTGTCAGCAGATCGAACCTCGGCCGCTCGCGAACCGGCAGGGATGAGTATGTGCGAAGTACCTTGGAGTGCGGCGGCTTGACGCCGCTTTGGAATGGCCTCCCAAGTGATATCTTGCCTCGACCCGCCTTCGTTTCATTCGACCCGCACGGAAAAGGCGGAGTCAAGCCGCCGCACTCCAAGGTGCTTCGCACACGCTTCGCCGGGGGTAAGGTGGCCCATGCCATCCCGATTGCCGATGGCTTATAGCCCAAATCAGCTTTTTTGATTGGACTTCTTGTTGCTCCTACCTGAAAATGGAATTGACTGAGCGTGCTCCAGGTCGAGTGCGCTGGTCCTCCACCACGATATTCCGCGGTCAACCGTCAAGGTTGCAACCTGCCGCTTGTTGTAAGGGAAACCACGCAGTTTCCAACAGCATAAGACCCTGATTTGTGCTTGGCGCCGAGCTGCGCTTGCCGCAGGGAAGGGCAACGCCTATTCGTCCGTATGAATGGGAAGGCAGTCAAGGCGAAAGACGCATCGGCCTCCGCCGGAGCGTCCGCCAATCTCAATGAGGAGTGAAACAATTATGAAAGCAAAATCCATTCGTCTATCCCTGCTCAGCCTGGTCTTCGTTGCGCTCGCGGGAGCCGTTGCGCCGCGAGAAGCGAAGGCGGATGAAGTCGAAATCGGAAAATTCACGCTGCCGGCCGAGATTCATTGGGCAGGGGCGGTGCTGCCCGCGGGAACGTACAGTATCGCCGCGGATTCCCTCGATTCCTCGACCATGGTCTATGTTTCCCGGGAGAGCGATCCCACAGCCCGTTACTTTGTCCCCGCACTGACGAAGAGGACTATACGCACGTCGTCCGAAAAGATCAGACTGCTTCTGGATCAAAGTAACGGCGAGGTCTATGTGAAAGAGTTGGAAGTGGGAAGTGAGGGCATTGCCTATTTGTTCTCGGAGCCAAAACTCAAAAAGTAGCAATCGCCCTTGCGCGGAGCTTGTCAACCGAATGAGGGCACGGGAATCCTTCCGCAGGGAAGGAGTGCCCTCGTCGCGTCGGACACGGGCGGGGGGCGGGCCGTTTGTGGCCGCTTCCCGACCCGTTACTTTGGCCATTTGGTAACCCACCGGGCGCCGTGAACATCAAACAAAGGAGAATTGAAGAGACTGTTTTTTACATCGAATGCCAGGTCCGCGTGGGGAGATTCCGCTTATGCTTCTTGACACGTTCGAGGTCGACTTTCTGCACAAAATCGGAACGCGCATGGCGTCCGGTGAGCTGCATGAGGTCGTCGACCGCGTGGTGGAATTCGTAACCGGCGTGGTGAAATGCGATTCCTGCCTGGTCTACCTGTTGGAAGAAAACGAACTGGTGTTGCGCGCCTCCAAGAATCCCCATCCGGATGTTGTGGACCGGCTGAAGCTGCCGATGGGGCAGGGAATTACCGGCTGGGTGGCCCAGCACCGCGAACCTGTCGCCATCCGCCGCAACGCTTCCGCGGACCCGCGCTTTAAATTCTTCCACGAGCTGCCCGAAGATAGCTTCGAGGCCTTCCTTTCCGTGCCCATCCTCTGCCGCGACCGAGTGGTGGGCGTCATCAACGTACAGCATCGCTTGGCCCACATTTATCGGCCACGGCAAATTCGCCTGATCTCCACCATCGGGTTCCTGGTGGGCGCCATCATCGAGCTGGCGCGGCTGGAGAGCGAAAACCTTCAGCTCGCGGAAGAACTTGAAACCCGCAAACTGGTCGAGCGCGCCAAGGGTATCCTTCAGCGCGACCTGAAACTCACCGAAGAGGAAGCCTACCTCACGTTGCAGCGCGAAAGCCGCCAGCGCCGCAAGCCCATGAAGGATGTCGCCGACGCCATCCTGCTTGCGGATGATCTCCGCCGCCCCGCGCACACCGCCTTCGCTGCGGGCGAATAGCCAGGGCTGCGGGCGTGGCACGGGCGTCCCCGCCCGTGTTGGGGCATGGCCAAGAGGGCCCTGCCACGCGGTGTGGCGTGGGCGTCCCGCCCGCTGTGAAAAAGACGCAGTTTCACGCAAAGACGCAAAGGGGCAAAGACCGCAAAGAATAATTGCCTTGCTTATCGCCTTAGCGGCTTTGCGCCTTTGCGTGAAATGTGTCTCACCGTACCGCACGGGCGTCATGTTCGTGATAAGTTAGGGCAATGTGCAGGAATATCAGAACGCTCTTCAACTTTGATCCTCCCGTAACCCCGGAAGAGATTCGCGCCGCGTCGCTGCAGTTCGTGAGAAAAATAAGCGGGTTTAACACCCCGTCGAAGGCCAACGAGGCCTCCTTCCAGGCGGCAGTCGATGAGATTGCCGGCATTTCCGCTCGCCTGCTCAACTCGCTCGAGACCAGCGCCCCGCCGAAGAATCGGGAAGAAGAGGCCGCAAAGGCCAAGGCTCGCTCCCGAGAGAGATTCGGTGCTTGAATTTGTCTGCTAGGCCCTCGTGCGGAGTCTTGGGTAACTCCCCTCGTGATTCGCGAGGGGTGGCGTGCCCGGCGCCGTTGTGGCTATCTCCTGAACTCGAAAGCACAAGCCGCAATCGGCAAGTGTAGCAGGGGACTGTTCCTTAGGCATGTAGCTTGCTCCCAAGCGACTACATCCCGCGGCTCTGTGGTGAATAAGTAGCCTCGAAATACTTCTTGACAACGCGAAACAATAGGCTATGCTGGCTGATAGGCGCCGGCCCTCTGCCGGCGCTTGGGCCTCTGCAATTTCCTTCCGGGAGGCAAAAACATCGAGAGGACAGGAAGTCGTCAGTCGTTAGTATTCAGTCTCCAGTAAGGGCTCGCTTCGTCGTGGCTGAGCGGGGAATGACAAAAGGCTGAGGACTGAAAACTGAGAGCCGAAAACCGACTACCGCGACGGGTTTGCCGCCCGCGCCTTGAAAGTGTTTGGGCGGAAAGCGACAGAAACGCCGGATCCAAAGTCTTGGACGATGCCCCGTCTCTCCATTATGTTATAGATACTAAAGTAGTTAGCGATGAATAGCGAAAATTCGGCAAATTTGTATGCTATTGAAACAAAAATAGTTAACTTGTTATCGACGGTTCGATGGCGAAAAACGCGGGGGGAAAAAATGAAGGTAACCTCCATTATGTTATTGAAAACAAATTGAGAAAAAATGTCCGAAATGGGTCTCTCCATTATGTTGATGAAAATAAGCAAGTTATAGTGTGATCTCCATTATGTTGATGAAAAGAAATAGGGTTAAGGAAGGTGGCAGATCGCGCGTGTCAGGTTTAGGCCGCTCGCATTAGGTTAAGTGGCGGGCAAATCAGATACACGGTCCGAGGCGCGGAATCGCAAATCTTCGACCGCATATCGCAAATCACAAACGGACAATCGCAAATCGCCAATCGCAAATGAAACACGGCCGGCTTGACAGGTGCTCGGTTTTCCGCGACGATTCCGTTTCCGCTCACGGGCAAGCTCTCCAGGAGGTAACTCATGAATCTGCGCAGACTCACCTCAACCATTGTGCTTACAGCAATGGTGACGCCGCTTTTGGTCCCTGCTTCCTCCGCCTTTGCGGCGACGCTGAAGCCTCTGGTGGCGGGGCGTCGCGGCGTGGTGGCGGCGGGGCATCCGCTGGTGGCGGAGGCGGGGCTGCGCATTCTGGAAAGCGGCGGCAATGCCGTTGACGCCGGCGTGGCTACAGTATTTGCCGCCTCGGTGGTGGAGATGACGAGTTTCGGCTCAGGTGGCGAGTGCCCGATCTTGATCAAGCTGAAGAATGGTCCTGTGGTAGCCATCAATGGTGACGGCATCGCTCCCGAGCTGGCGACGGCCGAATTCTACGACCACCTGCGGCGCGACGATCCCCGCGCCGTTGCGCAAGCCACGGTGGCCGGAGCCGGGGGCGGCATCATCCCATCTTTCGGTCCGCTGAGCGCCATCGTGCCAGGCGCCATGGACGCGCTTCTGCTGGCACTGGAGAAGTATGGAACGAAAAGCCTCGCAGAAGTCATCCAGCCGGCCATTGAACTTGCCCAGGGATTTCCGCTAAATGGATCGGTGGCAGGGGCCCTCGCGCGCGGCAAGCCGCTTGCGGAGAAATGGCCGGCCACGGCGAAGGTTTATATGCCCAATGGACGGCTGCCGAAAGAGGGCGAGATTTTCGTGCAAGCCGACTTGGCGCGCACCTTTCAAACTCTTGCGAGCGTGGAAAAGCAGAACGCCGGAAAGGGCCGCACCGCCGCCATCGAAGCGGTGCGCGACTACTTCTACCGCGGACCCATTGCCAAGCGCATCAGCGATTTCTGCAAAGACGCGGGTTGCCTGCTGCGCGAGGAGGATTTCGCCGCCCTCCAGGCGCGCGTGGAAGTACCTCTGACGGTGAGCTATCGCGGCGTGCAAGTTTACAAATGCGGCTTCTGGACGCAGGGGCCGGTGATGCTCGAAAACCTCAACCTGCTCGAGGGGTTTGATCTGAAAGCCATGAAGCACAATTCTGCCGACTACGTCCACACGGTCGTGGAAGCGGAAAAGCTGGGGTATGCCGACCGCGACGCGTATTACGGCGACCCCGACTTCACGACCGTGCCCGCCGCTCTGCTCTCCAAGGAATATGCCAGTCTCCGGCGGCCGCTAATCGATTCGCAGCACGCCTCCGCCGAACACATTCCTGGCGACCCCACCCGCATGGCGGCGCGAGCGCCGGAAGATTTTGCGCGCGCTCGATTCCAGCACCGCAACGGCGAACACCAGGACACCACGTGCGTCAACGTGATCGATCAGGAGGGAAACCTGTTTTCCGCCACGCCCAGCGCCGCGTGGATTCCCGCTGTCATCGCGGGAGACACGGGAATTCCATTGTCCCAGCGGGCGCAGCAATTCGTGCTGACGCCGGGACATCCCAATCAAATCGCTCCGCACAAGAGGCCGCGCATCACGCTGACGCCTTCGCTGGCTCTGCGCGGTGGCCAACCCTGGCTGGTTTTTTCCACGCCCGGCGGCGACAGCCAGGACCAGACGCTGTTGCAGATTTTCCTGAATGTGGTGGAGTTCGGAATGAATCCGCAGGAAGCGGTGGAGGCGCCGCGATTCAACTCCGAAGCGATGTATAGCACGTTTGACGCGCACGACGAGCACCCGTTGCTGCTCGACATCGAAAAGCGCTTCGAACCGCCGGTGCTCGATGAACTTCGCGCGCGCGGCCATAAGCTGAACGTGGAAGGGGATTGGAGCAATCCTACCGCGCCAACTATGGTGGAATACGATGCCACTACGCACGTCATCTCGGCCGGCGCCGATGTGCGTGGACACCGCTATGCTTTGGCGTGGTGAGGAGGGCAGAATCTAGTCGTCAGTCATCAGTTGTCAGTTTTCAGTCAAAGCCGCTGGGCGGGCCAAACGGTGAAAGCCCTCGGCGGACATCGAGGTGCGCACTGAAAGGTGGCCTATGGCCTACGTTTTTGCCGACTGCGGGAGGATGCCTGTACTGACGACTGACAACTGATGACTGATGACTGAACTTGCTTCACCGCTTCGCGCTCTCGTAACACCCCAGCACGCGCTGGAAGTTGGTCACCTCGCTCAGATGTGCCAGAGCCTTTTTGCAATGATCCTGTTTAACGTTCCCAACGAAATCGATATAGAAGAAGTATTCCCACGGGCGGCCATGCAGGGGCCGCGATTCCATTTTGGTCAAATCGATGTCGCGCAGGGCGAAAACGCTCAGGCACTTGTAGAGGGCGCCCGGCAGGTTGCGTGTGGAAAAGACGATGGAGACCTTGTTGGCCTTGAGGCTGACGCGGGCAGTTTTGGAAAGCAGGAAGAAGCGCGTGTAGTTTTCGCGGTGATCTTCTAGATGCGTCGCCAGGATGCGGGCGTCGTAGACCTCGGCAGCGATGCGGCTGGCGATGGCCGCAGCGCCCGGGGGTCTGCGTTCCGCCAGCATTTTGACCGACCCTGCGGTGTCGTAAAAGGTGAGCCGTTCCACCTGCGGGTTCTCGGCGAAGAAGCGGCCGCACTGGGCCAGCGCCACCGGGTGGGAATAGACCTGACGAACATCCTTGCGCGAGATGCCCGGCATGGCGATAAGGTTGTGGACAATGCGCAAGCTCACCTCGGCGACGATGTGCAGGTGGTTGGCCAGCAGCAGGTCGAAGTTTTCATAGACGGACCCGGCCAAGGTGTTCTCAATAGGAGCCAGGCAGTAATTCGCGCGCCCGCTCGTGACGCTTTCAAAGAGAGCGGGAAAGGTCTCGCAAGGCAGCACGCGAATCTTCCGGCCCAGGAGCTTGTACGCGGCCTCCTCGCTAAACGAGCCTCTTTCGCCTTGGAAAGCGACCAATGGTATGGCCATGAATTTTCCTCGCTATGAACATGAAGGGAGGATGCTATCACTCGTAAGCGAAGCCCACAACTGGACAGTCGGCAGGTGCGCCGGTGTGCAAGGCGAAGTCAAAAGGCAAAGCCGGCGCTAGTGCTCCTTCTGAGGCGTGCGCTTTGCCCTTCAAGTTCTTCTTCTGTCCGCGGCCGAGTGCCGGAGTGCCTACAGCTTACTGCCTACTGCCTTCTAAATTGTTCCGAGGAGTCCGCGGAAGAAAAAGTCCGCATAGGCTTGGGCGAGTTCGCCCTGCTTGATGGGGCCTCCGGTGGTGTACCACTGGTAGAGCCAATTGATCATTCCCAGCAACGCGAAGGCGGCCAACCGGGGCGACAGCAGTGGCGGCCGGCCGCTTTCCTGCTGAACGCGCCCGATCAGATCGATGAGGTAATCGATATAGTTGCGTTTCCGGGCGTTGAGCTTCTTGCGCAAAGGGCCGCTGAGGGAGCGGTTTTCGTGCAGAATCACGGTGATTTCCTGGTCGCGCGCGCGCACGATCAGGTCAATGTGGCCGATGATGGTCCGGCGAAGCTTCTCGCGAGGATCGGCGACATCCTTGATGGGCGCGAGCACGGTCTCATCCAGGATGTCCATTCCGTAATTCTGGATTTCGTAAAGCAGGCGATCCTTGCTGCCCACGTGATGATAAAGACCCGCCTTCGTGAGGCCGACAGCCTGAGCGATATCCTGCATCGACGCCCCATCGTAGCTCTTCGCGTAGAAGACACGCGCGGCGATACGGCATATTTCACGGAGGTTTTGCTTGGCTTCAGCAGCTCGGGCCATAACAGATTTGTTACCACGTCAAGGAACGGCAGTGTAGCACAAACGGCTAAGGCCGGCAGCGGTTTCCCGAGATCGAGTTTCCCGAGATGTGCGAAATCATGCCACTCCGGTTTGCGATTCTCTTCTCTGGTAGCGGTCGCGTCCCTGCACTAAGGCGGCAATCTTGCGATCAACGATCGAACGCTTGAGCATCCAGAATCCGCAGTCCGGATGGACCCAACCTACCCGGCCTGGGCCCAGGACCTTTTCCGCCGATTCAATCCGCCGAGCAACCTCGTCAGGAGTTTCAACGTGATTGATCTTTACATCCACGACGCCGATGCCGAGCTTGATTCGGGTCGCGACGTCCTTTAAGGCGTCAAGATCCTGACTCGGACGGTGAGCAATTTCCAGCACCAGGTGGTCAACGTGAAGGGCGTTGAAGAATTCAAGGAGCGAAGCCCAGTGTCCCGTGCGAATCGTTTGGCCTCCGTAATTGCCAAAGCACAGGTGCACTGCCCGTTGGCAAGAAACACTGTCAAGTAGTTGGTTGATCGCCTTGGCCGCCATTAGAGCATCCTGCGGACTTTCGACGAGGATGGCCTCATCAACTTGCAGGCACGCGCAAGGCAGTCCTGCCACTTGTTCAGCCAGCGCCTTGGCAACTGCCATGGTTAAAGCTTCGAAATCGTGGTAGTGCTGATCTAAGAGGAGACGGGAAAGCATGTACGGGCTGGTTACCGTAAATTTGAACGGGCCTCCCGCGACCTCGGCAGCAGCCGCGCAATCGGCTAGAAGATTAAGTTTGCCTCCCCCGATCGCGCCGGTGACGACTCCTGCGGGGGCGGTGCGAAAGCTAACACCCGGCAGCCGGTAGTACGCGTCCCAATCGGCCCGGCCGAGCTGGGTCGTGATGCCGCTCATGGGCCGCAGGAAGTACTCGATCATGCCGTTGGTGTCGGGATGACTGATGTCGAACCGATAGAGTTCGCCATCCGTAGGAAGGTCCACGCCGGCCTGACGTTGGATGTCAAAGACTACGCGCGTGGCGTCGAGACGGGCCTGCCGGCTCGGTGTGGCGGTAAGCCAGTCTGGGACGGGGTACGATCCGACGGTGGTGGTGAGGATTTTGGAAATGTGAGTTACCTCCTCGATGAGCCTGATTACACAACATCAATCGACGACGCCCAAGCCTGGCTTGGTCAGATCCCCAGTGGCCATCGTGCCATCTTTGACGAGGAAGATTCCCGGGAATCTTCCTTCCCATCCGCGGTTGCCCGCGGGCACGAAGTGACGTGCGTTCGATTCCACGGCGGTGACCGTCGGCAGGTGGGCTGCCAAACCCACGGAATGCACCAGGGATGCACCGGGGCACGTGAGATCCTGCACGCACATGAACATCTTGTATTTTTGGCAGACGGCGGCGAGGAGCACTGACTGTGTCTGACCCTTGCAGGTCTTTAGCGCTGCTCCTGAATAGCCCATTTCGCGCGCCAGCATTAACATATCCAGGCCGGTCAGCGACTCGTCGATCACGATGGGTCGGAGTTTCGCGGCCTCGTGCATCACATTTTGCCGATCCTTTTCGAGGTCGCGTTTTGTGGGCTGCTCGATGTACTGTATTTTGTCGTAACCCGAGGGTGACTTCTCCTTAAGTCGGTGCAAGAAGTCCAGCAGGTACGCCACATTTGGGCATTGCTCGTTGAAGTCGAGCGAGTAGACCCAATCCTTGACGCCACGCGCCGTCTCCCGTCCGCTGGTCGTCCGGTCGATTCGGAGGATCCGATCGAGGTCCCAATCCAAATTGTTGCCGGCCAGCTTGATCTTGATGTGGGTTAAGCCGTTGTAGTCGATCCATCCGCCCAGACTCATGGGTAAGCCGTCGTGAATTTCCTCCTTCACGTCCGACTCATCGATGGGGTCTGACTCACCTACGGAGTGGTAAAGCGCCAGTCGCGGTTTGGGGTCCCTGAGCAAATACTGATTAGCGTATTCGCCCCGGAACTCCGGGCCGAGGTAATGACTGAGGTCGTAGGTCATGAAATCGCGGCCGTAGGTGTGATAGGTACTAAGGCCGTGGGCCTTTCCGAACGCGTCATGCAGAGCGGCGTCGAATGCGCTCGCCGTTACCAGGGTACAGAGTTTGGGAATCGGCTGCGCCAGGCGTAGGTCAGCGGAAACTTCGTGCGCCGCGCTCACGTATTCGGGTTCGAGTGCGACGTTGATATCGATGGGATGCGCGGGCACATGATAGTCCGCCGTGATCGTCCTGATCCGCTCAGCATGGGCCTTCATGGCGCCCAATGTAGTGTCGAAGGACATCCTGGCGGAAGGAAAGGCCCATGCGCTGACCAGCGGCATCGACCCGAAGCCCCGTGCTGTGCGGCCACTTAAGGTATGTACGGCACACCGGACATTCAAGACCGTCACGCGGTCAATTTCCCTGCCGCCAAACTTGTACGGCGTGCGGTAAGGGAAATCCTGGTACTCGATGGAGACTTCATCGATGCGGATGTCTGTGGGTTTGGGAGTCTTGACTTCCCGGGCTTCCGGAGAACGAGGGGACAGTGAGAAGAGCATTGGGGAAAACGAAGCTGTTTGGAGAAAAGCTCTGCGGCTCAGCGTAGAGCGCCTTCCGGCTTGCCGGTTGCGATGGATCGCCATCCGCGGTTTCTCCGTCAGATTCTTCAACAAAACCCAGGTTTCACCGGCGGATTAACTGTGAAATTCCCATCCCCGGCACTTGTCGATTTCACAGCGGCTGCGATTGATGTAATGTCCCAACTCTTCCATGCCATATTCCCGTGCCAACTCGCGAGCACTAACTCCCGGGCGCTTCGCTTTGAGCACAAACCATCCTTCCATGGGCATCCACTTCTCCTGGGCAACATCGTCGCCACGGTCCTTCAGCAGCTTGTCACGCTTCTCGGGAACATTCAGGTCCTGGTGAAAAATGCATCGGTCCAAATCCAGCGTGACCCTGGTGATGTTGACGCCGTTGCCCTGATTATTCTGGTCGTGCACCAGTTGCTCTCCATCGATATCAAAGACCCGGCAGTCCGGTACCCACGTCGCACTGACAATGTAGTAGTTATTGCAGATTGCCTGCGCCTGCAGCGAGCGTCCCGCGGAGTAAGCACTCGGCCAAATCACCAGTTCCGCCCCCTGGTTCGCCATGCGCTCCCACAAGGATGCCCAATTCACGTCAAAACAAATGGCCATGCCAATTCGACCAAAGTCCGCCTGGTGAACTGTGACGTCTTCACCCGGAAGCACCGCTTGCTGCGGCGATTCTTTCATACATTCCACTTGCCAGACAGGGTAAAGCTTGTTGTAGAGGCTCACCACGTGACCCTTGCGGTCCAGCAGCACCGCCGAGTTGTATCGCCGCTCCCCCTCTTTGCGATCGATGGGGCAGACGACATAAGTCTGATGTTTCTGCGCCAGACGGGCGATGGTGGTGATCGTCGGCCCCTCCAGCGTTTCCGTGCTCTTTTCGTCCTGGCCTCGCCAGGTTTCCGGCAGGACGATCAGGTCCGTCCCTCCTGCTCCCTCCTTGTCCACCAGTCCGGCGATTTCGTCCAGCGAATGCCCTTGGGTAAAACCAATACTAACGACCCGAACGGGACGTCCAATCTTGTCGCCGCCGACAGCAGGGACTGAACCCGGCTCTGCGGCCAGGCTTGGCTCTACCCCATCTTTGATCCCTAGGCCGGCGGCCAACGTTCCCATGCCCGCCGTCGATGTTTTTACAAACTGTCTTCGGTCCATATCGTCCTCCTTGTCTTCGCGATTGCTTCCGTAGCCGGCGCCTAAGTGCTCCGTCGGCAGCCGTCCTATGCGGGCCGGCGAACTTTAGCACCTCGGCTAATCGTAGCGCAGGCTAAAACCGTCCAGACCACGAGTTGGGTTACAGCCGCGCTCACCAGTTTCTCCCATCGCCCCGAAAATGCCTAGCTTGTGATTGCGTCCTGACGCTTTCTCAGTGTCTGCGCTCCTGTGGGCCGAAGTCAAGATCGCTTCTGTGACATCTCCCCGCGCGGCAGAACTACACCGGCGGCCTGAGTCTCTACGTTCACAGCCACAGGAATCCGGCGAGCAGCCGGAGAGATCAAAACCAGTCGGACAGCAGAGGGACTCCGTCAGCCAGCGGACGCTCGAATCCGACCAGCGGGCCGCGCGATTGATGAAATGGACTGCTTCCGGTTGGACCATCTGGACACAATGGCGCGAGGCGGCGGGTGGTCGTTCCGAACGTGGTGCTATTCAGGCGAACCGCGCCATGGCTCTGCACCAATCTGTCGCCCACTGCCCCGTTCGTCTCAAAACCCCGCGAGCACGACGTCGGGACCGTTCGAACCGCGAAAGAGGTGGCCACGGTCAATGCCTTCTTGCGTCGGTGTCTTCCACGTCAGGAAGAATCCAAAGTCAGGAAACCACTGACTGTGATGGCTACTCGCGCAACACGGCATCCGCCAGTCTTCTGCTCGCAGCAGCAACCGCAAGCATAAGTCTTGACTAAATATCACATTAGATTTAATCTAACTCCTCCATGGACACCGAGGCGATCAAGAAATCCCTGAAGGGTAGCGGGTTGCGGTGCACGCCGCAGCGCTACGCCGTGATGGCATTCTTGATGGAACACAACAGCCATCCCACGGCTGCGGAAATCTTCGAAGCCGTGAATCGCGCGGATCCGCGCTGTTCAAGAGCCACGACTTATAACAACCTGCGGGACTTGGTGCAGGCGGGTCTGGTGCGTGAAGTGGCCGTCGAGGGCCGCGGCGCGCGATTCGATGCGAAAGGCATGCGGCATCACCACATTATCTGCGACCGCAGCGGCAATGATGAGGACATGGAGTGGTACGACGTGCCCAGGCCCGCCTCGGGCTCCCTCGGTAAGCGGATTGTTCGCGAATGCGAACTCATTTTCCGTGGGCTCTGCACGAAGTGCGCTCCGCGGCACGCTTCCGGTTAAGTATCGTCGGCGTTTGGATACCGGATGAGTGGCGCCCGTCGGCGAGCGCGGCCGGCGGCGATGGCGCGAATGGGAAAGTCAGGATGGGTTCGTAGTTCGTCACAGTTTTTTGGACGCATTCGGGGGAAGACAAACATTTTGACTAATTCGGAGGAGGGCAAAGATATGGATAAAACACTCAGCACCAAAGCGGGGGCGCCTGTTCCCGCTCATCAGGAGCAAACCTTGTCAACCGAGAGCAAGTGCCCGGTAACGGGCGGTGCTCATAGACACACGGCGACCGGAGGCCCGACGAATGCGGGCTGGTGGCCGAATCAGTTGAACCTGAAGATCCTGCACCGGAACTCCCCCCTGTCCGATCCGATGGACAAGGAGTTCAATTACGCGGAAGAATTCAAGAGCCTCGACCTGGATGCCGTGATCAAGGATCTCCATGCCTTGATGACGACATCGCAAGACTGGTGGCCGGCGGACTACGGCCATTATGGGCCGCTCTTCATCCGCATGGCGTGGCATGGCGCCGGCACGTACCGCATCTCCGATGGCCGCGGCGGCGCGGGTTCCGGAGCGCAGCGCTTTGCTCCTCTCAACAGTTGGCCGGACAACGTGAGCCTCGACAAGGCACGCCGGTTGCTCTGGCCGATCAAGCAAAAGTACGGCCGGAAAATATCCTGGGCCGACCTGATGATCCTCACCGGTAACGTCGCTCTGG
>JBKQVI010000579.1:0-2917 GCA_052139985.1 Terriglobia bacterium
GTCGAAGTTTCCGGGTATGCCGAGGTCCCAACAGAGGCTGCGCAGTTGTTCCCTCTCCATTGGCTCACGCTCGATGCGGGCACGGATTTTGGCCAGGGCGTCTGAGAACTCACCAAAACGGTGATAATTCTTTCGGGCCGTTTCAATCTGCTCAGCGATGTCAGCAGAAAGCTTCACCTCGATGCGGCTCGGCAAGGCGGTTTCCCATTTAATCAAGTGCCAATCGCCACGCCGGTGCCAGTACTTGCCCGTTTCGACGAATGTTCCCTGCAACTCAACCTTGGCACCGAGCAAATGTCTCCACTGGTTCCAGGTGGCGTCCCAAGTGATCGGCATGGCTGACTGGTCGAGCGTCACCTCAAGTTTCCTTCGGACATCGTGGTATATGGCGCGATCGTTGTGAAAGTCAAAATTGCGCAAAGGCGCGCGGAACCGGCGCTCCCGGTGTTCGGGGAGGAAGGAAAGGATTTTCGAGACAAAAAACGTCTGTCCATCCGGCGAGCGGTTACCAGCAACCAGAATTGAACCGAAACCGCCATACGGAAAGAGCGCTGGCGCCGACGAATCCTTCAGCAGCGAGTCGTAACAAGACCGCGTTTGAGGCTGCGCCAGAGTGTTGAAGGCTCGTTCTAACGTAGCGTGGTCACGTTTGGAAGCGCCGGCTGTGCGGAGCTCCAATTGCCGTAGCCTGAAGGCGAGTCGCAGCTCGGCGAGCGAAGCAGTCAGCCTGGTGCGGAGACTGTCATAAAGGCTCGCTTGGTGCCCCCAGGGTGCGCCGCGTGTGGGAACGTAAAAATAGTCGCGCACCGCGTCGCAAGGCAGAAGGATGGCGGAAATACCCAGACGCCCTGCGGAAACCTCGGCCCGCACGTAGAGTTGCCCTCTCTTGTCTGCCTTGGAATGCGCGGCATAACTGATAGGGGCTTGGTACAGATCATGACTCCCCCGGGAGGAAGAAGTCTTGTGAATGCAGATTTCGATTCTAGTGCTGGGTGAGTCAATGGCCAGTGGAAAGGCGATTTCGTCGCCCGGGCGGATATGAGCGCCCAGGAAGTTGGAAACGAGGAAACTGCCGCCATCAGTGAAGTGGCAAACCGTCTTGTCGCCCTCTCGCTTCGCCTCCAAGACCAACCCATGCCGGACTGTTTGGGCCAATTCATTTGCGGATTCGACCGTCATTTTCATGCCAAGCGCAGCATAGCCAGCTTGTGAGTGGCCGTCAAATGAGTATCACCTGTCCGCAAGTGATTGCGTTCATGTAGGTTATATCGATCCCCAGGCACCCTTCATTCCGTGGAAACTCGATCTCCGGGCTAACAATACGCTCTAGCGACATGCGGACTTCTGCTATTTCCGTCAGTTGACCATCAACCTTCCGGGTTTGCAATTCCCCCAAACAAACCAGACGAAGACCAAGGTTCTCAGCTCCACCACAAAAAACAGCGCTTGGCCTGGCGAAGGCCCCACTCGCATTTGGGTCTATTGGGAAAAGGGGCAGAAGGAGAAAAACAATGATTGCAGAAGTCAAGAAAAGGCAGACAGCAGAGGTAACGACCAGGGTGTTCGAGTCCGGCCAACGGGCCGTCAGAGGGAAGGTCTCCGTCAGGCGGCGGCCCGAATGTCCGAGAAGGGATTTCAATGGCGACCTCGACCGGCAAAAGATGCTGGTCGAATTGCTTCCGCTGGTAAAGCGCGTGGCCCTTAAGATTCGCGAACATCTCCCTGCCCATGTGGAAGTGGATGAGCTGAGCGCCAACGGCGTTTTGGGACTGGTTGATGCCGTCGCCAAGTTTGACGCGAGCAAGCGCGTGAAATTGGAAGCGTACGCGCGGCATCGGGTTCGTGGAGCCATATTGGACGGCCTCCGCGCCGCCGATCCCGCCACGCGCGACTTGCGGCGAAAGAACAAGAGTATCCAGAAGCTATATCGCGAATTGGAGGCCAAGCTCGGGAGGCCTGCCCGGGATGAGGAGATCGCCTCCGCATCGGGGATGAACCTGACGCAGTGGCACCGGGCGTTAAATGAAATTCAGAGCGTGGGAATTGACTGCGGCTCGCGCGTCCTTTCAGCAGGCCCGACCGCGAAGCCGCAATCCGCTGACCCGGACCTTCTGATTGATGGCGGTGACAACCCCTTTGACATCTGCTATCGCCGCGAGCAGCGCGAAATTTTAAGTCGGGCGCTTTCAAGCCTGCCGGAGCGTGAACGGCAAGTCATCTCCCTCTACTCTCAAGCGGGATGGACGATGAAACAGATCGCGCAGCTTATCCACGTGGATGAGTCGCGTGTCTCGCAGCTCCATTCCGCGGCCTTGGTCCGACTAAAGGCGCGCGTGGACTCGTTGCTACACCCACGACAAGATAAATTACCGGAATCAGGACTTCGCTCAATGGCAGCCGGCGCAGGGGCTTAGCCCCACTAATCCCCAAATTCGGAGATCAGTGCCATGGTAATAATGCTTGTGGGACTCCAAAAGCTGATCGAGGACAAACCCGCCAGTGTCTTTGCTCGCCAATCGACGGCCCTCCCGAATTTGAGCTTGTGATGATCCATCGGCGGCAAGTGGGCGCCATTCGCGAGCGGTTTGTGTGCTGCACCGTGCGCGGCGAAGACGCCGATCCCGCCGTGTATGAAAAGATTCTCGGGACTCGATGGCTGCGCCGAAGCACGCCCATAATTCAGCTGCCACGTAATTTCACGCCTTATTTCACATTCCTGTGACCATACCCATAACTTTGCCGCGTTTGGAACCATAACTTTGCCGCGGGACGTAAGAACGCCCTTTGTTTTCTGTCACTTAACACATGAGTTGGCCGAATTTAACGCATGAGTTGGCCGCGGACGCATCTGCGGGTTGGTTGGCTGTGGGGTAGGACGACGGCTGTGCAAAAATAGGGACCGGAATCTGCCTGGGAG
>JBKQVI010000580.1:0-45010 GCA_052139985.1 Terriglobia bacterium
GCGGGAGCGGGACGCTCCGGCGACAGCGGGCGGGACGCCCACGCTACGGCTCGTGGCATGGCCATCCTGGCCATGAACGCGCACGGGCAGAGCCTGTCCTGAGCATCGCGAAGGAATGCCCGTGGCACGGCTGGGCGATCGCAGGTTTAACTCTTGCTTCGCGCACAGATTCGAATGAAAGGTGACCCTCAAAGGTCTAAGCCATGAGCACACTCCTCCAAGACTTGCGATACGGCCTGCGCATGTTGGCGAAGAACCCCGGCTTCACCGCCGTGGCGGTACTGACCCTGGCGCTAGGCATTGGCGCTAACACTGCGCTCTTTAGCGTGGTGAACGGGGTGCTGCTCAATCCGCTGCCCTATCCCGAGCCGAACCAACTGGTCACGCTGCATGAGAGCAAGCCGAATTTTCCGTATGGCTCGATTTCCTACCCGAATTTTCTTGACTGGCAAAGGGACAATCACACGTTCTCCTCCATGGCGGTTGCTCGCGGCTACGGATTTACGCTGACCGGCGCGGGGGAGCCAGAGCAAGTACGCGGGGAGTTCATGTCCTCCGATTTTTTCCCCTTGCTCGGTGTGAAGCCCTTGATGGGGCGCACTTTTGCGCCGGGGGAGGATGCGATCGGCGCCGCCCCCATTGCCCTTATCAGTGCGGGCTTGTGGCAGCGCAAATTCGGCTCGGCCCGCGACATCCTGGGCAAGGCCCTCATCCTGGATGGCCGAAGCTACACAGTTGTCGGAGTGATTCCCGCGAGCTTCGACCTCCTCCTCAAGAGCTTCAGCCCCAAGGAGGTGTACATTCCCATTGGCCAGTGGGACCATCATGGGCTGAAGATCCGTGAGGCGGGCCTGGGGATTCACGGGATCGGGCGGCTAAAGCCCGGCGTCACGATCCAGCAGGCTCGGGCCGACATGGATCGCGTCACCCGAAATCTCGCGGCTGCCTACCCCGATGCGGACAAGGGCATCAGCGCAGGCATCCTCTCCTTCCGGGAAGATATGTTGGGCGATATCCAGCCGTTTCTGTTGGTGCTGCTGGCCGCCGTGGGCTTTGTGCTATTGATTGCCTGCGTGAATGTCGCCAATCTCCTGCTGGCACGCTCGGCCGGCCGGCGACGCGAATTCGCGGTTCGAATTGCGCTCGGCGCATCACCCCAGCGCGTCATTCGGCAGCTTCTCACCGAGAGCGTTCTGCTCGCCCTGGCGGGAGGCGGGCTGGGCACACTTCTGGCGGCTTGGGGTACGCAGGCCGCGCTCCAAGTCCTTCCCGCGGCCCTGCCCCGAGCGTCGGAAATCGGAATCGACGCCCACGTTCTGGTCTTTACGGCAGCGGCTTCGGTGCTGGCGGGCATCTTCTTTGGATTGGCGTCGGCGCTCAAGATATCCAAACCCAACTTGCAGGAAACTCTCAAGGAAGGCGGCCGCGGAACGAGCGGCGCCCACCACCGGACCCAGGGATTATTCGTAGTGATCGAGATGGCCACGGCGCTGGTTTTGCTGATTGGCGCCGGGCTCATGACCCGCACCCTGGCACGGCTCTGGGGCGTCAATCCGGGCTTTGATCCAAACCACGTGTTGACGTTCGGGCTTTCCCTTCCGCCGGCAATGAAAAAGGCAAGCCCGGACGCGATTCGGGCCGCCTTCCGGGAATTTGACGCCAAGCTCGGCTCGACGCCCGGCGTGCAGGCGGTCTCGCTTTCGTGGGGGGCGATTCCCATGGATAGTGAGGACGACGAGCAGTTCTGGATTGAGGGCCAGCCCAAACCCTCGAACGAGAACGACATGAATTGGGCCCTGGAATACACTGTCGAACCGGATTACTTGCGGGTAATGCGGATTCCCCTGGAACGCGGCCGATTCTTCACTCCCCAGGATAATGAGCACTCTCCCGCTGTCGCGGTAATTGACGATGCCTTAGCCCGGAAATACTTTCCGAACGAAAATCCCATTGGTAAGCGTATCAACCTGCATGAATATTATGATCAGCCGGCCGAAATCGTCGGCGTAGTCGGGCACGTGAAACAGTGGGGGCTTGATTCGGACGACACGCAGTCGCTCCGGGCCCAGCTCTATCATCCGTTCATGCAGTTGCCTGGAAATGTCATGGCGCTTTCCCCGCTTGGCATAGGAGTGTTGGTGCGTTCGGAAGGAGCGGCGGGCTCGCTCTTCACCTCCCTGCGCCACGCAAGCCAACAGATGAACAACGAGCAAGTGATTTACGGCGCGCAGACGATGGATGAGGTTATTGCCGATTCTCTCGCGGCGCGGCGATTCTCCATGATTCTGCTGGGCAGCTTCGCCCTCGTGGCGCTGGTTCTCGCGAGCGTGGGGATTTACGGTGTCCTGGCATATCTGGTCGGCCAGCGGACGCAGGAGATCGGCATCCGCATGGCGCTCGGCGCGAGCCGCTATGGCGTACTCCGCCTCGTGGTGGGCCAGGGCGCCAAGATGGCGCTTCTCGGCGTGGCTCTGGGCCTCGCCGCCGCGATGGGCCTCACGCACCTCATGTCCAATATGCTGTACGGCGTGAGCGCCACGGACCCCCTGACGTTCGTCGCGGTGGCAATTCTGTTGGTAGTCGTGGCGCTGGCGGCCTGCTACATCCCGGCGCGACGCGCGACAAAGGTCGATCCCATGGTGGCGCTGAGGTATGAATGAAGCTGTCAGCGATCAGCTATCAGCTTTCAGCCAAGGCCCGTGCGGCTCACCGAGCCGCGGCGCCGAGCGGCCTGGGGCCGCTGGGGCGGTTTGATGTAGAGGCGGCTTTACGCCGCGAGACTTGTAGCGCGGGCGTCTCGCCCGCTGTGGCGAGGGCATCCTGCCCGCGCTTTCCTGGCGGGGGCGGGACGCCCACGCTACGGCTCGTGGCATGGCCATCCTGGCCATGACCGCGCACGGGCAAGATGCCCGAGGCACGGCTGGGTGATCGCAGGTTTAAGTCTTGCTTCGCGCGCGGATTCGAATGAAAGGTGATCCTTGAGGGTCTAAGCCATGAGTACACTCCTCCAAGACTTGCGATACGGCCTGCGCATGTTGGCGAAGAACCCCGGATTCACGGCGGTGGCGATCATCACGCTGGCGCTCGGCATCGGGGCGAACACCGCGATTTTCAGCGTGACGAATGCCGCCTTAGTGCGCCGTTTGCCGGTGCCCGACCCGCAACAGTTGGTTCGGTTGCACATTACCTCACAGCCTAACAATACCTCGCAGACCGGTTACAACGACACCTCGCTGACCGAGCCGGTATTCGAGCAACTGCGGCAGCAGCGCAGCGTGTTTTCGGACGTCGTCGCCTTCGTACCGCTCAACTACCGGAAGGTGGCGGTGCGTTTCGGCGACGATCCCGAAGAGGCCAACGCCGACATGGTGAGTGGGAACTTCTTCTCCGGCCTGGGAGTCCGCCTGGCGCGTGGGCGGGCATTTACCCCGGAGGATGAAACCCGCCATACGCAGGTGGCCGTGCTGAGCTACGAGTATTGGACGCGGCGGTTCGTCCGCAATCCCTCGGTAATTGGCCAAGTGTTGTACATCAAAGGAGTGCCGTTCACGATTATCGGCGTGGCGCCGCGGGAGTTCGCGGGAGTGGGGCAAGGCGAGCCCACCGATATTTGGGTTCCCTTCCAAACGCGGGCGGACTTGAAGCCGTGGGGGCGATCGCCGGCCAGCACTGACAGTCTCTATGGGTCTCCATCCTGGCTGTTCCTGCTGATGGTCGCGCGACTCCAGCCGGGAGTGAGCCAAAAACAGGCGCTGGCGCAACTGAACCCCATCTTTCAAAACGCCCTGTACGAAGGAGTAGGCAAGCCCAACGTCAAGGAGCAACGCTCAGAGCTTCATTTCACACCTGTCCGCGGCATCGAGAATCTGCGGGAGAATTACCAAGAACCGCTCGCCGTGCTGATGACGATGGTAGGCGTGGTGTTGGCGATTGCGTGCAGCAACGTGGCCATGCTGCTGGTGGCGAGAAACACGGCACGGCAGCGCGAGTTCAGCCTTCGCCTCGCCTTGGGTGCAAGCCGATTCCAGCTCTTTCGCCAATTGCTCGCGGAGAGCCTGCTGCTGGTGGCGGCAGGGACCGCGCTGGGGTGGCTCTTTTCCACTTGGGCAACGGAGATTCTAGTCACCTGGGCGGGGCTGGACTTCAATGTGTCACCCGATCATACGGTGTTGGCGTTCACCTTGGCCCTCTCGGCTCTGGCGGCGCTGCTGTTCGGCTTGGCTCCGTTGCGCAATGCCGTGCGCTGCTCCCCCGGATTCGCGCTCAAAACTTCCGCGAGCAGCGCGACTCGTAACAAGAACAGCAATCGCAGCGGTCAAGTGGTGGTCGCAATCCAAATCTCCCTCTGCCTTGCCCTGCTGGTGTGCGCCAGCTTACTCCTCCACACGCTGCGGAATTTGCAGAAGGTAAACCTGGGATTACGCGCGCAAGGGCTGCTCGTTTTCGGCATCACTCCGCCCCAAGAGCTGCGCACCGATGCAGAGGTCGTGCACTTCTACCGGACGCTTATGGACCGGCTCCGCACTTTGCCCGGCGTGGAATCGGCTACCCTGATGGAAAACCGCATTGGATCGGGGTGGAGCAACAACATGGACGCCTATGTTGACGGAGCGAGTCCGCGCAGAAATATTTCTTCCTCCATGCGCTGTAACACCGTGGGGCCGGATTATTTCCACGTTCTCGGTACTCCGATCCTCCTCGGACGCGATTTTACCGACGCTGATTCGATGGTGGGGCCCAAGGTGGCGATCATCAACCGGACCTTTGCCCAGCGATATCTCGCCGGCCGTGAACCTCTGGGGCACCACGTGGCGTTTGACACAGGCCCCAAGGCGAATCAATACACCATCGTGGGAGTGGTGCAGGACAGCAAGTACACCGGTGTACAGGAAGAAGCTAAACCCATGGCGTACTTTCCCTACACGCAGATCAGCGGGACGGCGACGATGCACATTGAGTTACGCACGGAGGGTAGCCCCACGGCGCTTTTAGCCGTGGTCCGCCACGCCGTCCGGGAGTTTGGGCCTGACCTGCCGCTGCTCGAGCCCATGACCCAGCAGGAGCAGTTTGACCGGTCATTTACCGACGAGCGTTTGTCGGCGCGGCTGGCCACATCCTTCGGCTTGCTCGCCGCGCTGCTGGTAGCTACGGGACTATACGGGACATTGTCCTACCGGGTGAGCCGCCGCACCGCGGAAATCGGAGTGCGAATGGCCCTGGGTGCACAGCGCCGGCGGGTGCTCTGGATGGTCCTGCGCGAGAGTCTGGCGGTGAGTGTGGCGGGCCTTCTCCTCGGCCTTCCGCTGGCTGTTTTGGGAGCGAGGGTGCTGCGCTCCATGCTCTTTGGGCTCGGACCGGGCGATCCGATCGCCTTCGCCGGAGCCGTACTGGGCTTGGCAGCGGTGGTACTTGCCGCCAGCTTCATTCCCGCCCGCCGGGCGACGAAGGTGGATCCCATGGTGGCGCTGAGGTACGAATGAAGCTATCAGCGATCAGCTATCAGCGTTCAGCCAGGGCTCCTGTGGCTCACCGAGCCGTGGCGCAGAGCGAGCGGCCTGGGGCAGCGACCGGCCTCCCCGAAGGGCGAGCCGGCGGAAGGTTGAGCTGAAAGCTGAGAGCTGAACGCCGATAGCTGATGGCTGAGAGCTGATAGCTGACAGCCCGGAACGACTGATAACTGAGGACTTCATTCATGAGCACACTACTCCAAGACTTGCGATACGGCCTGCGGATGTTGGCCAAAAACCCCGGTCTCACGGTGGTGGCGGTGGTGGCGCTGGCGTTGGGCATCGGGGTGAACAGCTCGATATTCTCGGTCGTCAACGCCTTGCTGCTCCACCCGTTTCCGTTCCAGCACCTTGACCGGCTGGTGACCGTCTGGGAGACTGCGCCGAAGCAGAATGAATACCGCATCGCTCCCGCCCCCGCCAACTTTCGCGATTGGCGGGAACAGAGCCACTCGTTCGAGGAGTTGGCCGCCGGGCATGGGTGGGAAGTGAACGTTACGGGTACGGGCGTGGCCGAGCGCGTGGATGGCTTCCAGGTCACGCCGGATTTCTTTCCCCTGCTGGGCATGCGGGCACAGCTTGGGCGCACGATCAGTTCCGCGGATTTCGAAGCGGGTCACACCTCGGTGGTGGTCGTCAGCTACGGCTTTTGGCAGCAGCGTTTGGGGGCGACCCCCGGGGTGGTCGGTTCCCAGGTCCGCCTGAACGGCCTGGATTTCACCGTCATCGGCGTGATGCCGCGGGACTTTGAGTATCCCATGGGGATCGATGTTTGGGGGCCGCTGGATCTCGGCCCCGCCGAGCAAGCCAATCGCACGGGCCACTACCTCCGGGTGATCGGGCGGCTCAAGCCCGAGGTTTCGCTGGCCCAGGGACAGGCTGATCTTCAGGCCATCGCCAGCCGATTAGCGCAACAGTCGCACCTGACCAATGCCGACCACAGCGTGCGGCTGATGAATCTGGTGAACGATCTGTTGCAGGGATCGCGGCAGTTTGTTCTGGTGCTCATGGGGGCGGCGGGATTTGTTCTGCTGCTGGCTTGCGCCAACGTGGCCAATCTGCAACTGGCGCGGGGGAGCGCTCGCCAGAAGGAGATTGCCGTGCGCCTGGCGATGGGGGCCAGCCGCGGGCGGATTGTCTGCCAGTTGCTCATCGAAAGCGTGCTCCAATCGCTGCTTGGCGCGCTGGTGGGGCTGGGCCTGGCTTATACGGATTTGCGATGGCGCCGTGACAGCATTCCCCCGTTCATTGCGCGGCACGTTCCGGGCGTCAGCCACATGCGTGTTGATGGATACGTTCTGGCCTTTACCGCCGCCATGGCCGTGGCGGCCGGCGTCTTTGCCGGCCTCGCCTTTGCCTGGCACGCTACCCGGACCGATCTGAACGAAACCCTCAAGGAGTCCTCGCGCGGGGCCGGGGCCGGGTCGTCTTCGCATCGCTTGCGCGGACTGCTGGTGGTGACGGAATTCGCTTTGGCGCTGGTGCTGCTGGCGGGGGCCGGCGCGATGGTGGCGGGTTTCCGCCGCCTGGTCAACGCCAACCTAGGCTTCGATCGGCAGAACGTGCTGACCTTTCGAATCGCCTTGCCGGAATCGAAGTATCGCCAACCGGCCCAGGTGCGGGAGTTTTACGCGCAACTCGCCGAACGCCTCGGTGCGCTGCCCGGGGTGGAATCGGCCGCAGCGTCGTTGACCCTACCGGCACAATGGGAGTGGAATCGAACCTCGTACACCGGGGAAGGCCAGGCGCCGGCGGCGGCAGGGGAGGTGCGGGTGGCGGGCTTGGAAGTGGTTACGCCCGACATTTTCCGCGTCTTACGCATCCCTGTCCTCCGCGGCCGGGTTTTCACTTCTCAAGACGGTCCGGACTCGACGCGTGTCGTGGTGTTGAACGCCACCTTGGCCAAGCGGCTCTGGCCGGGCGAAAACCCTGTGGGTAAGCGCGTGCGTTTTGGCGATAACGAGCCTTGGTGCAAGGTGGTCGGCGTGGTGGGGGATGTCGCCAACGACCCCATCGAGCACTGGACGCCGCCCACCGCCTATTTCCCCCTGGCCCAGTTGACTTATGACTCCCTTTCTCTCGCCCTGCGCACGCGCGGTGAGCCCAGTGAGATGGTCGCCGCCGCGCGCGCCCAGGTGCAGGCTCTGGACCCGGAACAGCCGGTGTTCGACGTGCGTACCTTAGAGAGACTGGTTGACGACGACCTGAGTGGCGTGAAGCTCTCTGCCGATATGATGGCGGTCTACGGGCTCATCGCGCTGATTCTCTCCGCCTCCGGAATCTTCGCGCTGATGGCCTACTCGGTCTCCCAGCGGCGGCACGAAATCGGCGTCCGCATGGCTCTGGGGGCGCAGCACCATGACGTTCTCAGGTGGGTGGTCGGCCGCGCCCTCGCCTTGGCTTTGGCCGGGCTGGCCATCGGCGTTCCCGCCGCCCTGGCCATGACCCACGCGCTTTCCAGCGTCCTTTACGGGGTTATGCAAGTGGATACGGCCGTCTTTGTGGGATTCACTGTCTTACTGGCCGTTGTCGCCGTTTTGGCCGCCTACCTGCCGGCGCGTTGGGCGACCCAGGTCGATCCCATGGTGGCGCTGAGGTATGAGTAAGGCAGTGGCTAGTGGATAGTAGTTAGTGGATTGTGAGCAGTGGAAAGCAGCCGTTCCGGGCCGATTGTGGGCCGAGTACCCCAGGCACTTAGCGGAACTCCTTAGTTAAGGAGGGGTGCCCGGAGGGCGGGTTGTTGGAGCGGTAGCTAAACGCTGATAGCTGAAAACTGAATCCCGAGGATACCAATGGGCACTTTGATTCAAGACTTGAAATACGGCCTGCGCATGCTGGCGAAGAATCCCGGTTTCACGGCGGTGGCGGTGCTGACGCTAGCGCTGGGGATTGGCGCCAACACCGCGATTTTTACGGTGGTGAATTCCGTCGTCCTCCGTCCGCTGGCCCTCCCTCACCCGGAGCGCGTCGTCGAACTCTGGGAGGCCGTCGAGCACAGCGATCGGAGCGGCAGCATAGCCTACCCAAACTTGAGAGATTGGCAAGACCAGAACACGGTCTTCGAGGGTATTTCCGCGTTTCTGGGTGCAGACTTCAATCTTCAAGGCAAGGATGGGCCCGGGCACGTTCATGGCATTCTGGTTTCTCCAAATTTCTTCGCTGTCATGGGGGGCAAGCCCCGGCTGGGCCGCACCTTCTCAACCGACGAGACTGAGCCGGGTCATAGCCGTGTGTCCGTTCTAAGCGAGGCCCTTTGGCGAAGCCAGTTCGGAGGAGATCCAGGCATCATTGGCCGGACGGTTTCTATTAACGACCAGGCCTTCACCATCATCGGTGTGATGCCGGCAAGTTTTCGCTTCGGGCAAATCTGGGTCCCCTTGATTCCGGACCCCTCCTGGGAGTCCGATCGTGATGACCGGATGGTGGAGGCTTTCGGGAGGCTCAAAGCGGGGGTGACCCTGGCCGAAGCGCGCGAGCAGATGGCGACGATTGCCCGCCGTCTGGCGCAGGAGTATCCCAAGACCAACAAAGACCGAACGGTCAGGATGACGCCCCTGCTCGAAGTACGGGTGGGGTACGTGCGACAACCTCTGTGGATCCTCCAGGGCGCGGTGATTTTCGTCTTTCTCATCGCCCTCGCCAACGTAACCAATCTGACCCTTAGCCGCGCGGCCCGACGGCAGAAGGAGTTTGCTGTCCGGACGGCACTGGGCGCTGGGCGGTGGCGCCTGACGCGCCAGTTGTTGGGCGAGAGTCTGCTCCTGACGTTGTCAGGGGCCGCGCTAGGGTGGGTGTTGGCCGCTTGGGGTGTGCGCTTCCTTGTGGCCGTGGACCCGGCGAGCATTCCTCGTCTCGATGAAATCCACCCGGACGGGCGCGTACTGGTTCTGACTGCGGCGTTCTCACTGGTCGGCGCACTGGCGCTGGCCGCCGCCACGGCGTTCAAGGCTTCGGGTTGGAACCTCCAGGAGACTCTGAAAGAGGGCGGCCGCGGGACGGCCGGCGGGGGCCGCCGTTCATTGAACGGGCTGCTGGTCAGCGCCGAAATTGCCACCGCCTTGGTACTGCTGATCGGCGCAGGATTGCTGCTTAAGAGTCTGTGGCTCCTGTTCCAAGTTAACCCGGGTGTCGATGTCCGCCACGTTTTGACGATGCGCCTGGCCCCGTCGGAAGCCAAATACTCCGGCCAGCATCCCGTGTGGACTTTTTATGAGCCGCTCCTTGAGAAAGTCGCAGCCATCCCCGGCGTCCGGGCCGCAGGACTGAACACTTTTCTGCCGATCCAGCGCTCTTGGTGTAACGGCGATATTCTGGTCGAGGGTCAGACTCCGCCCCCGGGTGGAAAGGGACCGTGGGCAGAGTATCGTGCCGTCAGCACGGACTACTACCGGGCGATAAACATTCCCCTGGAGCGCGGCCGCTACTTCAACGCCGGGGATAACGAACGAACCTCCCTGGCCGTCATTGTCAATCAAACCTTCGCCAGGGATTACCTCCCCGGTCAGGACCCGGTGGGCAAGCAAGTGCAGCTTGGTGGCCCACCGTGGGCGACTATTGTGGGTGTGGTTCGGGATGTGAGGCAGGCAGGACTGACTAACCCTCCGCAGCCCGAAGTGGATTTTCCCTACCGTCAGGCCGATTTGGTGCCCGCCTGGCCGGCTCATTTTTTTACCCAATCCATGAGCCTGGTCCTGGGGCTGTCGGACGAGTCCGCGGGGATGGTAGCGGCCGTTCGAGCTGCTGTCCGCAGCGTGGACCCCGGCCAGCCTGTCTTCCAGGTGGAAACGATGCAACAGATCATTGCCGACTCGACGTCGTATGAGCGGTTCAACGCGTGGCTGCTGGGCGCCTTTGCGGTACTGGCATTGGCCCTGGCAACGCTGGGCACTTACGGCGTCCTCGCCTATCAGGTCGGTGAGCGGACCCACGAGATCGGCACTCGCATGGCGCTGGGGGCGAGCCAAAGTGATGTGCTCCGGTTGGTGGTTGGGCACGGACTCAAACTGGCGCTGGTAGGCGTTGCGATGGGCGTGGCTGGGGCTCTGGCTCTGGCGCGTTTCTTGTCGAGCCTCCTGTGGAACGTAAGACCGACAGACACCTTCGCGTTTGTGGTTGCTTCTTTGCTTCTGACTGGCGTGGCTTTGGTTGCAAGCTACATCCCCGCGCGGCGCGCGACGAAGGTCGATCCCATGGCGGCGTTGAGGTGTGAATGAAGCGGTCAGCGATCAGCTCTCAGCTTTCAGCCAAGACCCGTGTGGGTTCACCGAGCCGTGGCGCAGAGCGGCCTTGGGGCCGCAACAGGCCCCCCGAAGGGGAGGGAGATTATTAGCCGTAGGTGAAACCTACGGACCGAGCGGATTCATGAGAATCGGGCGACCCTGGAGGGGTCGCTTTCTTGGCCCAGCGTGGTCGATCGACGCTATGAAGTCAGACCGAATGACTACTGATCCGTAGCGTGGTTGGCGCGCTGGCTGAAAGCTGATAGCCGATAGCTGAGGGCTGATGACTGATGACTGATAACCGAGGACTTTATTTATGAGTACGCTACTCCAAGATTTGCGATACGGCTTGCGGATGTTGGCGAAGAACCCCGGCTTCACGGCGGTGGCGGTGCTGACGCTGGCGCTGGGCATTGGGGCGAACACGGCGATCTTTAGCGTCGTAAGCGCGGTCCTGCTTCGGCCTCTTCCTTACCGGGACGCTAATCGATTGGTGATTGTGTGGGAACAGAACCTGTCGCGCGGCTGGCACACGAATGTTGTTTCCGCGGCGAATTTCGACGATTGGCGCTGGCAAAATACGGTCTTCAGCGACATGGCGGCGGTGGATCCCACATCCTTCAATTTGACCGGAGTCGGTGAGCCCGTGGAGATTGAGGGTGAGCACGTCACCGCCAATCTCTTCGCGCTCTTGGGCGTTCAGCCCATGCGCGGCCGGGGTTTCGTGGCTGCCGACGATGATCCCTACAGCCCTCCTGTAGCCATCATCGGTTATGGATTATGGCAGCGTTACTACGGCGGCGACCCCCAGGTGATTGGCCGCCAGATTTCTCTCGATGGGCGCAGCCACACGGTCGTCGGAATCATGCCGCCAGATTTTACCGATGCCTATACCACTTTCTTCAATGTGCATGGCCAGGTCTGGGTGCCCGGACTGGATGTGCGGCCACGAGGGCGCACCGACCACGCCTACCTGGCGCTGGCGCGGCTTAAGCCGGGCGTTACCTTCAAGCAGGCGCAAGTGGAGATGGATACCATCGCGAGGCGCATCGAGAACCAGTATCCGGAGAACAAAGGTTGGAGCGTTGCCGTGGTTGGCATGCACGACCAGATTGTGGGGTTCGCCAGACCGGTATTGCTGGTGCTCGTCGCGGCCGTGGGCTTCGTCCTGCTGATCGCCTGCGTCAATCTTGCCAACCTGCTGCTGGCCCGCGCGGCCAGCCGCGAGAGAGAAATCGCTGTGCGCGCGGCTCTGGGGGCCAGTTCCGCGCGGATGCTTCGTCAGCTTCTGACGGAGAGTGTCTTGCTTGCGCTCCTCGGGGGAGGCTTGGGGGTGTTGATCGCGGCCGGGGGCACCAAGGCCCTCGTGGCGCTGTCTCCCTCGGCTCTATTCCTGGTCGCGCCCGGCCTTGACGCCGCCGCACTGAACAGCGGGGTGCTGGGCTTTGCCTTGCTTCTCACGGTCGCCACAGGTTTTCTTTTCGGGTTGGTTCCGGCCTTGGGAATGTCCAGGCGAGGCTCGGTCGCGGCGCTCAAGGGGAGCGGCCGAGGTTCCACCGAGAGCGCACGTGGTCATCGCTTGCGCGGCTTCCTGGTCACGGCGGAATTTTCCCTGGCGTTCGTACTCGTCATCGGCGCGGGGCTGATGATCCGGACTCTCGTGCGGATTACGCGTTTCAACTTAGGGTTCAACCCGCATAACGTGCTCACACTGCGCATTCCCCTGCGTGGGCCTCAGTATCAGGAGCAGCGCGCCCAGGCGCGGTTTTTCGAACAACTTCTGGGGCGCGTGGAGGCCTTGCCGGGGGTTGTGTGCGCCAGCGTCTCGCGTGGCCTGCCGATCGAAGGCCAGGACGGCATGGATTTCGTGATCGAGGAGAACCCCAACCCCCGGCCGGAAGAAACGCCGGCGGCCAATTACATTGTGGTCGCCCCCCACTACTTCCAGGCGATGGGCATTCCGGTGCGGCAGGGACGGGCCTTTACCGAGGCAGATCTTCAAGATTCGCAGCGGGTCGCGATTGTGAATCAGGAACTCGTGCGCCAGTATTGGCCGGGGCAAAATCCCCTGGGGAAGCGTCTGAGGACCGGAACGGATCCCAAGCTGCCGTGGCTCACGGTGGTGGGCGTAGCGGGCAACGTCCGGACCGAGGGTCCAGACGTGGGATTTGAGCCGGAACTTTACGTCCCGTACACGCAATACCCCTGGCTGCTTGATCCCCGGTACTTGGTGGTGCGCACCGCTGGAGAGCCCCTGGCCGCGGCGCAGGCCGTGCGGCGCGAGGTTATGGCGCTTGATGCGGCAGTCCCCATCGCCGACGTTCGCTCCCTCGATCAGATTGCCGGAGAACCGGCTGCCCCCAGGCAATTCCTGATGACGCTGCTTGGCGTTTTTGCCGCGCTGGCGCTGGTTCTGGCGGGAGTGGGGATTTATGGTGTGATGGCCTACTCCGTGGCGCAGCGGACGCGCGAGTTCGGGTTGCGCATAGCTTTGGGTGCTCAGCGTGCGGACGTCTTCCGCTCCGTCGTGACGCAGGGACTCTTCCGCGCGGGCATCGGCCTCGGCATCGGTTGCGCCGCGGCGTTGGCGCTCGTGCATTTTATGAGCAGCCTGCTTTTCCAGGTTCAACCGGCGGACCCCGCGACCTACGCAGTGGTGGGGTTAGGACTTTTCGGCCTCGCACTCCTGGCCTGCTATATCCCCGCGCGCCGGGCGACGAAGGTCGATCCCATGGTGGCGCTGAGGTACGAATGAAGCTGTCAGCTATCAGCTCTCAGCCAAAGACCGGCGGCCCCGTTGTGGCTGCTAAGAGCTGTTCGATGAAAGCCGATGGCTAAAGCCTTACAAAGGATTTATGACGCGGAGGAACTTGAACTCGTGGAAGCCGGCATCGGCCGTGCGAATCTCCACGACGCCGTGTTCGCGCATAAGGGCCGCGATATGAAGATCGTGCAGACGATTGCCGGAGATATGCGGATATTCGAGCGTGAGGTCGCGAACGACGTCCGCGTGGCAGTCGGTTTCCACCAGGATCCCGAACGAAGGCGAGGAACGGAGACCATCGATGAAGCTCCAGGCATCCGCAAAGCTCAGAGGATGGGCAAAAACGGCGTGATGAGTCACAACCCGCATGAATTCGTAAAGGACCGACCATGTGGCGAACCATCTTTCGTCGGCGTGACTCCATCCGGCAAGCAGACTTCGCATCCGTTGGCGGTCGGGGAAGTTCTCATTGGCCGCATAGATCAAGAGGTTGGTATCAACGACGAACACTCTCAGGCTTTCCTTGTGATGCCATATAACCGCTCGTCCCGATCCGCGTCCAGCAGATCAAGGAGCGCTTCGCGGTTGGCGACATTGACCTTGGGAGGCCAGCCCATTTTGAAGCTCGGCAGCGGTGGCAGCCGGACCGGTTTGGACCGCCCGCTTAGCCCCTTGTGCAGCAGCTCTGTCGCTAACTCGGACAAGGTTGTACCCTGCTTGGCGGCTTGCCTCTTCAAATCACGGAACACCGGGTCGGGAATGATCAGGGTAGTCTTCATACGGAAAACCATAGCAAGCGTACGGAAACATGTCAACCGGACCATTCGAAGGAAAGATGTGCACGGAGGACCTACGCCATGAGCACGCTACTCCAAGACCTGAAGTACGGCCTGCGCATGTTGGCTAAGAATCCCGGTTTTACGGCCGTTGCGGTCATAACGCTGGGACTGGGGATCGCCGCCAACACGGCAATTTTCAGTGTGGTCAGCAGCGTCTTGCTCAGGAAGCCTCCCGTGAGGGATCCCGATAGGGTGATGATGGTTCTGTCAACAGATCGGGCGAAGGGTTGGGCCGATAGCCCGGAGCATCCCGTTTCGGCGCCGGATTTTCTCGACTGGCGGAACAATACCAAAACGTTTGAAGAACTGGCCGCCATCGCGCCGTGGGCTGATTTCACCTTGACCGGACACGACGAACCGGAGCATGTCGCCGGGATGCGTGTCTCCGCCAACTTCTTCCACCTTTTGGGTGTTAATCCCTCCTTAGGACGGACCTTTGCGGCGGGGGAAGACGAACACGGCCGTGACCACGTAATGATTCTTAGCGACGCCCTCTGGCAGACGCATTTCGCTTCGGACCCGAGCGCGGTAGGCAAGACCGTCAAACTCAACGGGCAGACGTACACCGTGGTGGCGGTAATGCCTGCCACCTTCAGGCTCATGGCCTTTTCAGCCCAGGCTTGGATTCCCCTTGTGTTCGATGCGAACCAATTGAGTCCGGCCGCACGCCAATCGCGCTCGTTCTACGTTTTCGGACGCCTTAAGCCCGGAGCGACGGTGGAGCAGGCTCAAGCGGAGATGGCTACAAACTCCCGGCGCAACGAGCTGGCCTATCCCGAGGCCGACAAGGGCTGGGAGGCAAGGCTGATGCCACTCCAGGAGTTTCTGATTCAGGACTTCCACATTCGGCCGGCTCTCATGATGCTGATGGGGACGGTGGGCCTGGTGCTGCTGATTGCCTGCGCCAACATCGCCGGTTTACTGCTGGCTCGCAGCGCCGGACGCAAGCACGAAATCGCCATACGCTCAGCGATGGGGGCCCGGAGCGGGCGTTTGGTCCGGCAATTCCTTTCCGAAAACACGCTCATTGCCCTCGCCGGTGCGGGAGTGGGATTGCTCCTTGCCGGGTGGGGAATCAAGATCCTGCACGCTGCCCTCAGTTTCAATGAGTGGGTTAAACCTCTTGAATTTGGTATCGATAAGCCGGTCCTCATCTTCGCCATCGGCCTTTCGCTGCTCACCGTTCTGGTGTTTGGTCTGGTACCCGCACTGCAAGTTTCGAGGTCCGACCTTCACGCGACTTTGAAAGAAGGCGGCCGGAGTGGAGGTGTGGGTGCAGCGCGAGGCAAAGCCCGGCGCGTTTTCGTTGTCGCGGAGGTCGCCTTGGCTTTGGTGTTGCTTATAGGAGCGGGGCTGATGATTAAGAGTTTTCTCGAAACGATCAGCGCCAACCCCGGCTTTGATTCGCGAGAATTATTGACGGCGGAGGTTTCCCTGCCCACTTCCAAATACGGGAGTCCGTCCCAACAGGCCGTCTTCTTCAAGCAGGTCACGGAGAAACTCCAGAACCTTCCGGGCGTTGCATCCGCCACGGCTGCCGCGAATCTGCCACTCGCCGCGGAGGCGGGAGACGTCCCGTTCAGCATCGAAGGGCAGCCCGCGACTCGGCCGCAAGAACGACCACAAGCTCGATACTATGCAGTGGGTCCAGATTACTTGCCTACCATGAAAATCCCACTCACCAGAGGGCGCGCGTTCACGAACTTCGATAGCCAAAACGCGCCCCCGGTGGCTCTGGTCAACCAGGCTTTTGCCCACCGCTTTTTC
This sequence comes from Terriglobia bacterium, assembly GCA_052139985.1. Lineage (GTDB taxonomy): Bacteria > Acidobacteriota > Terriglobia > UBA7540 > UBA7540 > Bog-366. The sequence goes on from JBKQVI010000580.1 coordinate 16,097, forward strand.
CCCAGGGAAGACGCTGTCGGTCGGCATATTAGCGTCGAAACCGAGGCTGGAGTTTCTTCCCCCTGGCGTGAGATTGTGGGCGTCGTCGGGAATGTGAAGGATTGGTTTGGCCAGCCCGGTTTCAATCCGCAAGTTTACGTCCCGTATGTCCAGGCGCCTTCCGCGGGCATGACCCTGGTGGTGCGAACGAAAGGCGATCCGGCAGCCTTGGCTTCCGTCGTGCGCGCCGCGGTATGGTCCGTGGATAAAGATCAGCCGCTGGGCAATGTGATGACCATGAGTGAGTTAATCGATGCCCGAGGAGAGGCCGGCGACCGTTTGATGGGTGAACTGCTGGGCATCTTTGCCGCCTTGGCGCTGATTCTGGCGGCGGTGGGAATCTATGGAATTATCGCCCACGGCGTTACCCAGCGGGCCCACGAGATGGGAATTCGCATGGCGCTCGGCGCGGAGAGAGCCAGCGTCTTGAGGTTGGTTGTGGGGGAAGGGATGAGGCTTACGGCGTTCGGATTGCTGATTGGGTTTGTCTTCGCATACCCGCTTCCCCGCCTGTTTGGCGCTGCGTTTCAGGGATTCAGCGTGCATCCGTCCTGGATCTTTGTTTTTGCTCCGGCCCTCGTTGCTATTGCCGCGCTCCTCGCAAGCTATATTCCGGCTCGACGAGCAACCAAGGTCGACCCCATGGTGGCGCTGAGATACGAATAGTGAATTATGAATGCTGAATTATGAAGTTTGTGGCTCGAATGGCTGGACGGCGGCGCTCAGCTTGCAGATTTCAGAAGTCATAACGCACCAATTACGGAGGAGGGCTCATGGCGCAGGTAGAACGAATTCGCGAGACCGTAGCGGGCCCACTGGATCTTGATTACTTACGAAAGAGGACCGCGGCGGGATGGGAGCTGGTGGCGGTGGAGTGGCAACGCGCGGCGGAGGGTGTGGGCGGCGAATCTGGCAAAGCCGGGGAAGATGTCCCGTTTGGTTCTCGGGTGGCAGACGACGCCAGACATTTGGAAGAGGATCCGTCCGAAATGAACGCGCTTATGCTCATCCTCGAATTGATCGTCCAGGACCGCTCCTTATCCAATATGGCGGAGACCCTCAACCAAGCGGGATTTCGTGCCCGCGACGGATCAAAGTGGTCAGTGGTGAGTGTCTATAAGATGCTTCCACGCCTCATTGAGGTGAGTCCCCGCATTTTCACGAAGGAAGCCTGGGTCGAGCGTAGAAAGCGGATTCCCACGGTGGGGTAATTGACGAATGGCTGTGGCTAGCCGTTCGCGGTTAGAGGTTTTATGAGCAACCTGACGAAGGAATTTTCAGAATCCGAGGGCGAAGTACCGGCTCGAATCCTGGTCGCCGATGACCAACCGGATGTGCTGGAGGCATTGGAGATGCTGCTGCGAAACAACGGCTACAGAGTCCAGGCGGTCAGCTCGGTTACTGCGATTCTGGAGGCGCTGGTTGGGAATCAATTCGACCTGTTGCTGATGGACCTTAATTACGCTCGCGACACCACTTCCGGCAGAGAGGGATTGGACCTTCTGGCTCACCGTGAAACACTAGGTGACACGCCCATCGTGGTGATGACCGGTTGGGGCAGCGTTGATGTTGCTGTGGAAGCCATGCAACACGGTGTAGGCGATTTCGTCCAAAAGCCCTGGGACAACGCCCGGTTGCTCGATACTCTTCGCAAACAGATTGAGTTGGGCCGATCCGTCCGGCGCACGCGCCAAAAGCAGGTGGAGGATGACCTGCGGGCGCAGCAGGCGATGCAGGAATTGCGACAACGCGAGGAGGAAATCCAGGAAGCGCACCAAATCCAGGAGCGCCTGGTGCCCGTGGATATTCCACAACTCTCGGGGTACGAAATCGCTGCGGCTTGGCAGCCGGCGAGAAGCGTGGGCGGCGACTACTTCGATGTCCTGAAGTTCGATGAAAACGCGCTGGCGGTGTGCATCGGCGACGTTACCGGAAAGGGTGTTCCGGCCGCACTCCTCATGTCGAACCTACAAGCCACGGTGCGGGGCTTCGCGGGGCCGCACGTGCAGCCCTCGGACCTCTGCGCCCGCGTCAATGGCGCCTCTTTGCCGCATGTCGGAGCCGACCGCTTCATCACTTTCTTTTACGGTCTTCTCGACGCACCCGGACGACGCATGATGTACGTCAACGCGGGGCACAATCCCCCGTTCCTGGTTCACCGCGACGGCTCTTGTATTCGGCTGCGCGAAGGTGGGCCGGTTTTGGCTTTGGTGTCCAATTGGGGTTGCCAGCAGGGATTGGTGGAACTTTCTCCCGGCGACCGGCTCGTCTTGTTTACCGACGGGATCACGGAGGCTACCGACGCGCAAGGTATGGAGTTCGAGGAAGAGCGATTGATAGCGCTGGTCAATGCTCATCGGCATCTTCGGCCCGGCGCCGTGAGGGAAAGGATTATGGTGGAGCTGCGGGAATTCAACGGCGATAAATGGAGCGACGACGCCACACTGCTTATTTTAGGTGTCGAGGGGGGCGCGGAATGACCACGATTCTGCAAGACCTTCGTTTCGGCCTGCGGATGTTGGCCAAGAACCCCGGCCTCACGGTGGTGGCGATGGCGCTTGGTATTGGGGCCAACACGTCCTTCTTCACTACCGTCAAGGGGCGTGCTCTCACTGCCGACGATGGCCCAAATTCGACACCCAGGGTAGTGTTGAACGCCAGCCTCGCCAAGCGGCTCTGGCCGGGTGAGAATCCCCTGGGAAAGCGCGTGCGATTTGGATCGAGTGCAAGTGCTGCGCGATGGTGCACGGTGGTGGGTGTGGTGGGCGACATCGAGCCCGAGCCATTCGATCACACGTCTCCTCCTATAGCGTATTTCCCTATTTCGCAGTTGACCTACAATTCGCTGTCTATCGCCGTGCGCACACGGGGCGACCCCATCGCGGTGGCAACGGCCGCGCGCGCTCAGGTGCAGGCGTTGGACCGGGAACAACCGGTGTTCGACGTGCGTACTCTAGAACAGGTGATCGACGACGATCTGAGTGGCGTGAAGATTTCGGCTGACATGATGGAAATTTACGGGTTCATCGCGCGCACCCTCTCTGCCTCCGGGATTCTCGGGCTCATGGCCTATTTGGTCTCCCAGCGGACGCACGAAATCGGAGCGCGCATGGCACTAGGAGCGCAGGGAAAAGACGTTCTGCGGATGCACGAATGAACGAGATCGGACCATCGAGTCATCTGGCCATCGGGTTATTGAAAAACCGAAACTGGAAATTCGTTACACACATCTTCCGATGCTCCGATGGCCTCATGGCGCGATGACCAGATGAACTGATTGAGGATAATAATGACGGCCCTTTTTCAAGACCTGAGATTCGGCGTACGCATGCTGGGCAAGAATCCCGCCTTCACTGCTGTCGCCGTCCTCACCCTGGCGCTCGGCATTGGCGCCAACAGCACTATTTTCAGTTGGATCAACTCCACCCTGCTCAACCCCATTCCGGGAGACGCCCACACCGGCGACCTGGTAACGGTGATGAGGGGGGTACGGACCGAGCACCCCAGTCCACCTTTTTCTTATCTTGATTACCTCGATCTTCGACGCCAATCCCACAGCTTCTCGGGCCTCCTGGGCTACCACGACGATTTTATGTCGCTTACCGGCACTGACAAGCCCGAGCGCATTTATGGGGCTCTGACCACTGCCAATTACTTCGACGTGCTAGGTGTCCACCTTCTCCTCGGCCGCGGCTTCCTGCCCGGGGAAGAGCAGACGCACGGTGGAGGGTCAGTCACAGTAATCAGCGAAGGAATGTGGCGCGCGCGCTACGGCTCCGACCGATCGATCATCGGCAGAGCGATTGAGGTCAACCGGCATCTCTACACAATCGTGGGAGTCGCGCCGCCGGATTTTCAAGGCTGCAAGACCGGTCTGCGCACGGACATATGGATTCCGCTGGGAATGGACGAATTCGTTTGGGGCCCGCATCGTCCCGAGGAACGCGGCGTCTTCTGGCTCAACGTGCTGGGAAAACTCAAACCGGGCGTGGATCGCCGCCAAGCCGCCGGGGAACTCAATGTCCTCATGCAGCAGGTTATCGAGGCCTCCCGAAACGTAGAACGCGGTCCGAGCCAGATCACGCTGGACCCGCTCTGGCGCTCGCCATTTGGAGCAAACGTCTATTTGTACAAGACACTGCCCATGTTGCTGGCATTGGCGGCCGCATTGCTCTTGCTGGCCTGCGCCAACGTCGCCAATCTCTTGCTGGTGCGCTCCGTCACGCGGCGGCGCGAGGTTGCCCTACGCTTGGCGATGGGCGCGAGCCGCTGGCGGCTGGTTCGGCAACTCCTGGTGGAAGCGATCTTGCTGGCCATCCTCGCCGGCGCGCTCGCGCTGGTGTTCACCACTTGGTCGGCCGGGACGTTTGCCGCTTTCATTCCATCCGGCAGTCTGCCGCTCACGCTGAATGGCCACGCTAACGTTGGGGTAGTCCTGGCGACCCTGGCGGTTTCCATTCTCTCCGCCATAGTCTTCGGTATTCTTCCCGCCCTACGCACTTCCCGCCTCGCGCCTGTGGCGGTGCTGAAGGAGGAAGCGGGGACCATCTCGGGCGGAGTCCACAAGTCGCGACTCTCGAGCGTGCTGGTGGTTGCGCAAATCTCCCTCTCGCTGCTCTTGCTAATCTGCGCCGGTCTGTTTATTCGCAGCTTGCGGAATGCTCAGCAGTCGGATCCTGGTTTCGACCCAAATCACGTGCTGTTGGCTTCCTACGATCTCGGGGGGCCGATCGGTTATACGGATGCTCAGGGCTGGGCATTCCACCGGCAACTGCTAGCCAAACTCGGGAATCTGCCCGGCGTCGAGTCGGTGGCCCTGGCGGACTTCTCGCCGCTCAGCTTTACCATCCACAGCGACGACGTCTACCCCGATGGTTACGTGCCCCGGCCTCACGAATCGATGGAAATCACGCGCGCCATCGTGGGTCCGAACTACTTTCGGACGATGCGGACTCCGCTCGTCGCCGGGCGTGAATTTACCGAACAGGACAAGGAAAAATCGCAGTTAGTGGCCATTGTCAATCAGGAGTTCTGCGACCGCTACTGGCCGGGCCAGGACTGTATCGGCAAAAGGTTTAACAATGCCGGCGTGTGGTTCAATGTCGTGGGCGTGGCTCGAAACGCCAAGTATCGTCGCCTGGTTTATGCTCCGGAGCCCGTCATTTTTCTGTCGCTTTTGCAAGCCTACCGCGGTCAGGTGATCGTCCACGCGCGCGTCTCCGGCGATCCGGCGGCTTATGTCCCGGCGGTGGAAAGAACCGTCCATGAACTCAATGCCGATTTGCCCCTGTTCGACGTAACGACGGTCAGCTCAAGCATACGCTTGGGAAGTATTTTCGAGCGCATCGCCGGGACATTCGCGGGTGCCTTTGGGTTGCTCGCACTGATCCTCGCGGCCGTGGGTATCTACGGCGTGATTGCTTACACCACACGCCAGCGCTCGCATGAGATTGCCATTCGCATCGCTGTCGGAGCTCAGGGGGCCGACGTTTTACGGCTTGTGCTGGGCCAAGGATTGCTGCTGACTCTGACGGGCCTGGCCGTGGGCATGGCGGCGGCGGTGGCACTGACGCGCTATCTCAAGAGTGTGCTATTCGGTGTCACAGCGACCGACGTTCTGACCTACGCGGTGGTGGCGCTGTTGCTATGTTTGGTTTCGCTCGCCGCGTGCTATGTACCGGCGCGCCGCGCGATGAGAATCGACCCCATGGAAGCGTTGCGGCATGAATAAACCAGTGGTTAGTGGATGGTGGTGAGGATGCAAATGAACCCCTTGTTCCAAGATCTGAAGTACGGCCTGCGCATTCTGGCCAAGAACCCCGGCTTTACAGCCGTGGCCGTTTTGACACTGGCGCTGGGCATCGGTGCGAGCACGGCGGTGTTCAGTGTGGTGAACACTGTGTTACTGAAACCGCTGCCTTACGCTGACCCCGACCGCTTGGTGACAGTGGAATCGCTGGACAATCGCCGAGCTTCCGTCCGAAATAGCCTCTCTTACCCGGATTTCTTCGACTTTCGGGCGCAGAACCATGTCTTCGACCACCTGGTGACTTCTCGCGATACAAATCTGGTGTTAACCGGGCTGGGCCAACCGCAACAACTCGACGGCGAAATGGTGACCTGGGACCTGTTCCCGGCACTCGGCATTGTGCCACAGTTGGGGCGTGGGTTTCTGGCCTCGGAGGAAGCGGCGGGAACTCATGTGGTGGTGCTCAGCCACGGTCTGTGGCAGCGTCAGTTCGGCGGTGATCCCGCCATTATAGGGCGCAGCATCACGCTTGATCGTAAACCGTACGCCGTGGTGGGCGTGGCTGCGGCCGGGTTCGCCTTTCCGCCGAACGCGCCCAATATTCAGCTTTGGACGACCATCGCCGCTGACCGGGAAGCTCCGACGGGAGGGCAGCCCATGACTGAGCAGCGTGGCGCTCACATGCTGACAGCGCTCGCTCGCCTCAAGCCCGGCGTGAGCGCCGAAAGGGCGCGCGCCGACCTGGATGTGATCGCTGCGGCCCTGGCCAAGCAATATCCGGACACGAACACCAATTTCCGCCGGGCCTCCGTGATCCCCGCGCTCGAGACGCTCGTAGGCGACTCGCGCACGCCATTGCTGATGCTGCTGGGCGCAGTCGGGCTGCTGCTGCTGATCGCTTGCGCCAATGTTGCCAACCTGCTCCTGGTGCGGACGACGACTCGCGAGCACGAAATGGCGGTGCGCGCGGCGCTGGGCGCGAGTGGCGTCCGCGTAGTGCGTCAGTTGCTCACGGAAAGCCTGCTGCTGGCCATTTTGGGCGGAACGGCGGGAGTTGCCTTGGGGGAATATGCCTTGCGCTTCATCCTGCCGTTGGGAGGGGAAAGCATACCGCGCTTGGCCCAAGCCAGCATTGATGGACGTGTGTTGGCCTTTTCAGTGGCGCTTGCGGTCATCACCAGCCTCCTCTTTGGCATGGCGCCCGCGCTCCGAGCTTCGAAGATTGATCTCACCGGCTCCCTGAAAGAGCAGGCTCGGGGTGGCACGGACCGCCATGATCGCGTGCGCGGCGCGTTGGTGGTCGCCCAGGTGACGCTGGGCCTCGTGCTGGTCAGTGGCGCGGGCCTCCTGATGGCGAGCTTCCTGCACCTCGAAGCGAGTGATCTGGGGCTAAGGCCGGATCACCTGCTCACCTATTGGTTCAATCTGCCGGATCCGCAGTACAACACGGCGCAGCAGGTGGCGTTCTACGATCAATTGCTGGAACGAATGCGCGCCGTGCCGGGCGTGCAATCGGCCGCGGGCGTGTGGCCGCTGCCCTTGGGCGGTGATGATGCCACAATCTCATTCGATATCGAAGAGCGTCCGGTCCCGCAACCCAGCCGACCCGCGGCTCGCATGGCTTTCACCACACCAGGGTACTTTTCGACCTCGGGCATTCCGCTGCTCAAGGGCCGCTTTTTCGACGAACATGATGACAAAACGTCGCTGCGTGTTCTGATTGTAAACAAGGCCTTTGCGGACAAGTTTTTCCCCGGTGAGGACGTCATTGGAAAGCGCATTACGCCGGGCGCCATTGATTCTGGTGAGAAGGCGATGCCGCACGAGATCGTAGGGGTGGTCGGCAGCGCCAAGCTATTTGCACTCGACACCGAACCCCAACCCATTTACTACTTCCCCTACAAGCAGCTTGCTTGGATGCCGCCGGTGGTGATGCTGCGCACCGCTGTCCCCCCGCGCACTTTGGAATCGGCCATTCGTGGGCAGATGGCCGCGCTTGACCCGCTGATTCCGGTGTTTCAGGTGCGCACCATGGAGGAGTTGCTCTCAACCCAAGTCGTCGAGCCGCGCTTCCACACGCTGCTTCTGGGCTGCTTCGCGGGCATAGCACTGCTGCTCACCATGGTCGGACTCTACGGTGTGGTGGCTTACTCGGTGACGCGGCGGACGCGCGAAATCGGCCTGCGGATGGCGCTGGGTGCGGGCCGCTCCACCGTACTTTTTATGGTGCTCAGGCAGGCTTTGGTGCTGGTCGTGATTGGTTTGGCGCTGGGACTTGCCGGGGCTTTGGCCGGAGGTCAACTACTAAGCGGCATGCTCTTTGGTATCAAGCCGCTCAACCCCTTGGTGTTGGCGTCCGCGTGCTGCCTGATTGGGCTGACAGGCGCGCTCGCGGCCTATCTTCCCGCGCGGCGCGCCACCAAGGTCGATCCGATGGAGGCGTTAAGGCATGAGTGAAGTAATCGGGTCATCTGGCCATCGGGTCATGTGGCGATTGAGCGATTGCGTGATTTTGCCTGCAAGGACTGCGGCGACTGGGTTATTTGTTGACTGTACACGAAACTTGAGAGTCAGAAATCGAAAAAGCCAATTGCCAGTCGGCTGCCGCATTTCGGATTTCGGCCTTCAATGACCCGATGACCAAATGACCAAATGACCAAATGACCAAATGACCCGATGACTGGATGTGAGGTTGAGGATGAACACCTTGTTTCGAGACCTGAAGTACGCCATTCGTATGTTCGCCAAGAACCCTGGTTTCACGGCGATCGCGGTGCTGACCCTTGCGCTGGGTATCGGCGGCAATGCCGCGATGTTCAGCATCGTCAACCCGCTCCTCCTCAGGCCCTTGCCCTACGCGGAGCCGCAGCGGCTGGTGCGCGTGACGGGGTCCTACCCCAAAGGCGCTCTCGTGGCTCTGCAACAGGCCAGCCGGGCAATGGACGTGGCGGGATTCACCACCGAGTCCGAGTTCAATCTTACCGGCCAGGGCGAGGCTGTTCGGCTGGTGGGCAGCGCGGTATCTGCCGACGCGTTTTCCCTATTGGGGGTAGGAACGGAGCTCGGGCGCACTTTTCGCGCCGGGGAAGACCAACCCGGTCAAGATCGCCTCGTAATCTTGAGTCATACGTTGTGGATGGGAAAATTCGGCGGTGATCCCGGCATTCTGGGCCGGGTCATCATGATTGATGGTGTGGGACGCCAAGTGGTGGGAGTCTTTCCACCGAGTTTTGGGTTTCCTTCGACCCGCGTGCAGTTTTGGGTGCCTTTACACCTCGACCCGAGCAATACGTTTGACTTTTGGAATACCGGTTTCATGCCCGTCCTTGGGCGGCTGCGTCCGGGAGCGATGATCGAACAAGCAAAAAATGAGATTCATCCGCTCATCTCGCGCATCGTCCCGATGTTCCCCTACACCATGGCGCCTTCCTGGAATGCCGACGCTACGGTGATTCCCCTACAGCAGGACCTGGTGGGTGATATTCGCGGCAAGTTGATCGTGCTGCAATGCGCCATCGGGCTGGTGTTGCTGATTGCCTGCGCTAATGTTTCCAGTCTCATCCTCTCGCGTGCCGCCGTGCGCCAGAAGGAGATGGCCGTGCGGGCTGCTCTGGGAGCAAGCCGGAGGCGGATTGTGCAGCAACTCCTTGCCGAAAGCATACTCCTGGCGCTGGTGAGCGGAGCTTTTGGGCTCGCTATATCCTCGGGGGCTCTATCGATTCTGAAACTCGCCGTGCCCACGGACACTCCGGGATGGTCCAAAGTGGGCATTGACTGGCAAGTGCTGCTCTTTGTGGCGGGAATTGCCGTCGTGGCCGGAGCTTTCGCGGGACTGGCGCCCGCGGTGACCGGCTCGCGGCTTGATCTTGCCGGAATCATCAACACGGGTGGGCGGCGCTCAACGGGAACGTCGGGGGTTCGCGTGCGCAGTGTGCTTATTGCGGGCCAAGTGGCGTTGGCGGTCCTGCTGACGGTCGGCGCCGGACTCCTCATCAGAAGTCTGTGGCTCCTGACCCAAGTCGATCCCGGCTTCCGCTCCGGGCGCATACTCACCGTGCGGGTATCGCCCAATGCCTCGATCTGCCCGGCGAGAAACGCGTGCGTTGCCCTCTACGACGAACTGCTTCGACGGGCGCGCGGAATCGACGGCGTCTCCGATGTCGCCGCCATCAATGCAATCCCTCTGGGTGGGCAAGTCCCGGCCGTTCCTGTGGAATTGGAAGGGCATCCTCTGGATCCCAACGTTGAGTTCGCGCCGATGCTCTGGGCGGGGGCCGTCACTTCGGACTACTTCAAGCTTATGCATATACCCTTACTCCGAGGCCAGCCATTCACCGATGCTGTCACGGAAAAGTCGGAGGCGGAGGTGGTGGTAAGCGCGGAAACGGCTCGCCGTTTTTGGCCCGGCGAGGATCCCATTGGTAAGCGCATTCGAGTTGTCTGGGATACGCACTGGCGCACTGTTGTCGGTGTCGTGGGTGATGTGCGCCAATTCGATCTGGCAAACCACTCGCCGGATTGGATTAGTGGGGCACTGTACATGCCTTACCCCCAGTCCATCGGCCTGGACGGCAAATTGCCCACGGCCATGACCCTGCTGATGCGCTCAGCAGCCGATTCGGGCGAGATCGCCACTCGCATCCGCGATCTTGTCGACAATCTGAATCCCAACGTCCCCGTGACCGACATTACAACCATGGATGAGGTGGTCAACGCCTCGACTTCCCAACCACGTTCCATGATGTGGCTCTTTTTGAGCTTTGCCGGAGTCGCTTTGCTACTCGCGGCCATTGGCACCTACGGCGTAGTCTCTTACACGACCACGCAGAGGACGTTTGAGATCGGGGTCCGCGTCGCCCTGGGAGCCTCGCGTGCGAACATTTTTGGTTTGGTGATTCGCCAGAGTCTGGAACTGGTTGTTGCCGGGGCTGGGGTGGGGGCGGTGGCGGCACTGGCTCTTGGCCGATTGCTCTCCACTTATCTGTTTGGAATCACGAATCATGATCCGATCACGTTTCTGGCGGTGGGTGGCCTGCTGGTTTGTATGGCGCTGCTCGCCGGTTACATCCCGGCTCGGAGAGCGATGAGGGTTGACCCGTTGGTGGCGTTGAAGTCTGAATGAAACTGCCGGCGGTCGGCTCTCAGCTAAGGGCCAACTGCCCATATTGCAGTACCTTACAGCCGAGAGCTGGTAGCTCAATACTGAGGATACGAGTGAGTACCTTGTTCCAAGACCCGAACTACGGCCTGCGCATGTTGACGGAGGATCCCGGTTTCACCGCGGCTGGAGTGGTGATGCCGGCAGTGGGCACTGGGTTGAACACCGAACCTTTCTTCGTGGCAAGCGGATTGTGGCTCAATCCGCTGCGCTATTGGCAGCATGACGGGCTGGTGGGGCTCTCCGGAGGGGCCGCGGAATTCTCCAAATTGTCCATTTCTCATCCCAATTTCTTGGACTTTGTGCGCGAAAATGGCTCGTTTTCCGCCTTGGCGGGTTTCCAGGCGGACGATTTCGACCTCACGGGTAGGGGTGAGCCCGAACGCGTGCCGGTCGAGATGATTTCCGTGAGCTTTTTCCCCCTGCTGGGCGTCAAACCTATTATAGATAGGAGGTTACTTCCCGGGGAGAATCAGGTGAGAGTAGTGCCCGTTGCGCTGATAGGTGGGGGTCTGTGGACGCGTACCGTTGGTGGCTTCGCCCGGAGTGGCGATCCTGTTGATCCTCGTAGCGCGGGCAGCATATCAGCTTCCCGCGCGGCGGGCTACGAAAGTCGATCCCATGGTGGCGTTAAGATATGAATGAACCGATCGAGGGGCGGGCGCGCGAGTGATCGAATGCGCAGAGGGGAAAATCGAAACTTGAGAACCGAAATTCGAAAACGCAAACTGCGTGCTGCCGAGTTTCGTTCTCAGAGTTTCGACTTACGAGTTTCAAATTCCGGTCTTCGACAAATCGATGAGCCGGTAAATCAGCAGCAAGCCTAAACGAAGGAGAGTGCTATGGAAGCTAGTCCAGAAAGCAAAGATCAAGTCCAGAATGCAGTAAAGTCGAAGTCCAACGGGTCGGGGCAAACGCTGATCCACCTAGACGGTGTCACCAAAGTCTTTTTCACCGACGAGGTGGAGACGCACGCTCTTTCCGGTATCTATCTGGAAATCGAGCGGGGCGAATACCTTTCCATATCCGGCCCCTCGGGCTGCGGAAAATCCACCCTACTTTCCATCCTCGGGCTGCTCGATTCGCCGACGGACGGCAAGTACACGTTGAACAGCGCTGCCGTCGAAGACCTCACCATCTCGGATCGAACTCGCATCCGCAATCGCGAGATTGGGTTCATTTTTCAGGCTTTCAACCTGATCGGCGATCTCACCGTGTATGAGAACGTCGAATTGCCGTTGACGTACCGCGGCATGGGCAGCGCCGAGCGCCGTCAGCGCGTGCAGGAGTCGCTGGAACGCGTGGGGATGTCGCACCGCATGAAGCATTACCCCGCGCAACTTTCTGGCGGCCAACAGCAGCGTGTAGCTGTGGCCCGAGCGCTGGTGGGGAAGCCCTCCATTATGTTGGCGGATGAGCCTACGGGAAACCTGGACTCGAAAAACGGTGAGGCCGTGATGGATTTGCTTCGCGACCTGCACCGGGAAGGCGCCACCATCTGCATGGTGACGCACGATCCCCGCTATGCCGAGTTCGCGCAGCGGACGGTCCACCTCTTCGACGGCCGAATTGTGGAAGAGACCCGGGCGTGACGCGGATCGGTTCATCGAGCCATCGGGCCTTCGTGTCGCTGGTGATTTAGCGATCGCGCACGGGAGTCATTGCGCAGAATCGGGAATTGGCGATTGAGCGATTGCCGGTGGGTACGGCGGGTGCTTTTGCCGTGACACATATCCTCGCAAGCTTGGTTTTTGAGACTAGAACTAATGATCCCGATACATTCGGTACGGTCGCCATCTTCCTGATGGCTATGGCACTTCTGGCGTGCTAGATGTCCGTCCGACGCGCCACGAAGCTCGATCCCATGGTGGCGCTGAGGTACGAGTGACCAACGGCCAGTGGAGAGTGACAAGCGACGAGCAAGCAACAGGCAGGCACGACGAATAGGAGATTATGAATTCGGAATTGTGAATTATTAAAGGTCCAATCTGACGAATGGGTCTACACTGTCCATCGGAATTCAGAATTGACAATGGTGCTGCGTAGGTCGAGGATCGGTAGGTAAATTGCATGCCATGACGGAGTGGCTTAAGGGGCTCACAGGACAACACTATGATCATAATGCGTAATCTCGAACGGTATTATCCCTTGGCGGGAGGCCGCTATTACGTGTTGCGGCGAATTAATCTGGAAATCAAGGAGGGCGAATTTATTACGATTATGGGGCCGTCGGGGGCAGGGAAGTCAACGCTGCTCAGTATCATTGGCATGCTCGACGGCGGCTGGCAAGGCGAATTCTTTTTCTTCGACCAGCCGGTGCATAAGCTCGATTCCAAAAAGCGCATCGAGCTTAACAAACGCTACATGGGTTTTGTATTTCAACAATACCACTTGCTCGACAGCCTGACGGTGGCGGAAAATCTGGATATCCCGCTCTCTTACCGAAATGTGAAGTCTTCAGAACGGCAGTCGCTGGTGGCCGACACGCTCGACCGTTTTCAAATCGTCGGAAAAAAGGATCTCTTTCCCAGCCAACTTTCCGGCGGGCAGCAACAGTTGGTCGCCGTGGCGCGTGCCGTAATCGCCAAGCCTAAGCTGATTCTCGCCGATGAGCCCACCGGCAATCTACACAGCAGCCAGGGGCAAGAGATCATGGAATTGTTCAAAAAGCTGAATAACGAAGGAACCACCATCATTCAGGTAACCCACTCGGAAACGAATGCCACATACGGCAACCGGATTATCCGACTTCAGGATGGGTGGATCGCGGGGAGCTGAGTTATCGGATCATCGGGTCATCTGGCCATTGGGTCATTGAAAATCGAAACTGGAAACTGGAAACTTGAACTTCGACTATCGCGGGTAATGGCGCAATGGCCCGATGACCCGATGGCCAAATGTCCCGATTGCCGCGCCTGACACCCGGCACGAACCGCGCTAAGATAGAGTCGAGTCCACCCAAACATGATCACGTCCCTCGCCGCACGAATCCTTATCGCTGATGACCAGTCCGATGTACTTGAAGCCCTGCGCCTGTTGCTCAAGGGCGAAGGCTACCTCACGGAATCCGCCACCTCGCCCGAAGGGATTGTGACGGCGGTTAAGTTGAAAGACTTCGATCTCGTCCTCATGGACCTCAACTATGCGCGCGACACCACCTCCGGCCAGGAAGGCATGGAGGTCCTCACCGCCTTGCAAGCCGTGGATAGCACGCTTCCCGTCGTGGTCATGACCGCTTGGGGAAGCGTGGGTCTGGCGGTCGAGGCGATGCGGCGCGGCGCCCGGGATTTTATTGAGAAGCCCTGGGACAACGCCCGCCTCATCGCGATTTTGAGGACACAAATTGAATTGAGCCGTGCGCTGAGGGAGGGACAACGTCTGGAGGCGGAGAATCGCCTGCTGCGGACCGAGGGCAGGCCTACGTTGATCGCGGACTCTCCGGCCATGGCGCCCGTCCTTGATTTGCTGGCGCGCGTAGGGCCTTCCGACGCGAATGTGTTGATCACAGGTGAGCACGGCACCGGGAAGGAGGTGGTAGCCCGTAGTCTGCATGCCCTTTCGGAACGCGCCTCCCGGCCCATGGTCACAGTCAATGCCGGCGGCCTTTCCGAGGGCGTCTTCGAAAGCGAATTGTTCGGCCACGTCAAAGGGGCCTTCACCGATGCCAAAACCGATCGCGTCGGCCGGTTCGAATTTGCCGAGGGAGGAACCCTCTTTCTCGACGAAATCGCCAATGTTCCCCTGAACCTGCAGGCCAAACTCCTGCGAGTGCTTGAAACGGGCGAAATGGAGCGCGTGGGGTCGTCGAAAACCCGCCGCGTGGATGTGCGTGTTTTGTCAGCCACCAATGCTGACATCGCGCAGGAGGTGGACGCCGGGAGATTTCGGGAAGACCTGCTTTTCCGCTTGAACACCATCGAGATTCATCTGCCGCCATTGCGGGTGCGGCGCGAGGACTTGCTACTGCTGGCGAACTTCTTTCTCCGCCAATTTTCCCAACGCTATCGAAAACACTTAACCGGCTTTGAAAGCGCCGCGATGCAGGCGCTGGTGGAATATGCCTGGCCCGGCAACGTCCGGGAATTGGAGCACGCGGTGGAGCGCGCCGTCTTGATGGCGCAAGGGGAGTTGGTGCGTTCGAGCGATCTGGGCTTGCGTGTGGGGCGTGAGGGGGGCGGCCGAATCGAAGACATGAGCCTGGAAGACGTTGAGAGCCTTTTGATCAAAAAGGCCCTGGCGCGCTACGAGGGGAACGTCAGCGCCGCGTCCGACGCCCTGGGCTTGAGCCGGAGCGCCCTTTATCGCCGGCTCAAGAAATACGGGTTGTGAAAATAGCAGCCTTCAGTCGTCAGTCTTCAGTTATCGGTTACTGAAAACTGATGACTGACCACTGACTCCTGCTTTATGGCGAATGATCGGGCAACGACAAGCGCGCGCCCTTCGCGGCGGTCCCCACGCCGCCGGATGCGCTTTGAAGTCCGCATGTTATCCTTCGCCTTGTTTGCGGGCTTCCCCGCCGTCCTGGTGACAGTTCTTCTACTGTGGTTCGGGGATCACACTCCCGCGACGCGTTGGACTCTCTCGACTTTGGTCGTGGGGTTTTGGCTGGGCGCGGCATTCTCCCTGCGTTCCCACTTGGTTTATCCGCTGCAGACACTCTCCAATCTTCTTTCCGCGTTGCGCGAAGAGGATTACTCTCTGCGCGCTCGCGACGCACGTCCGGACGACGCACTCGGTGAAGTGATGGTCGAGGTGAACGCCTTGGGCGAGGCGCTGCACGGGCGCCGCCTGGGCGCGCTGGAAGCCACTGCACTTTTGAGCAAAGTCATGGAGGAAATTGAAGTTGCCGTTTTCACTTTCGACAGCGAGCAGCGCCTTCGCTTGATGAACCGCGCGGGTGAGCGGCTTCTGGGCCAGCCCAGCGAGCGCATTCTGGGCCGCACCGCGGCGGAATTGGATTTGGGGGATTGCCTGGAAGGTGAGCCTGCCCGGACGCTGACGATTTCCTTTCCCGGCGGGGCGGGGCGCTGGGCCATGCGCCGTAGCGCTTTTCGCGAGAGCGGGATGCCGCACGAACTCCTGGTGCTAACGGATTTGAGCCGGCCGCTACGCGAGGAGGAACGGCAAGCGTGGCAGCGGCTGATCCGCGTTCTCGGCCACGAACTGAACAATTCCCTCGCCCCGATCAAGTCCATGGCGGGCACGCTGGAGTTCATGCTGGCGCGTCAGCCGCGAGCCGCGGATTGGGAGGACGACATGCGCCGCGGCCTGGAAGTCATCGGCTCGCGCGCCGCGGCTCTGAGCCGCTTTTTGGAGGCTTACTCGCGGCTCGCTCGCTTGCCCAAACCAAAGCTGCAAGCGGTGGATGCGGGCGCCCTGCTGCGCCGTGTCGTCGGCCTCGAAACCCGAACCGCGATCGCCATGACCCCCGGTCCTGATCTTGCGGTCAGCGCGGACCCCGACCAGTTGGAACAGCTTCTGATCAACCTGCTTCGCAACGCGGTGGACGCCGCTCTCGAAACCGGCGGTGGAGTCTCCGTGGGGTGGTCTCACCGGGCCGACCAGCTCGAGGTTTGCATCCAGGATGAAGGTCCGGGCTTGTCGAACACTTCCAATCTCTTCGTCCCGTTTTTCACCACCAAGCCCACGGGCTCGGGAATCGGACTTGTTCTGAGCCGGCAAATCGCCGAGGCGCACGGCGGCAGCCTGACGCTCGAAAACCGTAAGGATCGCGCCGGTTGCGAAGCCCGCCTGCGGTTGCCCTTGCAGGGAACGCGCGCAGCGGTGGACGCAAGCGATCGCGAGGCCGGCACTATCAGTTCATCGCGGATTTCGCGTACCGACTAGGAAAAACCCTTCTGAACTTGTCCATGGTTTACACTTCCGTTCGGAAGAGGGCCACGACATGCCCGGATGGGCTCGACCCGGAGGAATGATGACGACTCGCTCCTGCCAAATTCTTTTTGCGCTGTCACTGATCGCCGGAGTCCTGGGAATTGGCCGGGCAGACGGGAAGGTTATCGATGACGGGCCACAAAAGCTAAGCCAGATTTCCTCGATTGGGGAGTCGCTGCGCAATGCCGGGCAGCGCCCGATACACATTCTCTACGTGCATGGAATTGGCGCGACGAGCGCCGGGGGCTCGCAAATGTTTCAGAAGGCGATCTGCCGGTTTTTGAAAGATTGCACGGCTCCGGCGGCCCCGGTGGGCAGAGACTATGCCGACGCGGGCGAGTTTGCCAACGGCACGGAGCCTCCCGCCTTCGAATTCATGGGTAGGCCGGTTTGGCGCAGCAAGGAGGAGTGGAATGCCTCCGACCCCTTCGTCGATCACTATGTGCTACAGCGTAGCGACGGTGCACCCATCGTCGTGGATGAGATCAACTGGTGGCCTCTGGTGTTTCCGCTGAAGTGCCGGGCCATGTTGAACGGGGAGACGCGGCTGGCAGGGCCCAACTCCACCTTGCTCAATTTATGCTCGCAGACCCAGGAATTGGACCCGTCCAGCTTGGGCCGGTTCAGGGCCTACACCTGGATCAGCCCGCAGGACGCCAAGAAACAGGAAAGCGCCCAGCCACGAGGAGCGCTTTTTAATCGCTGGCTGAAGACCAGCATCCTCGATTGGGGATTCTCCGATGCCATGATGGCGGTGGGTTCGATGCACGGCCTCTTCCGGGAAGGGATGCGGCAGCTATTTCTCAAGTCGGTGAGATTCCGGGCGAATGGATCGGAAACCAATGAGTGGGAGCAACAGTTGAAGAATCCGCATGGAATCGATCGCGAGTTCATCGTGGTCTCTCACAGCTTGGGCAGCTATCTGGTCTTCTCGACCCTCAATATGGACCGTCAGCGTGCCGTGCCGCCGGACGCGACGGCTCCGTCAGCGAGCGGTGCGGCCACAGAGGACGCCGCCGCTCAATACATCCTCGAACGCACCTCTCTGGTGTATTTCTTTGCCAATCAGGTTCCCCTGCTGGAGTTGGCCAACGTGCGAGGGCCTGACGCTGCCGAACCGGCGCCGGGGGAAGCGTTGGCCCCGGGAGCAGCGAGTAGCGCTTTCAACCTGCTGATGATGAGGTGGAAGAATCTGCGCGAGACCTTTGCCCGGAGGCGCAGCGGCGCGGAGGAATTCAACGCCAAACTACCTCAGGTGGTTGCGTGGAGCGATCCCAGTGATTTGCTAAGTTGGCGCCTTCCTGCAATGGAAGGCCTGATGATTACCAACCTCTACGTCCGGAACACGGGGTGGCATTGGATTATCGCGAACCCGGCGGCCGCGCATGGCAATTATGCGACAAACAAGGAAGTGCTCCGGGTCATGCTGGGCTCAAAGCCATCCGCCGCCAAGCGTAAGGCAGGGGAGTTTTGAACTACGTGCGATCGTTCGCATCGGGACGTTCCTCGGAGCACGCTCTCCAAAGATCTTCGCCTCACGCCAGGAGGAATTCCAGGCGTCTTGCCTTCATCCGCAATGTCTCACAATGTAGCCTCTTTTCCCTTGACAAGCTGAATAGCGGCGTTAAACTAGCCTCTGAGCCGGACGGCGGCTTGCGAAGGGTGCCGACGGCAAACGTGCGGGTAGAGTTGGCCTTGCTGTCGGCGCCTGACGGCCAAAAACAACATCGCCGACCGGAGGTTCAGCCGTACAAACTCTCGCAGCGCTCCATTATGTGCTAGAAACAAAATGGGTTAATCGTCGAGAGTCTGAATCTCGTAAAAACATATGTCATTGAAATTAAAGGAGTTGCTTATTCGCTGACACCAAGCAGCGAAAAAACGCGGGGGGAAAAAATGAAGGTAACCTCCATTATGTTGTTGAGAACAAATGTAGAGAAAATGTCCGATTCCAGGCTCTCTATTATATTATTGAAAAATAAGCTAGCTATAGCTGTCTCTCCATTATGTTGATGAAAAGAAAGAGGCTTCCCCTCCCATCACGAGTAAGCACCAGAGGCCCAAGCGGCCTCCCACCCGTGGGATGGGCACCTGGATCTAAGTCGATGGCAGATTTCAAATTCCAGATTTCAGACTCGAAACGCCGCGACGGTTAGGGGGCAGCACCGGCGATTACATGTCTCGTGGCAAGGGCACTAGCTGGAGAAAACCGTTTACTGGACGGCTCTCTCCAATTCTTCGGCCGCGCTCACGATCAAGGCCGACTCAGCGTCGAGAATTTTGCCAATTTCCACCAGCGCGGCATCGGCTTCTTTCCACTTTTTCTGTTCAATTGCCTCGCGGGCGGCCGGAAGGGTCTTGACGCCGTATCCGGTGTAGAACCCCGGCGCGTAGATTTGGTGCTTGAACCATGGGCGGCCGGGAAGTCCATCGGGGTCGGTGAGCCGGCGTTCACTCTCAATCAGCGTCTGGTTCACCTGCTGGAGCGAAGCGTGAGCCAGCGCAGCCGCTCCATTGGCCTCGGCTTTTTCGAGCGCCTTCTGGTACCGCGCAGCGCTGTGAGTAAGCGCGTCCTCGGCATTCTCCAGCGGGGCAAAGTTCAGGTAGGGCGGCGGGTCTTCCCTGGCCGGCGGGACGAGCGGCTCCTTGGGATCGTTGGTGGCAGTAAAAATCCCTTCGTCGAGTTCCTGGTTCCGCTCGTGCACGGCATCCTGCTTGTCCTTCAGCAACTTCTTCAACTGCTCGGAGTACGTGTGGATGGTATCGGCGAAAGCCGTAAAGTCAAAGGGGAGCAATTCGGAGTCGGCAAGGCGCAGGACGGCCGTGCCGACGGTCTGTGCCAAGGCCCGGCCATATTTAAAGTCGGCATCGCTAAAATGTGTATACCAATAGAAGTCGTCGTAAATTGAGTGGTAAATGCCGCCGCCGTCTTCACCGCCGAAGCTAAGGTCGAGCGAGGCGATGCCCAGATGATCCAGAAACACCGTGTAGTCCGAGCCCGAACCCAGCGCCGCGAGGCGCCAATCGGGACGGGTGCGGGCTTCCGCGCGTTCCTCGGGCGTGCCATTGGCAATCTGGTGAAGCTGGCGGCGTTTCCAAACGGAGAGTTTCGTTTCCGGGTCCTCGATGTCGCGCGCCACGCCGTTCATGAATTTTTCCAGTGTGTGCGAGCCCTCGACCCCGAGGTAGCCGCGGCCGGTGCCGTCGGTATTGAGATAAACGGCGGCGTGCTGGCGAAGCTCGTCGGCGTGGGTCTCGCCCCACTCCGTGGAACCGAGCAGCCCTTCCTCCTCGCCGTCCCACACGCAGTAGACGATGGTGCGGCGGGGCTTCCATCCTTGCTTCCGGAGTTCCCCCATCGACCGTGCTTCTTCCATCTCATCCACGAGCGCGGAGATGGGGTCCTCGGCGCCGTTCACCCAGGCATCCTGGTGATTGCCGCGCACGATCCATTCGTCGGGCGAAGTCGCGCCGGGAATCCGCCCGACGACGACATCGAGAGGTTTAATGTCCCAGTTGGCTTTAACCTTCAAATGCACCTGTGCGGGACCAGGGCCGACGTGGTAGGTGATCGCCAGGGAGCCGCGCCAGGCTTCCGGGGCCACGGGCCCGCGCAGGGCGGCCAGCAGCGGCTGCGCGTCGCCGTAAGAGATCGGCAGAACGGGAATCTTGGTAATGGTCTTGGCTTCCGAGAGGGGCAGGCGCTTGGCGTCTTTGGTTGCACCCACACCCGGCGTGAGCGGGTCGCCGGGGTAAAGCACCATGTCCATGACGCTGCCGCGCTGCACTCCTTCGAGGGGGCGCCAGGCGCCGCCCGGGAAAACGTCGCCGCGAAAATAGCCGTCCTCGTGCGGGTCGGAATAGATGATGCAGCCCACGGCGCCGTGCTCAGCCGCCACTGTGGGTTTGATTCCGCGCCACGACATGCCATAGCGCGAAATTACGATCGCGCCCTTCACGGATACTCCCAGGCGCTCCAATTGCTCGTAATCCTCAGGCGTGCCGTAGTTGACGTAGACGAGCGGCGCGGTGACATCGCCATCCGCCGAATAGGCATTGTACGTGGGGAGTTGCTCGGCATGTTGGCCGGACGTGGGGTCGGCCGCCACCGTGGGTTCTTCCAGCGTTGCCTTGAAGTGCGTCGGCGCAACCAGCTCCACCAGGCGTTCTTTGGGCGTGGGAAAGAGGACATCAAAGTTTTCGATGTGCGCGTCCCAACCCCACTGCTGGAAGAGCGAGAGAATCCATTCGGCGTTCGCGCGGTCATACTCCGTGCCCACATGATGGGGGCGCGCGGAGAGCCGCTGCATGTAGCTCCGCAGATTGGCAGGATCGGGGAGGGCTCGGAACTTAGTCTCCCAATCGCGTTCCGCGCGCGCGGCGCCAGCGGAGAAACCATCAAGCACTGCGGGGCTGGTGACCGCGGGAGCCGCGCCCTGTGCGGGGTCGGCAGGTCCTGCGGGAAGCGCATCTGCCGGCGCCGGATTGACCGCGTGAGCCATGAACAGGACAGCAGCGAGGCACGCGAATACCCTCATCACGAAACGACGCATCAAGAACCTCCTCAAGAAGGATGCGCGAAAGTATATCGCATTGAGGGCGCCTGGCGAAAAGAGATCGAGAACAAATTGAGCGAAGGAAGGCGGCTAGCTTGGTGTTGCGGGGCTCAAAAGACATCGAAATCTATTGTCCCGAAGGAGGCGGAAAGGGTGCGCTTCTGACGCATCGAAGACGCATTACGGAGGCTCGGGAAAATGTGGTAGTCTCATAGAAGCATCGCCCGCGGCGCTGCCCTCGGCAGCGGCAAAGCTGCACCCGGAGGGATGGGTGAGCGGTTGAAACCGGCGGTCTTGAAAACCGTTAGCCTCGAAAGGGGCTCGGGGGTTCGAATCCCTCTCCCTCCGCCACCTTAATAGCCTGGGTGTTTCTAAGCCTGTGTACCGCGCCCGACGTTGAACCCTTCTACCATAATGCGTGGGGACTCGCCACGTGTGTCGGCATGCTCCAATTCCGTCCGGATCGTTTGCCGCTCGCCGGGCATTAGGGCAATGTAGTTGTCACTGTAAATAGCCGGCAGGATTCGGTCTCCGGTTGTTTCCCTCACGGCTTTCAACCGAACCATCAACGCCGGCTGGTTCGAGGCGTTGTGCAATTCGGTCGTCAACAGCCAGCGATTCTCCTTGCGCTCGACGCGTGTTGACGCTTCCAGGTTGACTTTGGGCAACTCGCGAATGGCACGATAATCGCCTTCCGAGGGCCCCCGCAGGTAGAAGTTAGTGGACACCGTTTCCGTTCCGCGAGTCAGTGAGAGTCTCAAGAAATGCAAAGGCGAGAGCGCGGAAGGATACTCCATCTTGATGCACGAAACCATGCTGTCTTCCGTGCTATCGACCGAAGTAGACTTCTCCCACTGCTTTGTCCCGTCCATGTTCAGCACCTGCACCGTGGCGGTCAAGCCGTCGGCGTTTCCGCCACTGTTGTTGACCACTTCGATGCTCTCAGTGACGGGGTTCCATTGGATGTGCAGCGGTTCCGAACCTTTCTTGCACCCGAAGTAGGCCGCCGTTGGCTCAAAATAGTAATCGTAGGTTTGCCAGACGAACGACGGCCAGCACGGATGGCTCATCCAAAGAAGCAGGCCCATGCGGTACTTGCTCTGGCCCTCAAACATAGCTCGGTAACCTTCGTAGTTGAGGAATTGAGCGAGAGTAACCCATTCCTCGGCATTGGTGGCTCCGCCATAATTGAACTCGATCATGTTCCGGAAGCCTTCGCCTCCCTGCGCGCCTGCCAGCGTGAAATCGTGCAGGCCCCACGCGAGTCCCTGCGGCCAGAGGGCCGATTCGGGCATCATCAGGCGCACACTATCCATGGAGGGAATGTTCGGCATGCCCATTTCACTATGCAGTTTAGTGTGTGCGCCGGCAGTGAAATAGAAGCTCACGGGCATCGACATATAAGGCCCGCCTCCCCCCACAACTCCAAACGCCGAGTTGGAGATGTAATGGAGGCCGGGATGCTTTTCCGCCAGCACTTTGCGGATGCCGTCATCCAGCGGCTTCGGTGGGTTGCCTTCATTGCGTCCACAGTAGATGCCGACCGACGGATGGTTTCGAAAATGCAGCACGGAGTCATTAACATTCTGCATAAAGAGTTCGTTATCCGCCGGGTCGGGACCATCCGCCGGGTTGGCCAGCCAGAACTCCTGCCAGACCATGACGCCGTGCCGGTCGCAAGCTGCGAAAAACGCTTCATCGCCGACCTGGCCTACCCAGTTGCGAATCATGGTGAAGTTCATCTCGCGGTGATAGCGCACGGCAATATCATATTCGCGCCTTCGATAATGCAGCATGGATTCGCCAAATCCCCAGTTGCCGCCGCGCGCAATGAACCGGCGGCCGTTGATCCAGATGCGCAGCACACCCCCATCCTCGCTGTAGGTCATTTGCCGTATGCCCACCTGAAGAGTTTGGGTGTCGGAGACCTTGTGGCCCAGCGTTTGGAAGCTCAGTTCGAGAGGGTACAGGTGCGGCTCGCCATACCCGGCAGGCCACCAGAGCTTTGGATTCTTCAGTCGCAGGACGGGAGTGGTGGAGGGATCAAACTTCACCCTCTTTGTTGCGGAGCCATCGACCGTGACCCGCTGCTCAAACTGTATTTCCCCCAACCGCCCATGCAAAGTTCCCGTCAGGGTCTGGGAGGTGTGATTCGCCAACTCAACCTCCACATTTACGTCGGCCTGGGATGTGTCCGGCAGTGGCAAGGTGGAGGTGACGAACGGATTCTCGAGAGTAATCGGCCCACTCAGGCTCATGAAAACGTCTCCCCAGATGCCTGTATTGCGGCCGCGAACGGTGGGAATCCAGTCCCAACCAATCGAGGCGTGATAGGTCGGGTTATCGAGACCGAGCGCGCCGCCGTTCTTCCCGGTGGTCGCGAAGGTTTTCTGTTTGACGCTTCCCGGGGTGGCGTTCTTCTCAACGCGAACCGCCAGCGCATTCTTGCGGTCCGCGAGCAAGCGTCCGGTAATGTCAAAGCGGCCGCGCATGAAACCGCCTTCGATGCGGCCGAGCTTCTCGCCGTTCAGAAAAACCTCTGCCTTCCAATTAATGCCGTCGAAGTTCAGCCAGGCGCGCTGGCCCTCTGCCAATGCGGGCGCCATGAACTCGTTGCGGTACCAGAAATCCGCGTAGAAAAACGAATCGGAAATGAGCAACTGATTTTCGCCGTAATTCGGGTCGGGAATTGCCCCCACGTTCAGATAGGATGTAAGCACTGTCCCCGGCACCGTGGCAATAACCCAATCGTGATCTGCGAATCCCACTTTCGAAATGGCTGCGCCGTCGGAGCTCACCCGCGAATCTCGTTCCAGGCGCCAGGCGCCGCCCGCCAGGTCGAGTCGGCCATCCGGTCGAGCTGCGGGCGCGGCCTTCGGCTGTGGCACCAATCCGCCACGCCCAAAAATCTCGACTTCGCTCAGAATGTAACCATCCGGCGAGGTAGGCCGCCGCATGACGACGCGCACGTATCTCCCCTGCACGGGCTGATCGAACTTGAGGTCGTCAGTGTTTCCCGTTCCACCGGGCAGAGGTTGAAGATCGCGCCAACTCTGCGCATCTTCGGAAACCTGGAGGGAGCCTTCGGCGGCGCGCGCAATCCAGTACAAGACCACGCGATCGAACTCACAGCGAGCGCCCAAATCGACAGAGATCCACTCTTCGCCCAAGCCCGCACTCATCCACGCACTCGTGAACCGGTAAGGCCCGCCGATTTCCACTCGTGCGTTCTGGCTGAAGAACGCCACTTCGCTAACTTGCCACTGCATAAAAAAGGAGTATGGCGGAGCGTTGAGAGCTTCGAATTCGACTCGATAGAAGCGGCTTTGCGACGCTGCGCTGAAGGGGATGGAAGGCTTGAACCGTTGCACTGGCGGACCAAAACTCATCCGGTTGCGATTAGGGATCTCCGGCGATGGGTTCGTGACCTTGCCCAACTCTTTCCACTCCCGTCCATCCTCGGAGCCCGACACCGAAACGCTGATGTTCTCAGGTCTCAAGCTGTTGGGGCCGATGAAGTGCACCTCAACACGGTCGATCTCCGGAACGCTCGCTCCTCCTCCCAATTGGACCTGCACCCAGGGACGCGGGCCCCGTAAATCAACGGAGGTGTCCGCGTTGTGGTCCAGGAAGAACTCCCGCTCGACCTTCGGAAGCAGGCCCCGATAGCTCACCGAAGTTGCAACCCAGTCGGGAAGATGCGTGTCCTTAATCCCGTCAGTAACCAGTTGGGCTGTCAGATTGTAGTCATAGGAACTGGAATGGTAAGCGGGCCGACGCAGCGCCACATTGCGATACGTCGAAGCGTCCGGAACGAGCGTCGGCCCAAAGTCCTCGTTGGGATCGCCGGGGTAGATACCGATTCCGCGTGTATACTCCGCGCTAGCGACGGAGGAGTCCGCATGCGCGGGAGGCGCGGCGGCTACCTGGCCGGCAATAGTCCCGGTGCCGCCTGGGGCGCTTGCCAAAGCGTGGAGATCCCCGACGGCCACGCTCGCGCTGACGATCGTGTTCTTGAGAAAGGTTCTTCTGGAAGTTGACATGGCACTCCTCCGAGGTCCGTGGCGCGCTGGAGTCCGACACCACTGTGGGGTGGGTGTCTTGATGGGTGCGCCCTCGAAAGGGGCGACGCTCACGAGGCTTCTGGCGATACGCGGGCAGATTATAGCCGGAGCGCAGTCCCGGCACAAGCCAACACAGGTCCACACTTTCTTCCGGATTGATCGCCCCGGAGCCAGTGGGAAATCGAATCGGCGCGAGACGGCGAGGCCGTCACACCACAGCGACCTTGAGATGGTCCGAGTCTGCCTCGGGACCGGCAGCCATGAACGAAGCCTGGGCATCGGCAGCTAGCGGGGCATGTTGCTCCGGGCTTCGCGTATAGGTCCCGTCGGCTTGCAGATAGCGCGCCTTGGCTTGGTCGGCGAGGTAAACGTCGAGAATCCCTGTCAAACGTCGTGCCAGCCGCGGATTATCAACCGGGAAAATGATCTCCACGCGGTGGCTCAGGTTGCGGCGCATCAGGTCGGCACTGCCGAGGTAGACTTCCTCGTCTCCGCCATTATGAAAGTAGTAAATCCGGCTATGTTCGAGGAACCTTCCCACGATGCTGATCACACGGATGTTCTCACTCACACCGGCGGCGCCGGGCCGCAGGCAACAAATTCCCCGCACCAGCAAGTCCACCGTTACGCCCGCCTGCGAAGCCTGATAGAGGAGGCGAATCATCGGCGGGTCCTCCAACGCATTCATTTTGAAAATCAGCCGCCCGTTTTTCCCATGCGCGATCTCCCGGCGAATCAGTTCTTCGAGCCTTTCACGCATATTGGCAGGAGCCACAAGAAGTTTCTGAGGCTCCTGCCGCGCAGAGTATCCTGTCAGCGCATTGAAAAAGTACGTGGCGTCGGCGGCGATTTGTTCGTTGCACGTCAGCATGCCGAGATCGGTGTAGAGACGCGCGGTCACGGGATTGTAATTGCCAGTTCCCAAGTGCACGTAACGGCGGATGGCATCGCCCTCTCGACGCACCACTAAGGCGATCTTGCTATGTACCTTCATGCCGACAATTCCGTAGACCACGTGCACGCCCGCGTCTTCCAGCGTCCGCGCCCATTCGATATTGCTTTCCTCGTCGAAGCGCGCCTTCAATTCCATGAGCACGGCCACTTGCTTGCCATTTTCTACCGCGTCCAGGAGGGCAGCGACAATGGGGGAGTTTCTTCCGACGCGGTAGAGGGTCATCTTAATGGCGAGCACATTAGGGTCGCGCGCGGCTTGGCGAAGAAATTCCACCACCGGCTGGAAGGAATCATAGGGGTGGTGAAACAAGAAATCTTCCTGACGAATCAGGCTAAAGAGGTCTTCTTGGCAGTCGGCCCCCAGACTGGCGGGAGTGACCGGCACAAAGGGTTTGTCCTTCAGGTCGGGCCGGTCGATGGAACAGAGTTCCATAAACCGGTCGAAACCGAGCGGCCCGTTCACGCGGTACACATCCTCGGGATGGATCTCGATCTGCTTGATGAGAATCGAGAGAATTCTCTCCGGCATATCGTGCGCCACCTGCAACCGGACAACGTCCAGGAAGCGCCGCTCCCGCATGGCCTCCTCGATGGTCTCCAGCAGGTCGTCACTTTCCAATTCCTGGACGGCGACTTCGGCGTCGCGCGTCACGCGAAAGGGGGAAGATCCCACGATTTCCATGCCCGGAAATAACAGGTGCAGGTTAGACGCGATCAACTGCTCAAGCCACACAAACTGAAAAGCCCTGGGTGCCGGTGGGGATGCTGGGGAACCATTGGGTATGGCTTTCACCGCGACAAACTGAGGCAGAGTGTCGGGAACTTTGACTCGAGCGAAGTGCTCTTCACCTTTCTGGTCGCGCACGACCACCGCAAGGTTCAGGCTCCGGTTCGAGATGTGGGGAAAGGGGCGTCCAGGATCGAACGCCAGCGGCGTAAGCACGGGAAACACGTGCTCGCGAAAATAGGAATCCACCGCGGCGCGCTCTTCCCCCGCAAGGGAGGAGGAATCGACAACCGTGATCGCTTGCTGCTCCAGGCCCGGCTGAACTTCACGCCGCCAGAGGTCATGGGCCTGGCTGGCAATCTGGCGCACTTTCTCCCGGATCAATTGAAGTTGCACGGCTGCCGGCCGCCCGTCTCGCCCGACTTCCGCCCTCCCGCTCTCAACCTGCTTCATCAATCCCGCGACGCGAACCATGAAAAATTCGTCCAGATTAGACCCCAGAATGGCGAGAAACTTCAATCGTTCGAGCAGTGGATTGTCCGTGTCCGCAGCTTCTTCCAGGACCCGGCACTGGAACTCCAGCAGGCTCAGCTCACGATTGATATAAAGATCCAGACTGTTCAGGGCGGCGCTGTCGGGACTCGCCGGGGATTCGGGCTGTGCAGGCGAACCTATGTTGGATCCTGTTACGTCAACCCTATGAGAACGAGGTTTGGATGCCATGAGCGTTCATCTTAACGGATTTCACTTAGCGCGGCAATCCGTGGCGTTAACGAATCTTGCCCCCTTTGACGATGCCCCCATTGCCTTGGCAGCGGTCGCAAGAACCAGGAAACCCAGAAGGCTAAGAGAGCAATGTTACATGGAGTTCACCCGCTGGTTAAGTAAATGGTTCAACAATCGGGTTCCCTCCCATGCTCGGTAAGCCCTATAATGACACGTGGGTTCCGATTTATGTCTGCATCCGAAAGCCAACTGCAAGCAGCCTACGCTGAGTGCCGCCGTCTGGCGAGCCGGCATTACGAGAATTTTCCGACCGCCTCGTATCTTGTCCCTCGCGATAAACGCGACGCCCTGGCGGCGGTTTATGCCTTTGCCCGTTACGCCGACGATGTAGCGGATGAACCGGGAGTCGAGAACCGCCTCGAGAAGCTCGCCGATTGGCGGGCAAAGCTTATGGGCTGCTATGAGGGAAAAACCGATCACCCGGTTTTCTTGGCGCTTCGTGACAGCGCGCAGCGGTTCCGTCTTTCGCGCGCGAACTTCGAAAACCTGTTGCGCGCGTTTGAGTCGGACGTGGTGGTGAATCGCCATCCGGACTTTCGCTCGCTTCTGGATTACTGCACGTGCTCGGCGAACCCCGTGGGACGACTGGTGCTGGAACTGTTCGACTATCACGACTCGCACCTTTTCGACCTTTCCGACAACATTTGCACGGCACTCCAGCTCACCAACTTCTGGCAAGACGTCGCCATTGACTTTTCCCGCGACCGCGTCTACCTGCCGCAGGAAGATTTGGCGAGGTTCAATTACAGTCTCGATGATTTGCGCGCCGCCCGCACCGATGGCCACTGGCGGGAGTTGCTTGCCTTTGAGATTGCCCGCACCCGTGAGCTTTTCGAGAGGGGAAGAAGCCTGCCGGAGGAGGTGCACCCCAAACTGCGCACGCAACTGCGCCTGACGTGGCTGGGTGGAATTGAGATCCTCTCGAAAATCGAAGCGGTCTCCTATGACATCTTTCATCGGCGGCCTTCGCTCGGCAAGTGGGATTT
>JBKQVI010000581.1:0-3366 GCA_052139985.1 Terriglobia bacterium
GGTCTCGACCATTTCTCCGGCTTCGCGCCTGCCCCCACCCCTACCATAAAGCCGGAGAAATGCGACTTCCCCCTCGCCTCCGCTGTCTGCTACGCAACCGCCTGAGCCCCAAAGGGCCAAAGGCCAGCCGTAGGTTTCACCTACGGCTACTCACAGTGTTCCCCTTGCAGGGAACCAGGGAACGGTCAAACCTCTTCGAGCATCGTAGATCGCTTCACGCGGAAGCAATCTCTCTCAGCGGGTGGTAGTGTCCTACTTCGACGCGCCGCTACTCTGCAACCGTTTGTAACGTCGTTGTGAGCGAATAAGGATGACAACCACCGGTAAATTGTCGTTGTCCACGAGCCGGTGGGGTGTATACTGCCCCGCTTAGGATGCGAAAACGGAAATCCAAGTTCAATTGCAGGAGCCTCTCATGAAGTTGAAGACGAGCACAATCACAGCCGCCTCGACAGGCGCGGCCGCGCTGTTGCTGTGCGCGGTCATTTTCGGTCAACAGGGGCCGCCGGCGGGGGCACCGGGCGGCGGCCGAGCCGCATCGGGTAATCGTGGCGGCGGGGACGCCTGCGGCGGCCGCAGTGCCCTTCCGCAGATACCCTGCGCTCCCGACATCGCCGCGATGATGGCCGCCCTGCCGGATAAGGCCTATGCCACACCCGCCAGCCCCCGTAAGATCCTCGTGCTTTGCACAGCCAGAGGATTCGTGCACTCGTCGATCCCTTTGGCTTCAAAGATGGTTGAATACCTCGGCGATAAAACCGGCGCGTGGTCCACCACGATCTCTTACGACAGCTCGGTCATCGCTCCCGAAAACTTGAAGCAGTACGATGCGATTTTCCTGGACAGCACGACGGGTGAGTTCCTCGACGACGCGAACGATCCGTCTGGCACCCAGAGCCGCCGGAAGGCGCTCCTGGACTTCGTCAAAAACGGTAAGGGCCTCGCCGGCATCCATGCCGCAAGCGACTCCTATCACGATGGTATCCGGGGC
This sequence comes from Terriglobia bacterium, assembly GCA_052139985.1. Lineage (GTDB taxonomy): Bacteria > Acidobacteriota > Terriglobia > UBA7540 > UBA7540 > Bog-366. Next base: position 992 of record JBKQVI010000581.1, read on the forward strand.
GAATGGCCGGAGTTCAACCAGATGATCGGCGGATTCTTCAAGTTCCACTGGTCTTATCCGACGCTGATCTCGGTCAAGATCGACGATCCCAAGAGCCCCCTCACGCAGATGTTCGATCCCAGGGGATATGTCATCGTGGACGAAACCTACACCTTCGCCCAAGATTCGTTCAGCCGCAAACGAGTACACGTCCTGACCAGCGTTAACTACAACAAGATGAGCCAATGTGACAAGGACAAGGAACCGGCAGAGACCAGGCGGACCGACGGCGATTATGCGCTCAGCTACATCCAACATGTGGGCAATGGCCGCGTATTCTACGAGGCGCACGGGCATGACGAGCGGGTGTACTTCATGCGGCCGTTCGTCGCGCATATGCTGGCGGGCATCCAGTATGCGCTCGGCGACCTGAAGGCAGACGACAGCCCCAGCGTGCCGTAAAAACGACTTCTCATAAACAAGCGAGACGGCTCCGCCGTCCGCCACCTTCGTCCGCCAACCCTCCAACCAGCGCTGTTTGCGCATGTGAGGGATGACGGCCCGCCTGAAACGGGGAGGGGGAAATGGTGTCAGAGAGGGGGAAATGGTGTCAGGAACCATTTTATTGTCGAAGAGAAAGCGATAGGATGCGGTCATGGGGAAAATGGTACGAGAAATGGTTCCTGACACCATCCTCCCTTCATCTCAATCCGGTGCGCGCAGGGTTGGTCGGCCACCCCGGGATTGGCGGTGGTCGAGCTTTAACGAAGATGCCGGCACGCGCCCCGAGGGACAACGACATTTCTGCGGCTTGACCAGCGACCGCGTGAGAACCCCCGCCGACCCCCGGACTCGACTTTGAGAACCACCACCACGACTCCCCTTCAGGGTGAGGAAGAGACGCTTCGCGCCTCGGCCGTGAAGGCACATGCTCTTTAGTGTGAGGAGTCGATTGTCGCTGAGGGGCGTTTTACGTGCTCCGGAAATAGACCCGTCCCTCTTTGATGGGAAGGCCGCGGACTTCGATCCGGCTTAGGTCGCGCGTACCGAGCCCCAATTGCTCTGCGAGCTTCAGGGTGCTGGCACATTGCTCGAAGGGTGCAGTACCGCGGTCCGCCATGGGGTCAAAGCCCATCAAGGCCGTGCAAACGGCATCGGTATTCACGCAGTTCGTGCCGGCAATCAGCAGGCCGGGATGAAGGGGATGGGTGGGGTGCTGAATGGGCATCGTCATACCCAGGGCGCGCTTGAAGCGCTCCGAGCGGCGCACACGGGGAGGTTTGACCCAGGGGCCCTCGCCGCCCGCCATGGTGCCAATGCCATCGATCACCGCGAGGTGAATGGGACGTGCCGCCACGAGGTCGGCCGTAATGTGCGGAACGCGATAGCCCGCGTCCCGCGTCGAGGTTGGGTCAAGCTCGGACGGCGCACTCCTGGAGGGTTGCCGGTTTCCTGCGTGCATCATCACGCGGGCGCCAACCGGCACTTTGGAGGGTTCGTCAATGCCCGCGCCCTCTCCGTAAATCGTGGAGGGCATGATGCCGAAACAGTTTTTCATCGATAGTGTCACACCAGCCGTCACGTGCTCTTTAAGTTTGGCGAGAGAGACAAAGACGTCGCACTCTTCGTAGGCGGGATTCACGTCGTAGCCTTTAAACATCATTCCGCCGCCGGGCACCCATAAGCGCGTGTATTTCTCCCCTGCGCCCGGATAGTTCGTGTTCACCAACTCCACATGGGAAGCGGCGCTGGTCAGGTCGCCAGGTTTCCAACCGCCCAGCGAAAGAAACTCCGCCAGCGAACCCGGCCCCGGCGGACTCTCCAGCAGGCGGATGCGGCGGGCTCCCGCTTTTCCCAGCAGGTGTACCATGGCGCCTACCACCTGCGGGTGTACCCAATGGGTCTCGCCTTGGGGCAGGCTCCCCAAACGGTCGTCCGCGGCGCCGCTCAGATTGACCTTCATCGACACCGTCTTGCCGTTGACGATTCTGCGCAACCCACCCAACTGGTCGAACATCCCGGCAAGGGTGGTCACGACCTCCGGCCCATACGTGGCGCACTTCGCGACGGCAACCGGCGCGGCAGGCGCAGCGGTTGCCCATAGCCCGGACGGCGCAAGACAAAATCCCGCAGCCGCCACGCTCACACCTTGGATAAACTCTCGGCGATTAAGTTTTGCTCTCATAGAGACCTGCCCTTAGATTGTATCAGCCCCGCACTCGATAGTAGCGAATTGTGCAACCAGATGCAATAGAAGGTCGGACCCCATCCAGCGATTCCGTAAGGTACGCCTCGGCTGGGGGCAGTCGGCTGATTGGGAACAAGCTCCGCGATTGACGGAACTCGGCGGGAATCGAAATTGAGTTTTCGGTGGTGGAAAGGCGGGACAGAGTAGA
>JBKQVI010000582.1:0-29283 GCA_052139985.1 Terriglobia bacterium
TAAGGGCCAACTGCGCCGCCCTCGCGCCCTCGACGGCCCCGGGCAAGTTCATTCTTATCGTGGCTAACGCAAAATTACCAAGTTCGAGTCGAACCCATCTACTTACGGACGGATTACGGGGTTATTACCTTCCGCAGCGCATACTGAGGATGCTGGTATAATGCGGAATCTTACTGCAAGGAGAGGGCATGAAATCTTTACACATTCGCGCCATTTTCTTTGACGCGGGCAACACATTGCTTTATCCCCGGCTCGACGAGCGGGCCAACGACTTGACCGCGGCGGGCTTTCCGGCTCGCGTAGAAGATTTCCACGCCGCGGAGCGTGCCGCCAAGCAGAAGCTCGACGAGTGGCTGTGGCCGCAAATTCGCAGGGGCGAGGTCCCACGCACGATCGATCACTATTACTGGGCCGAATATCTGGCGTCGTTAATGAATTTAATTGGAGCCCCGGAGGGTGAGCATGCGCGCTTAATTCAATTGATGATTGATGGGTTCCGCAACATCCGCACGTGGTCCTTGGTCATGCCGGAGACGCCGGGCTACCTTGCATCGCTGAAGGAACATGGGTACTTTCTGGGAGTCATTTCCAACTCGATCGGTACTATCGATGAACAGTTGCAGCACGAGGGCCTGCGCAATTACTTCCAAGCCGTTTTTGACTCGGCGATTGTGGGTGTGGAGAAGCCTCATCCCGAGATTTTTCAGTTGGCGCTAGCCAGCGCCCATGTTGCAGCCCACGAGGCCGTCTTTGTGGGCGATACCAACGCCACCGATGTGGGCGGCGCCCAACTCGCGGGCTTGCACGGTGTACTCATCGACCGCATCAATGCTTACCCTCAGGCCGAATGCCCTCGGATCACGTCACTGCCGGAACTGGAAAAAGTGTTGGATCAATTGTGAGTGTCCGCCCTGCGCCCGACACCTGGCACCTATTGAAGAGCCCGGACTTCTTCGAGCGTCCACGCCGGAGTGCCTCCGGCCCGGCTGGCGACTAACGCCGCGACGCGATTGGCGAAGTCGGCGATTTCCGTTGGGGGCCATTGTAAGCTCAAGCCATGGATAAAGGCGGCCGCAAAAGCGTCACCAGCGCCCACTGTATCCTGAATTTGCAGCTTATACCCGCTAGCTTCGACATACTCCTCCTTCACCAGCATCGCGCAGCCCTTTTCGCCGCGGGTAATACACACAGATTCCCAGCCGAAATCGCGGGCGTAGCTGCGGCAAAAATCCTCAAGAGACTGTGATGTTCGCCCCAACATCCGGTTGAGCCCCGCCGCTTCATCCTCATTGAGTTTTGCCACCTGGGCGCGCGCCATCAATTCCCGCACGAGCGGCGCCGTATACGATTCCTTACGCAGGTTGACGTCATAAAGAAGCTGTGTGCCGGAGTGGGAATCGGTCAATCGGTAGGTCAATTGTTTGGCCTGGGGGCTCATCTGAAAGAGAGTACCGAAATAGATCCAGTCCGGTTTTGGCGAGAGCAGCTCCGCGACCTCGTCCTCGCCCAGTTCCGGAGCGTCATAAGCCGCCGGGTGGTGAATGGTGAACTGTGGCACACCTGCTCGATCGAGTTCGACCGTCACGACCCCGGTGGGGTAAGCGTCGATCTGCCGGACGAAGCGGCTCGATAGCCCAATTTCAGACATGCGCTCGAGCACGCGCCGGCCGCGTTCATCTTTGCCGACGGCGCTAACAAAGAATACGGTATGCCCCAGTCGCGCAGCGTGGGCGGCGAAATTGAGCGCGGCACCGCCGAGGTATTCCTTATCTCCGATGACGTCCCACAGCACTTCCCCGATGCTGACGATTCTCACGAGACACCCTCCTGTATTTCATCCCCCAGCATTTTCTGAACCGTGCGCATGGTTCAGGCGGTCACCAAACTAACCCTTGAAAGGGGAATTGGCAACACCGAAAATCACTCCGAAGATCATGCCGAGAGATGACGGGAAGGGGCTCTGAGCGGGGTTACTCCGGCGGAAACAAGGTGAGTCGAATGCATCCTTGGGGATTCGTTAAGCGTCGAATAGAATAGCTGAGCGGGGCCGAGCCCAAAACTGGAAGGCAGTTGAGCATGTGCGCGGCGGGGGTCGCCCGTTGGATGAGTGGACCCGCTCGAAGAGAGGGGGATAATACGTGCTGACCAAAAAGGCACCGGACATTCTTTCATCGGAGATTACTCCAAAGTGGCTCTACTTGAACCGGCGAAAGTTTCTGGCTGGGGCGCTGGGATTGACGGCAGGAGCGCTGGCAGGGCGAACGCTGAAAGAGTTCGCTTGGCCTTCACAAAAGGTCCTGGCCGGAACCAAGCTGAGCGTCGCAGCGAAGAGTCCGTTCAGCACAACCGAAGCGATAACCCCCTATAACGACGTGACGCATTACAACAACTTTTGGGAGTTTGGCACGCAAAAGGATGATCCAGCCAAGAATGCGACACGTTTTAAGACTTCGCCTTGGAGCGTGAAAGTGAGCGGGCTGGTGGACAAGCCTCGCACATTTACTCTGGAGGAGTTGCAGCAGTTGGCGCCGCTCGAGGAGCGCATCTACCGTCACCGTTGCGTCGAGGGTTGGTCGATCGTCGTGCCGTGGGTCGGCTATTCCTTCAACGTGCTATTGAAGCAGGTGTCGCCCCAGCCCAAGGCGAAGTTCGTGGCGTTTGAAAGCTATTACAACTCGGGCGAGATGCCCTTGGCGATGAGTACAGGGATACCCATCCCGTACATTGAGGGGTTACGGCTGGACGAAGCGATGCACCCGCTGGCGCTGCTATGCTTCGGCATGTATGGGGAAACGCTGCCCAATCAGGATGGCGCGCCGGTGCGCATGGTGTTGCCGTGGAAATATGGGTTCAAAAGCATTAAGTCAGTAGTGAAGATCAAGCTGGTGGAGAAGAAGCCGGACACTTCTTGGAATCTCGCAAATTCTTACATGTATGGATTCTATTCAAACGTCAATCCCAACGTTGACAATCCCCGTTATAGCCAGGCCAAGGAGCGCCGCTTGGGGGAGTTTTTCCGGCGACCCACATTGATGTTCAACGGTTATGACCAGGTCGCGTCGCTTTACGCGGGCATGGATCTGAAGAAGAATTACTAGAAACGGTGAGCGTTTGCGAAAAGCTCTCAGCAGCAAGTGGATTAAGTTGCCGGTGTTTGTATTGTGCCTGATCCCGGTGGACCAGTTGGCCTGGCGGGCGCTCCACAATCACTTGACCGCCAATCCCATCGAGTACATCACGCATAAGACGGGTGACTGGACGCTGATTTTCATTGTCATCACGCTGGCGGTGACGCCGGCGCGAAAGCTCCTGCGGTTGCCGGAGCTGATTCGCTTTCGCCGCATGCTCGGGTTGTTTGCCTTTTTTTACGGGTTTCTGCACTTCAGCACCTGGATTGGGCTGGACAAGTTTTTTGACTGGGCGGATATGTTGGCCGATGTGCGCAAGCGGACTTTCATTACGGCGGGGTTCACCGGTTTCGTGCTGATGCTTCCTCTCGCGTTGACCTCTACGGCAGGTTGGATTCGCCGCCTGGGAGGCAAGCGCTGGCTGGCGTTGCACCGGTTGATTTACCTCACGGCGATCGCCGGAGTGGTGCATTACTATTGGCTGGTGAAGTCGGACGTGCGCAAGCCGCTGTTTTACGGTGTGCTAGTGGCATTGCTGCTGGCCCTGCGAGTAGGTTTTTGGCTGGGGGCGCGGCGTGTCAAGCTGGCGGAGAAGGGCCTTGAACCCAAGCTGACGACCGCTGAGACGGTGTGACTTGCCAGTGTTTCGCTACATCAATTCCCTAAATAACAATTCAGGAACGCATGAGTAAGCGCCCATGCCTGCTGCGCGGCGGCAGCGTTGTAACTTTGCCTCGCATCGCAAAAAAATCCATGGTCGGCATCTGCGAACTCGACGTTCACGTAAGGCTTGCCCGCTTTGCGCAGAGCTTCTGTCACCGCTTGCCTCTGCTCCGGGCCAATATGCTTGTCCCTGCCGCCCCAGAATAAGAGTTGCGGCGCGTGCAAATCGCCAGCGCGGCCGAGCAAGCCGGGACTCATGGGGTTCGGGGCGATGCCGCCCCCGTAAAAAGAGACGGCAGCCTTGACCGGCAGCAGGGAATTCGTGATGAAGGAAACGCGGCCGCCCATGCAGAACCCGATGCAGGCGACAGGCGTCTCCGCCGCGCCCAGATTATCGCGCAGCCAGGAGTGAGCGGCGCGCGCATCAGCCTCGAGGCCCTGCTCCGTCAGGGCGCGCACGTGGGGCATGGCCACCTCGAAATTGTTGTAAGCCCCCTCGAAACCTTGGCCCGTGCGGTGGAAAAGTTCCGGGGCAAGAGGATAGTATCCTTCGCGTGCAAAACGTTCCGCAACGTCGCGGATATGCGCATTTACGCCGAAGGCTTCCTGAAACACCAAAAGCCCGGCTCGCGGCAGGCCGTCTTGTGGCCTAACCCCGTACGCGCGCATGGTGGTTCCGTCCGCAACCTGCACGGTGACCCAATCAGTCTGGATTTCTGGCATGATTTTCCCCCCCGGCCCCGTGTACGATGATATCGATGGTAGTGATGCCCGTAATTATTTTCCACGCAGTTTAAGCACCCCGTCAACCTCTACTTTGTTACAGATTTCCAAACTTCGGATCGAGAGTGGCCGGCGGGTCCCTGCGGCGCTTGGAGTTCGCTGCGAGTTCACCTGTTGCACGAAAGTGCTGAATGCTAGCAGGCACACGGTTTCGGGATGATACGCGTGGGGTCCACAACGAGTGAGTTGAAGGGTTGGAGTCAGGATCAGAAAAAAGGCAACTGCGGTCGGGTCAACCGTGCCTGCGTGTCGTTCACAGAATTTATCGGCAGCAATGGAGACCTGGGACCAATGCTCTCGGACTGCTCAAGACGCTGGGACTCGTTTGGGGACCAGTCGGGACAAGGTGGCTAGCCTCAGCCGCAGCGAACGCGTTCACGCCGAGGGCATTTGAACGGTTTGAAGGTTTGATGAAAGCAGCCTACGTGTAACGCGCTTTGGGTATGGGCTGGGGGTGCTCGTGATTGGTAGCTCAAAGACGCAGTCAATAAATACTGTGTTATCCAATCGCACCGGATTCTGTGTGAAGATTATTCGGGAATTCGTAAACCGCGACTGGCTGAAATCCCCGCCATCCAATACGACTACTTGATGATCGAAAAATGACCGGGGAACGCTACCCCCATGAAAGAGATTTGGCGGAGTGTTTGGTGGCGGAACGCCGGAAGAGACGCTGGCGCTAGCAAACTGCAGAAACTGTAGCACGGCCAGCCGATAGTCGGGTACCGCCTCGTCGACCTGCCGCAACTTGCCTGCTACTTCAAGTACGGTAGCCTTTTGTGGGCGAACCTCAGCAGCGGGCATTTAAGCTACTTTTCGTAACGAAGGTAAGGCTCCGGCGAGTTCTTTTGGTTTTAGCTCTGAGAGTTGTCTGAGGGATTGAGATGCCTGGATTGTGTTAATTGCTTCTTCTATCTTTTCCAGCCTTTTGCTGGACTCCCCCTTGAAGTCTTCCATGCTTTTTTGGAAGTCCTCCGTGCCCTTTTGAAATCTCGCATTTTGCTCCAAATGGTTGCTCGCGTAGATTGCGAGAGTTACGACAACAGCCACCAGGGCCAGAATGGCGGTGATGACGACGGCAACGAGGCCCCACTCCCTTAACCAGTGAGCAGCCTTCCTCCAGCCATGGGGCCTAAGCGCCTCCTGGATCTCGCCTTTTATCCAAAGCTTATCTTCGCTTCTAAGAGCCATTTCTTCTGACTGATCCAGTTCTGGGAGGCAAACCGCGTGCCTGTCGGTATCCCAGTAAGACACTTTACGCACTGCGACAGGATGCCCCTGGCTAGCTTCTCTACGCCAGACGGTATTCGCCAGCGCCGCATGTCTAGCGGGCGGGAATTCTATCCCATTAACTCTCGAAGTGTCCATATGTTACTCAGTGTGCCTTCCTTCTCATCGACGGGAGAGGGGGAGCAAGGCCCGCTTAATTGAAGATGCAGGAGCTACCGGATTCGACCATTATGTTGCACAAACCACAGTTGTCGACTTATACAGTCAATGAGCCGTGTCTAACGTGGCCACCGGATGTGCATCGTCCCCGTTCCAAACCAATTATTGGCCACGGCGAAGGCTTCAGCGCCGTTCCAGACTCCCTCAATATTCAATTCCCATTCTTAGACAGCTACGGCCCGCAACGGTATGCGAAGGTGTACGAATCCGTGGCCGCTGGCGTACCGCTAAAAGTGAAAACCACGCTCGTCGCGGTGAGGTTGCTGGTAACCGGGTTACTCAACGTGAAGTTCCCGCCGGTTTGGTTGATCGTGCAATATGCTGGGGCGACCCAATACGCCGTTGGGAAAGTCAGGGTGATAACGGGGCTCGCCCCGGGAGATCCAGCCTCGGTTATGGTAAAGGCCCCGCCATGGGAATCTCCTGCAGCACTTCCCACCGTCCCCGATCCCCATCCACCGGTCAACGCAACCTTGGATGCCGTGAGGGCGGTCCCCGTAATCGATGGCGAGGCCAGAAATGTCGATGCCGAATTGAAAAGTGCAGTGGGGGCCGTGACGACGTTTCCGCCGTTATCGATCAGTGTACTCCCGATTACAAGGTAAAACCCGTAGCCACCTGTAGCGGATGCCTTGATTGTGCATCCACCGACAATCGCGGTTCCACCGCTCAGGTATACACCTACGATTACGCCGGATGTGGCAGGGTTGGTGATGGAGCAATTAGTCAAAACGGCTTTGCTGTTAGTGACCTGAACGCTTATTAGGTGAACCCCAGAGTCCCAGGTTTCACCGATGAGGTCTCCGCTAGAAATCCATGTTCCCCCTGTTTGATTTACGTCATATTCGTCGCCGTTCGTGAATAGCTGGCCACCTATGTTGGCCCCAAAGGTGTAAAGAGTCCCGCCCGTAATCAGCACCGGCGTAGCCACGCTATCGCCGAAAAACGACTGCCCATTGATGCTGGCGTATGCGCCGCTTACGACCTCGATGTTGTAGGAGCTTCCGCAGCCGTCGATCTGGAAATTGGTCATCAAAGAGGGCGTGCCGTAAACGTAAGCTCCGCCCAGGTTGCCTTGGGCGGTGGTCCCGCTGGGCTCGCCGCCCCATCCCATACAAGCCCAGTTCTCGTAGACGTTGTTATGACCCACGACCACAATAGCCTTGGCGGAAGAGGGATTTGCACCCGCGTAGTTTCCTCCCCAAATCGACCAATCTTTAAAGTAGGTCCCACCCGAGTACGACGGCGAAAAACCCAAAAACGGGGTGCTGTAGTTATCGCCAAAGCAACCGTTCTTTGGACCTGTGCAAGTCGTAAAGTTGAAGTTGGGCGTCGGGACTAACTGGGTCACCGACTGGCCCTGTCCGATAACCTTTATTCCCTCCCGGTTATCCGCCACCAGGCCCACGCAATTCGCGGGCGCGTTGATGAACTCCGCCTGCTGAATCAGCATCAGGCCAGCGGGAAGAATGAGGGGAGCGCAGGGGCCATAGGTGACGCTGGTAGCGGCGGTAAAGGCGCTGGCCAGCGCCGAACTATTGTCCGAGCCCCAAATCAGAATGACGCCGGGCGACCCTGAAACCCATGTGTGCGTTGAGGTCGCGGCAACCGACACCGTGATGCTGCTAGCACCGTTCACCGCCGTGATGGTCCCTTGGGGAATCACCAGCGTGCCATTCATGTTGGCGCCGCCGTTATAGTTGTTGGGCACGAGGGTCCCAAAAACAATCTTCCCCACGTCCGCCGAGGTAAAGTTACAGTCGGAATTGGGACAGGTCACCGTCTTACTTCCGCTCGTCGTGTTGGCGTCCGGTACAAACCGGCCATCCGGGATCGCTCCATACTGAGCGGCATAAACCGCTGTTCCCGCCGTGGACTCGGAAATAATCTGGCCGGACGCATTCGTACCCAGGGCATTTGACGACAGCGGAAGGGATGCCCCGTTGACCTTTGCCACAGTGGGGTTGGGATAGGCTCCGCTCAAATCGCCGCCTGCCGACCCATTCGGAGGCAGTGAGGACGGCCCCGAGCCGACTAACCCCGCCGCCGAGCGGGTTAAGGTGAAATTGGACCCGGCGCTTAACGCTGGCTCGTGGCAAACCGAATCCCACGCTACCCCCAATGGGTCCACAGAGATAAAACAGTATTGTCCCTGCGCAATCGTTAAACTGGACGCTGACAGGCTGCTCTGCCCATTCGGGTAAATCGGCCAGCTCGTCGGAGTCACTGTCACAGTCGTGTTGCTGCCGGTCGTCGCGTTCACCAGAGACACAGCAAATGCCCCTACGCCGAGAGTGGTGGCCGTGGGTAAGGTCACCGTGACACTCGCAGAGCCGGTGTAGTTAATGCCCTTCGTGTGGTCGGTTGACACCAAGGTGTCCGTAGTCCCTGCCACCACGCGCGCGCCGAAACCGGTAGAGATGCATAGGGCATTCCCGTTCCCCGCGATTCCATAGGCAACCTGCGTAATATTGGAGCAAGCGGTAGGTGTCGTGGCAAACTGCGCGGCCGTGAAGGCTGCCAGCGTCGAAAGGTCCGACAGATCAGTGCTGGTCGGCTGCGTCGCGGTAAAGCTCCCGGTTGATGAGTTGTAGGAGTTCAGCCACTTGTGAGACGCACTGGAGATGCTCTGTGCCAGGGTGGGCAGCGTATTGCAGGTACTCACGGAATCCGCAAGGTCTCCGCAGGCCGGCTGGGTCTGCGTGAATAATCCCGCGGAGGCATTGTAGGATTTCAGCCACTGGTGTGATGCGCCCGCCAGGCCGGCAGGAAGCAGCGCTTCTGCGATGATGTTGCTCCCTGAGACTTTCCAGGTCACAGGCGTGTAGCCGGAATCCGGCGGAGGCGAAGCGAAATTGAAATTGGCAGGGCTGGAAATTGAGGATCCGTTCACGTAGACCGAAGTCCCTCCTCCCCCGATGGGAGTCCCGCAGCCGGGCGCGCCCGAAGTGGAAATCTGGTTTACAAACTGGCCATTCGTGCAGGTCGCCGACTGAATGCCACCCAGCGAATTGGCCGTAGGAAACGGCAGATCAGCGCCCACCAGCGCGCGAAATGAGGCAGGGCCGGGCGAGCTACCGGTGGCCGGTCCAGACAAAACCGTATTGGCCGTTTGCGGGGAAAGATAAGTGGCGGGAAAGGATGGCAGCGTGCGCACGGCCGATAACCCCACGGGTCCTGTAGAGGGGACAAACCAAGTTTCCGACCAGTAGGATGTACCCAAAGAGGAGGTCAGGTTGTATATGACAACGTAAGAATCGTTTTGGCCGGACGGAGTGGCGCCCTGATTGGGTATCAAGTTCATGGCAAAACTTCCGCCCGAAACCGGGATTTGGATGCGCCAACCCTGTGCCACGTTGTGGCCATCGGCGCTCTCGAATGCCCCCGCCGCACTGATGGTCATCGTACCGGTTGCTGGCGAGCCATCCGGCCCAAGCAGGCTATCAGTAACCGTGGTTTTGATCTGCGCCAAAACGGGAAACGGTAGAAGGCAGAAAGAAAACAGAAGAAGACAACCCACGGCTGTTTTCCGGCACGTCTGATCAATTTTCCGCACTTCACCATCCATGATTGTATTCATCGCATCCGCCCTTTGCTGTGAGTATTAGTACAGGAGGCAATAGCTTCCAGGTTCGATGATCGTGTTGTAAGCGCCACTGCTCTCAACCTGAACCGTCAGCGATCCGGCGGCCGATCCGTTTTGGAGCATCCCCGTAAGTGAGTTTCCCCCAAGAGTGATGCTGGCCGTGCCGGTGGCCGTGGGTGTTGGCATGGTCGCGCCGCAGTTCGCCGCCGACTCTGCCACCGTGGTCGCCGTCGGAAGGTAGACAAACCCAAACTGCGAGGCTGTAGGGCTAGACGGACACGTAACGAGCATGGTGGGCTTATTGCTTGTGTTGTTGCTCTGGATAAAGAGCTGGCACATCAAACAGTAGGTCTTGCCCGCGCCCACCGCGAACGTGCCCACCGTCTGCGCCGAGGTGCTCGATGCGATAACAGCGGAGGTGATAGTAAAGCGCCGCGGGACGCTGGAAGCCACGCCAGAGTTGGTCTCCGCGTCCTTGACGTAAACCCTATCGCCGTCGTACCAGTAATCGCCCGCCGTGGGCGAGGTGGGCGCCGCACCCGCCGGGGTGTTGAAGCTCGCGGCGCTGCTGGTAGAGGCTCCGGAGGTGATCTTTCCACCAGCGGTTATATTGCCGCTTCCGTCGTCGAGCACGTTATCGGAAGTGGATAGCTTGCCTGGAACATAGGCATCCGCCGTTGCATTCCGCGTGGGGACGCTGTAGGGCTGTAGCGTGATCGTCCCGTCATCGTGGAGCGGGAACACGGATGGTGGGACGCACGTTGCGAGGGATTGCGCGGTGCTCCCCTTCAAAATGTCAAAACACTTAATGCCTGCACCGCTGTAAATAAAAGGGACTTTAATGACGTTATACGCATCGCTCGCCGCCGACCCGGAATGGGCTTCCGCGACGCCCGCGGAGTTCGTGCAGACGAGCGTGGTGGAAGTCGTGGTGGGGCAGGAAAAGGTTCCATTATTCCCTGCATTTGTGAAGCCGGTGATGGTGAAAGTGTTGTTGTCTAAACCCCCGCCGTTACCCCCGGTTATCGTGCCGGTGTAGGTTGTTAGGCTCCCACTCGCGGCAGACGCCGCCGTAAGGGTTAGCGTGTATGGCCCAAGCGCCTGGTTGAAAGGAACAGAGCTGTAAGGGACGGGAACGGTTTTATTGCCATTCCCATCAACCGCGACCATCCAATAGTCGTAAGACGTGGAGCCGCTGCCAGCGCCCACATAGGCGTCGCCGGAGTACCCACCGATGGAAGTTGGCGTCAGGTTGAACGAGCCGTATACGGGGTTAGGTACCTGGGCGCCAAAGGCAGCCGAGGTTCCATAGAAATTCTCGGCAAGGCTGGGACTATTACCACTCAAATCCACCACGTCCATACCAAGCGGCAGCTTCACGCCGTGCGTGCCTACCATAAGTATGGGCAGCGATGCTTCGGCAGCCACCCCCTGACCGACCGCATCGTCATTCTCAAGGTAGAGGTTATCGACCTGAAATCCCGCGGTCTTCAGCACGATGGAGTATTTGGTGTTTTCAATGTCCAGGCCGTCGAAGTGGACCGAACTTCCCCATTGGGCTCTCACTCCATAGCCGGTGGCAGCCGCGTAGGGAACCGAATTATCGTCAGTGGCCCAGGCGACAATGCTTCTGGCATCCAGAGAGGCGGTGCTCAGTCCCAGGTAAATTGCCCCATGGTTGCTGTGGAACGTCAGGTTTTCAAAGTCATTGTAGCAGCCGCACCCGCTGTCGGTCAGCTTCAGCCCCATATCGGATTCCGAGAAAATATCGTGCAAGTGGGAACTGATGAAGGGAGCGGCAATTGCCCACCCGCCCGACAGAACGGCGAACGTCCCTCCTGGCATGTTGGTGGGCGCTGTCTCCGCGGTGGCCCAGGAATTGTTGAGCGTTATAGAGGTCGTCGTTGACGCCGTCGCGGTGTAGTACCCCTCATTATGGGTCCCTTGGAAACCCCAAACTCCAAACTCAAACCCGGCACAGGCGTTTGAGCCACAGCTTGGGAATGTGCCCGTATAAACCGCATTGCCGCCAGACGAGGTTGCGACAGAAGTCACCGGAAATGGCAGGCTGGCGCTGGTCGTAGGGCCAATCCAGAGGTGGTCAAGTTCGATACCTTGCGCGGTCGCCGCCGTGCCGTAAATCACCGGCGCATAGTCATTCGTGGTGTTGACCTTCACTAGAGACGTAAAGCCCCCAGAGGTCGAGCCATGGATGTGGACGTTATTCGAAAGGAGGAACTGCGTTCCACTTGCCATACTGATCGTCATCGGACCCATGATCACGTCGCTGTTTGCAGGAAACTGAATACTCACCGACATGGTTTGGCTGCCCGTGAAGCCCCGCAGGTCGAAAGCGCAGGGCCCTGGCGAACAGTCGGCAATCGCTGCATTAACTTTTGCACTGAGATCGGCCCCAGCCTGCAAGCTGACGTCGATTACCGTCGTTCCATTGCCCAAGCCCGTGGTGGACCCACTTCCGGCGCCGCACGAACCCCAGACCGGATCGGTGCCATTCGAGGTCAAGCACTGGCCGCCGCTGCCCCGGGCCAAGCGAGTGTTCGCGGAAGAATGGAAGTAGAGAAGGTCGCCTTCCGTGGTCAGGGGAGAAAGCGCGTTGAACGCCGCCGCCGAGGTGGTCTGCCCGGTGCCGCCTTGCAAGATTGATGCTGACCCGCTGAGATTGGTAAACCCAGGTTGCAGGCAGTTGGCATTTCCGCTGCTGGAAATCCCCGTAGCCCAGTTGTTGCTGCCGCACTGGACGGGGCTGGAAGCCAGGGCTGCGGCGGTTGCAGCGTTGCCCGTCGTGTTACTAGAAATTGTTGCGGGCAGGTCCGCCGCCACCAGGCCGCGAAAAATGGGTGTGGCCGCGAGCCCTGAGCCCGGCCCCGCCAGAACCGTGTTCGCCGTCTGGGTGAGGAGTTGGGGTACGAGCGTTCCACTCGCGGTGATCGGAGAGCCGGAGACGGTAGGGCTAAATATAATGCCGTCGCCGGTCATTCCCACACTCGTCACGGTCCCGGACCCGGAAGCGCCACTCGATACGAACATGGTCCGCACGTCGGTGATGGATGTAATCGCTGTGCTGGAGGTGACCACCGTCGCGATGGGAATGCTCGGGCTTGTAAAACCCGTCGTGTTGGACGCCGGCCCGCAATTGTTTGCAGGGTTGAGATACACATAATTCGTCGCACTGGGCGCAAGGGTCAGTGTGCCGCCGGCGTAGGTCCGAACGACGTTGCTGCAAACAGCCGTCCCCGGAGCCAGATTCAAAGTCAGGTTCGATCCCGCCGTCGGCCAATACCCCGGCCCAAATCCCTGCACGTATTTGGCGTTGACCGGATAGAGAGGCTGCCCCGCCTGCGCCTGGGGCTGCTGCGGAAACGCAGTAGACGGTAGACAGCAAACAGCAAACAGGAAAAACCATGCCGCTACCCTCGGTGTTAAGTCCCCACCTACCGTATGTCGTCTACCGTATACAATTGTTGTCACCATACCTGCACCTTTGCAGTCACCCCAGCGTCTGAGGCAACGAGATAGAGATTCACGCCGTCCACGTCCGTCGGCGACTGCCACCAGATGGCCCCCGGACTGGTCATGCGGACGTGCGCGCCAATCGGAGTGCGACCTAAAAGATGTGGCGCCGTAAAATTGCCGGGCGCTGAGGGCGCCACCGGGATCTGGCCAAAGAGGCTTGTTGCCTGGGTCACATTCGTGACTTGAGTTCCATTGGCGACAATGACCCCAATGAAGGCGTCACCCGGATCCAGGGCCGCGAGAACGGAGCGGTAATAGAAGCTGCTGGGCCAGTTCTCCTGTTGATAGAAGAGGTAAGAAGTGGTGTTCGCCGGGGCCGCGTTGAGAGCGGGGTTGGTGGGTGCGTAACGTGAACCGTTCGCGTAAAGGATTCCGCTCGTCACGCCAGGATAAAGGGAATTGGAGGTGGCGAGCTGAAAGCCACTGACCAAGCCATTTAAACCTAAGTCACCCACCAACGAGTCCACCACCGACGCCAGGTCGCTCATGAACGCCACATTGGCATCGAGCAGTGACATATTTCCGTCCATGTCCGATTCGTACTGAGTAATCCCATGCTGAGACTGAACCAGCCCTTTTCGAGGAAGTACCGTTCTTACGATGGCCATTTAAGCACCTCAATTAATCCGCTAATCCACAAATCGGGCGATCCGGCGATCGGTCGATCGGGTGAGCGCTTCGTTCATCGGATCGCCTGATCGCCGGATCACCCGATTTGTCATCAGTCTCCACTGACTCCCGCGGGCAGGTTGACGCTCAACCTTTGGCAAACCGCGATGACCTTCACGGTACCTTGATTTTCCGCGCCGCTCGTCGACCAGTAGGTTTGAATCACGACCTTGCCGTTGGCGTCGTTCACGTCGAGCTGGTAGGGGCAGACAATCAGGCTGCCTTGCCCGGGGTCGTTATTAGCAAGTGCCGGTGGTGTGGCTTGACCTGGAACGTAACCCGCCGCCGGCGAGCGGGAGGAATATTGAACCGGGACAAACAGGCATTCCGCGTAACTGTAGTCGTAGCCGTCCACGGGAGAAACCGGGGGCGAAACGGTGTCGCCGGGGCCGTAAAATCCCATGTAAATGATCTCGCAGCGCACTGCCCCAAACTTGGCGTTGTGCGAAATCTTCGCCAGTGCGTAATCCGTCAGCGGCTGACCGCCGGCAATCGTCGCGTCGGCTAAATCGAAGAATCCGGGAATGGATGACATGAGCATTTGGGACATGGGGTAAACCTCACAATCTGGTAGGGGGTAGGTGGCAGATGGTAGATGGGAACGACCGCACTTCCCCATCTTCCATCTACGACCTACCACCTACCGCTCTCAAAAAATCGTACTCAGCGCCTCCGTGTACACGCCGTTCGCCGAGGGCGTGATGAAGAAGTATGTCTCCTGCTCGCTCTCCGTCGCCTGCGCGTACGGCGGCAGCACCATGGACGCGGCGGGGACGACCTCGTAAGGCGAGGTCGTGCTGGCGCGGCGCATATCCAGCAGCGTAAAGCGCACTTGTCCGTTCGAGTAATTGGGCGAGCGGCCGATAATTTCGCACGGGATATTGGTGACGCCCCGTCCGCCGCCGATATAGTCCGGTACCAACGGGTGAGTGAGCGAAACCCAGTCTTTCAATTCGGGCTGAAGCGCCCCGAGCTGCGTTACTATTTGATAAACCGGCGTGGCGAAACCGTAGCGCCGGAAAAGCTGGTCGCCCAGCAGAAAAGCGCGCAGCGAGATTCCGCGCGCCATGACCAAGCCCGTCGCCTCCACCTGATGGTTGTAAAGGTAGCGGAAGAGGTTATAGCTCGCTTGCTGAAGCATGGCCACGGTGGAGTTGTAGGTGCGCGCGCTGGTGTTGGTCGCCGTATTATCCACATCCCCGCGAAATGTAAGGGCGTTGATAACGGCCGCAAGCGAGACTGCTGGGATTCCCACGATATTGTTTGGGGTGAAGGCCGCCACCGGGGTCTGGTCGAGCGGATTCTTCATGGGCTTCAAGGTAAGCTGGCCTGTCGAGGCCACCACCATCACCAGCCCCAGAGGCTTCAGAATTTGATCCTCCAGCCAACTTCGGCCCTGCTGTGGCGAAGTGATCTTAAATTCGAACCAATCACCTGAAAACATGGTGTCGCGTAGCGCCGTGATGCCCGGCACATCGAGATAAGGGTTGGGATTGATCAGCGTGGCTGGGTTGCCGCCCGTGCCTGCGGTCGACGTGGGCACATATTGCGCCCAAAAGGGATTGACCGCCGCGATCAGTTCACCCGTACCGCTCTCCTCCACCACGGCGGAGAGCGCCAAGTCCTGGCCAACTCCCAGCTCGTTTTGCATCGCGGCAAGGAAGATGTCGAGCGGGTTGCCGGCAATCCAGCGAGGGTTATCGCTCGAAACCGGATAGCTGTTAGCTAGCCACTGCGCGCCGACCGGTTGCCAGGTGTTCTGTTGTCCCGGCAAGTATTCTTCGGGGCCGCCGTTTGCCCAGAGGAAAGCGCCTTGCACGAAGCGCTTCAGGTCCGCACACTTCAGGATGACGCGGCCATCGGTGTCGAAACCAATTTCGGAAATCTGCATAACATGCAGGGGAACGAAATCACCGAGCGAACTGCCCGGAAAGCCCATGCTGAACGTCACGACTTGCCCGATCAATTGTGCCTGCGCCGCCAGTGTGTGGAGCACACCCCCGGGATCGATGCAGCGAATCTCCATCTGGCCAACGGAACTCGATCCGTTCTTGTCGTCGATGGACTGTTCCGCGCCGGCGGGGACGTACATATAGGGCAGCAACTGCGGGAGGCCTGCGACGGTGAGCAGCAGACTGGGATTGGTCGCCACCACCCACATCCACGCCGTCGGGGCGAGGGCGGGCCAGACTTCAAATTCATAAGGCAGCCCACGCGACGCCAGAGAATAGGCCAACAGCGATCCATTGCCTGTCGCCTGCAAAAGGGTGGCCTGCCCCGCGACCAGCGTGGTAAGCGCGGCATCGATCGTCGTGCCCAGACCGGTGAAAAAGCCGGCCAAGCCCGAGATGTTATAGAGGTCCAGGAGCATCAGGATCATGCCCCAGGTTCCCTCTTGCCACACCGACGCCGGCGAGCCGGAATACCCGCCGGGTGAATCGTTGTAGGGCTTCATGCCGGTGAACGGCGTGGTGACCTCGAAAGCTTCGTTGTAAGAATTCGCCTGGCTGGAAAGAGCCACCGTCTGATTCACGACCAGGAAATTGGTGTAGGCGAACTCCGCACATTCGAGGGCGATGTCGTCGCGCCCGGACGCGTGGGCCCACAGCGCCGCCCAATGGCCGGAGGCATCGAGTGCCTGGCTGGTGTCGAGGGCGCTTCCGGTAACACCCTGCGCGAAGTGTCCCGGCACCACCCCTGAGGGCGCGATGTAAAGGTTCGTAATCAGGTTGGTATCGATGCCGGCAGCGGCAGCGCTGGCAGCTCCCGCCGTCGAGACGAGCGAACCGGCCTGTGCGGAAGTAATTTGCTGCGTTTTGCTCAGAAAGGTGGCGGAGGTGGGCAGCACGTTGGCGGCGCGCTGGAAGGCAAACCATAAGTCGATTTGGTGCTCGGTGGATACGGTGCGAACCAATCCCGGTATGAACTGGTAACCCGGATTCTGGTAGCTCCCATAGCCTTCATAAAACAAGCCATTGGTAAGGTCCGCCGCAGTGCTCTGTAAGGTGAGCAGAAAGTTGATCATCCCCTGCAGCGCAAAAACAGAGCTGAAGTCCTGCGAAAGCTGCATGTAGACGCAGTAGGCATAAACCACCCAGGCCATCGCCCCGGCGCGGATGTAAGCCTGGTCCACTTGGCCGTTAAAGGTGTCGTAGCTGAAGCTCAGAGAATTCGCCGGTTGTAGGGATCCGACGCTCAGGTTGTCGAAGTAGAGGTCGGCGTCCGCCGCCGTCAGCGTGACCCTAAATCCTGTGATCTTGACCAGCGTGTCGGCGGTGAGATTTGAAATTTGAGATTTGAGATCTAAGAGCGTAGTACGCCAAATCGTTGCGCCCGGCCCGATCGGCAGGGTGATCACCGTTCCCGCCAGAGTCGCCGGGCCAGCCGTGCCGCTCGAGACCTGAACATCCGTCACCAGGCCTTGCGTGGTTAAGACGCTGATGTCGAAAACAAAACTCGCTCCCGGCGCTTCCATGTGCTCGAAGCTCAGTTGACTGTCTGTGGAATCGGGAAAGCCGCTGCCCACGTAAGTGAAGACGTCATTGGCCGAGCCAGCGTGAAAATCCAGAATGTTGCCCGTGCCATAGGGCGGTTCTTCCGGTACCACCGAGTTGGCCGCGATGTTCGATACTGTGCCGCCGGCGCCCGTCACAGACCAGCGCGCGGTTGAGCCGTCTTCGGCGTTTTCCAGCACCGCCGAAGCCAGGTAACCTGGTGTGGCAAGAAACGCATTGAGCTGATTAATGATCTTTTCCGCCGCGGTAAAATTCCCCGCGGACGTATAGGCAATGATGGCCAGGGCGCAATCATAGATGTAACTGCGATTCTGCATTGCCGGCAGGTCCGTCGCGCCGGGATTGGGAACAAAAAGCGGGTCGCTCGTGGGCACGTCGAAGGAGCGCGGCAGGTCGGAATACTCCAGCGCGGATCCCAGGGAATCGAAAACTTCCGTCCATCCCACCACGGGGTCGTTATAGAGGATATGGACCGTCGGGATTCCGGATTCCGGATTCACAATTACGGAAGAGCCGGCGCGCGCGTGGAAGCCGTCGCTTTGCACGATGATGGGGATGTTATCTTCCTGCAAGTATTCGAGGTCGGTCTTGACGTAAATTTGCGCCTTGTAATTCGTTAGCTTACCGCCCAGCGTACTTCCCGCCTGTGGAGTTTGGCAAACGCCGGTGTTGGTGTGCGCCACCCAGCCGGCCGGAATGGTGGAACCGCTCCAACCACTCGCCGGCGGTGCAACGCTCGTCGGGTATAGTGCCGCGAGCAACATGCCGGCTCGCACACCCCCCAAGCTCCACGTGTAACCCCCCGCGTAAGCGCCCCCTCCAATGGGAACCGTCGTTTGCAGCCCGGAGCTGCCTTGGTAATACCAAACGTCGGTGTGGACAAACACATCGACCCGGTATGAGCTCTGCGCGTTCAGCAAATTGAACGCGTAGCCCGTCGCCACCCAATAGGCGTTCTGATAACCGAGAGCAATGAGTTTCCAAAGCTGGGTGTTATCACCGGTCCGTGCGCCGAGCGTGGTCGGCCAATTGGGAGGATTGCTGGTGTTTGCCGTGGCGCCGTTATAGAGCGCCATCTGGACGTTGTTATTCGAGTCTACGATCAGTGAGCCGAAAGGATAGTTGGTGTTGGCCGTCCACTTGGCAATGACCCCGGGTGTCTGCGGCAGCCCCGGCGTGATCCAAGTGGAATTAGCGTTGTAGAGCAGCGTGCCGATGGACTGCTCCATCGCGGTGGTAACTTCATAGCTGTTCACCAGCAGGTTGCCCCAGGGAAGCGCCATGCCCGATTCGTTCACCGGGTAACCGTCGGGACCCAGTTGATTGTCCGCCCACAGGCCGGGCGGCAGCGCCGCCACGATCGATTCAATTTGCGACATCGGGAAAGAAGGTTCTTGCGCGCCGCTCACCGTGAGGCCCGTCAGAAAATTAATCTGCAAACTGAGGCCGCATTCCACCAGGCCCGATGTGGGCTCCTCCGCTACCGCCGTGCTTGCGGCGCCCTGCGTCAAGAGGGCGTTGGCAAGCCAGTTGCCATTTGGGCTCGATTGCCGGCCGTAAAGCCAAGCCAGCGATTGGTTCATCGCCTGCCAAAAATTGCCGGGCCAGTATGTGGATACGTTGGGCATCTCTCTAACCTATTAAAAGGCAGTAGGCAGTGAGCAGGTGGGCAGATAGGGCTTTTACCACTGCCCATCTCACCATCTGCCGATCTGCCTCCTTTATGTTCCCCACCCGCCAATCCCCCACGTCATTACGCCGTACCCTGACTGCGTGAGCGATTGGATCTGCGCCTGCGTGAAGCTGGCGAGCACAATCCCGAACTGCGGGATCTGTAAAACGTACAGGGGCTGCTTCTGCGGCGAGGTCAGTCCTGCCTGCCAAGTTTGATTGCCAGAAATCATGATGCGGTAGACAGTAGACTGTAGACCGCATACGGAGAAAATCCGCCTTTCCCCGTTTGCCGTCTACCGTCTACCGTTTTCTTCCTCCTCACGTCACCACCTGTCGGAATTTCAGGTGAAACGAATACTGACCGGCCGACTTATAGGCTGCGGTCCAATTTGTGCCCTCGAGCCAGTAATTGATGAAGCTCGGCTGTGAACTATCGGGGTAATAGGCAAAGACGCCGCCCTGGAGGGCATAACTCATGAATTGCGCCCACGCCTGCACGTCCGAGCCAACCCCCACCCACTCCAGATCGAGGTCGAGGAAATTGTCGATGCGTTCGAGCACCGATTCGCGCACGCCGCTTGACGCCACGTTGTCGTGCCGAACCGCCGCTGATGAATAGGCGGGCACCTTGGTAGGCGGCCGCAAGAAACTCAGTGTGACCGTGTTCGTGCCGTAGGGATAAAGGATTGCTGGATTAGCCATTTTGATTCTCGGGACACGGGATTCGGGACACGGGACTCGGGGCTGAAAACCTTGGTTTCCCCATTTTGACTTTTGCCTTTTGCACTTTGCCTTTTGACTTGCTTTTCCTATCAATGACCCACGGGCGACCCGCGCTGCGCGCTGGTGGCCGTCACATTCACTCCTCGCGCCACCGCCCCATTCACCGCGCCCGCCACGTAGTTCTCGAAGTCCTGTGTGCCGCGAATGATAACCACGCCCGAGCCACTAAACCGCGAGGAGGCTCCCGCCGCCCCGGGCGCCAATTCGGGATTCGGAGTTGGGAATCCGGAATTCGGGCCTCCGAACCCTTGCCCTGTATCCCGTGTCCCGTTCCCCGAGCCGCTGGCGGTGCGACGATGACTGCCCGTACCGGCCAGCAGCGCGTATTGCGCTGCGGCCTCGAAGTGCAAACCCGCAGCCATGATCGCCGCGGGGTTGGGCGGCCATGTTCCCTCGGCCAGCAGAGCGATGCCGCGCGCCGTTTCCCACACCGCCTCCACCCCCGCCTGCGCCTTGCGCCCGGCCACCAGGCCCGCCAGTCCCTTGCCCACCAACTCCGCGCCGGCCGCCGTCTGCGAACGGAGGGCAAGCGCCGCGCGCTGAACGGCATTGGCTTGCTGGTCCGTTTGTGCGGCGGAGGTGGTGATTTCCGGGGTCAGCACCCGGAATGCCTCGTGCATCTGCCGGAGCGGCGCCACGGCCGCCTGGCTTTGGGCGTGCAACCGGGAAAACTGCGCCACGGCTTCCTGCTGAGCCTTTGTGGCTTTTAGCATTTCCTCCGTGTGCTCACGCATCGCCTTGGAGTCTTTCTCCAGCCCGGCGGAGGATGCGTCAAGAATGTTCAACGCTGAATTCGCCCGCTGAGGATGCGCCCCGAGTTGGAGCAGGAGACTGAGAATGTTGTTTCCACCTTGGCCCATTGTTAGCCCTCAGCTTTCAGCGTTCAGCTCTCAGCGTTCAGCTCTCAGCGTTCAGCTCTCAGCTCTCAGCTCTCAGCTCTCAGCTTTCAGCTCCCAGCTTGCCGCGTCTCGGGGTTTAAGCTGATGGCTGATAGCTGAACGCTGATGGCTTCCTTCCTACCACTCAATCACGTTCTCCTGCGTCTCCAACTCGCCGTGGTCGCGGGCAGCGAGAATCTCAGCCGCGCTGCAATCCAACAGGTACGCCGGCATCCCCGTGAGTTCCAGAAGTTCGCTCGCCCGGCAGTGGCTGCGTTTCGCCACTTCCGCGATGTAGAGGATTCGCTCTTTGTCGAGGAGGAAACTCACCGAGGTCTTCAGTCGCCGATGTGGCATGGCCATCTTGGCCATGCGTCACGGGCGGGACGCCCGTGCCACGATCCGCGCTGAAAACCTCCCCCCTTAACCACCTGAATACGAACTTAAGGTCCTCGATCAGAAGGTCGGCTAGGCCGATCTCGTCATTTCCTGGCGCCGTCGCGAAACGGGGCTGCACGAACAAGCGCGCGAGCGTCTCGCTAAGCCACCGGGTGAACGCCTCAATATCTTCCGCCTTCACTTCCTCGGCCTTGGCGTCGGTAATCCGGGATTGTAGTTGGGTGCCGGCTCGCCCCATGGCCAGCGCGGCGAAAACCGGAGGCCGGCAAAGCAGCACGCTCAACCCGGAGGCCGGCAGGACGACCCGCTCAATGTTGGCGCGCTCTAGGGCGCGACGGAAGTCTTCCGGTTTGGCAATATTGTTGTCTGGCATCACAACCTCGTCACTTTTGCCTTTTGCGTTTTGACTTTTGACTTCGTCCTTTTAGAAGAGCAAGTCAAAAGGCAAAGCGCAAAGGTCAAAAGGCAAAACTAAGGCTTAGACTTGTCGATAGACTTTCCCGCCGCGGTCCCCCACCGGCCGGTTCAGGTCCGCGATTGCCTGAAAGGTGATTTTGTAAGTTGTCTCTTTGCCCCGCTGGAACGGCAACTTCACCGATTCCTTTTGGTAGGCGCGGTAGATCTGGGAGATGACGAATTTTGCGGTCTGGTCCTTGCGTTTGGAGATCAGCAGCACGCTGTACTTGGGCACCGGCTTCAAACCGCCGAAAGCAATTTCTTCGTAGGTCTGTGCGCCCGCGGGCAGAGCGCTGTCAGTGCCCGTGGCGTAGGTGCCGTGGGGAACGAGAAGTTGAAGCTTGCCGCAGTCCGATTCTTTCAGCGTGACCGCGATGGAGTCCACTTCCCCCGTCATCACCGCATCAATGGGAAGGGTTTCCTGGTCGGCCGTGGTTTCTTCCACCTTGGCCCCGATATCGAGGTCCGTGACGCCTTCCAGTGCCCCTGCGAACAAGTAAGCCGGGGCAAGCGCTACGCAAGTCCAGACCACGGTTGAACCGTCGGAAGTCAAGGCGCCAAGCGTGTTGCCCCAATTTCCGGGCGCGCTTGCAAACGTGGTGCCGCCGGTCGTGCACTCCTGAACGTTGCCGTTTGAGTCCACAATCATCTGTCCGGAAGTGACGGCTTGCGCGGCCGGCCACGTGGGTTGCGACGGCGTGCCGTCCGCGCCGATGATGTGCCGCTTTCCGCTGGCAGGCGCGCAGACATTTAGATAGACCCAGCCGGGGCCTTGGTGAATAAGGGTGGGGGTTGATGTTCCTAAAGCCATGATGCCTCCTAAACTTTGCCTTTTGACTTTTGCGTTTTGACTTTTGATTTGCTCTGGCTCCAGGGACACACAAGGCAAAACGCAAAGCGCAAAAGTCAAAAGGCAAAAGTTATATCTCCTCGAGCTCAAACAGCACCGTGAGCGTAACCCGCATGAC
Organism: Terriglobia bacterium; assembly: GCA_052139985.1. GTDB lineage: Bacteria > Acidobacteriota > Terriglobia > UBA7540 > UBA7540 > Bog-366. The sequence continues at coordinate 22,486 of JBKQVI010000582.1, forward strand.
CGGGGCATCGACGCCTACCACCTCAACTTTGCCCGGAACGTGCGACTCGACGAACACATCGTTCACGGTCCCCGCGGCGTTCGGCACGGTCGTGCCACTCGGCACGGTTTCGTGCTGAATCGGCAGGGAATTGGTCCAGTCGCCGAGCGAGGGCCAAGGTCCGGCGCTGGTAATAATCATGTCGAGCATGCGCGCATAATCCTGCGCATCTTCCTGCGCCATTTCCTGATCGTACTGGCCGGCATCGAGCGCCAGGTTGATACGAAGTTGGTGGTGCCGTGTCGCCTTGTCGTCGCCGCGCTCGAAGTTCGTGGGACCGATTTCCAGGGTAAGCCATGGCCAACCCGTCCGCGGCGCGGGACCCTTGTGGAATTCTGCAATTCCAGCGAGCGGTTGATTCCCGTCCACGGCGCGCGCGGCGTTGATGACCGCGAGCGCCGCGGCCTGGTCGCGCTGAATAATCGCGATCAGTTGATTAACCAGCGGCTTGGCGAATTGGGCGGTGTAGGCTTGTTGCCAGCTCATCCTTGAACCTCGGATCGGGCCATTTATTCATCGGGTCATCGGGTCATTTAAAATCCCCTGCGCGCCATGCGCGCAAGTTTGCAATGATTCAATGACCCGATGACTCGATCTCACAATTCCCTTCGGTCCCACTTCTTGAACACGTTCGTCGAGTCTTCGCTCGAAGTCTCGCTCGGGTACTGGTCCCCGCCTGCCACGCCTCCCAGTTGTGCGCGCGGTGTTTCGACCTTGGCGAGGGGGTCGAACAGGTAGTCGTAATCGCCGCCCTGGGCCAGGGGCTTGCCATCGGGATCGCGCGCATTGAGTTTATTGCAGAGCTCGCGGAATTCGTCCTCGAAGCCCTTGGCCACGCGCGCCGCCGCGGCAATCCCGGAGGCTTCAAATACCTCGGCCAGTTGCGCGCAGGCCCCATAGCGGTTGATCTTTTCGAGCAGGTTCAACTGGTCGGTGCTAAAGGCCGCCTGCCAGGCGCTGAACCCCACGCTTGCATAGGCTTCCTGGAAACGCCGCTGCAAAATGGCATCAAGTTCGCCCGCCACGTCGTCAATGTAATTCTGGATGAGCGTGTCGGCCGGTCCCTTCGGCCCATTGCGCGTAAACGTGGGAAACATGCCGGCGACTTGGGTGATTGTCGTGTATGACATAGAGCTTCCTCTATCGGGTGATCCGATGATCCGGTGATCGGGCGAATAACCGCCAGATTCGGCGTGGGTGGCTCTTTGTTCACCCGATCACCGGATCACCCGATCACCCGATCACCCGATCCCTTAGACCGTGACGTATACGCTGACCGTCGTTCCGCTTCCGGAATCGACCGTGTAATACAGATTGGTGGCATCGGCCGCCTGGGTGCGGTGAACCGCGACGTTTGAGGTGAGCAGGACGATCTCTTCTTTTGGCGTCTGCCCGACCGACTGATTGTTGGGCGCCACGATGCCGTGAGGAATCGTGTTGGCCCCGCTCGCGAGACCGGTGATATCCACCCGGATTCGCCGCACAAGCTGGCGACGATCCAGGCGGTAGGTGAAAAGCGTGGTGTAAGTTGCTGAAGCTGACATGGGAACCTCCAGGTTTCAGGTGTCAGGTATCAGGTGTCAGGCCGAAGGCACCAGGCGCTCCCTGACACCCAACACCTGGCACCTGACACCTATTTCTTCTTCGCTGCCTTCGCGGCTCGGAACGCCACGAACTCCTCGTACTCGGCCTTCTCGGCTGCGGCTTTGGCGGCTGCTGCGTCCGCATCTTCCTTGGCTTTCTTCTCCCGGACATCCGCGCCGCCTATCGGATCGGGCTTGCCCTGAAACAACGGCACTTGGCCGTAGATCAGAATGCCGGCTTCCTCTTCGGTCAGCTCAATTTCACCCGCGGCGTCTACGGGGATCAATTTTCCGTGACAGGCGCTGGGCAGCAACTTCGCCGCCGGGGCGCCCTTCGCGACATAAACGACGTTGTTCTTTTCGATCGGTTGGAGAACTTGGTACTTGGGCATAGAACCTCCAGTGGTTAGTGGCGAGTGGGTAGTGGCTAGCGATTCTTTCTAACCACTAGCCACTGTTGTTGCTAGCCACTGTTCTTAGGCAACGGCGTTCTTGAACGTATACATGGCGCCTGGTACGACGAGCTTCACGCAGTAGTAGGTTTGGTACTCGATCATGTCGCCGCTGCGCTCTTCCACGCGATAGCGCTTTACCAGCATGCCGCCGTTCTGGGGCACGCCGTAGAGCCAGCGGAAAGTGGTTCCGGGGGTGATCATCAACTGGCCTTGCCCCGGCGGCACATACGCCAGAATGGCATTCTTGCCCCAGATGTAGTTGAGGTTGTGGGCGAGGCCCTGTTGGGATGTGTCATACAGAGCTTTGCCAACAATAAAGTTGTCAACATTGAAAAGCCCGGCCAACTGCTGGTCCGTGGGATAGCCGAGGGGCAGGGCGTGGTTCTTGAATCGGTCGAGGATGATAGGGTGCTGGATGAGTTGCAGCCACACTTGGTAGCCCATCAGCAGCGTGTTGGGCTCTTTGGTGCAGCTCAGCAGGATGGTGGAACGCTGCGCAGTGATGGCGGCCACGGGATCCGAATTCTGGAAATCGCTCCACTGCGCCGTGCCCGCCAGCGTGGTGCTGGGCACGGTGGTGGAGTTCATGATCAGGTTGTAGATCTGGATTTCCCGCTGCTTATCGATGATGTCGGCGAGGGTTTCGGTAGTAAAGACCTCCGGGCCGGTGGAGAAATCCCATTTGGCGCGCAGTTCGTCGGGGATAAGCTGCTTCTGCGCTTTGCCGTCGCAGTAGTACTCATCGTTCGACATGCGCCAGCCGGGCATTTCGTTGGCCTCGCTGCCCGGCGCGCGCTCGGTGTTGTAGGACTTGAAACGCTCGAAGCCGAAAATCGGATAGCGGTCGTTTTGCTTCGAAACCGGAAAGTCGGGGAACAGCCGTCCCCCCACGAAATCCTGGTTGCGATAGACGATGGAATAGTTGGTCAAAAACTGGTCAAGATGGGCTAAGGAAACTTCCATGGAAACCTCGGGGTTCGGGACTCGGGATACGGGACACGGGAGAGACCCGGCTCTAATCTCGAATTCCGAAATGCGCGCAGCGTGGTGGTCCGAAGATTCCACGCCGGACGCCGAACTGCCGGACATCGGGCCTCGGGTTGCAGGGCTCGGTTTCTCCCGAGTCCCGTGTCCCGAATCCCGTGTCCCGCGTTCTTACACCTTCGTCTGCCGCAGACTCACCTGAATGCGGATCCTCTGGTTCACCGCGGTAGGCGGGTATTTCGCCTTGCCGACCACGTACGCGGTGTTGCCGGTGGTGACGTTGCGGATGGAAGTGACGCGGCCGTAGGCGTCGGCGATTACCACGTCGTCTTCCGCTTGAATCGTTGTGTCCGCGGCGATCGCTTCCGCCTCCGCGGCGCTAACGATCAGGCCCCAGGCGCGGCCCTGCGACACGAAGGGCGAGGGCGGCACGGAGCCGTTGATGGGGTTGCCGGTATTGGGGTCGAGCCACAATTCCGACGTCAGCGGGTAGCCCGGTTCCACCACGTCCATGGACAGCACGCCCGTGGGCACCGTGTTGAATCCGGACGGCAGCCCAACGTAGAAATCCGATTCTGTCGTCGGGTTACTGACCGGCAAGCTCATCACGGTGCCGCGGAGCGCGCGGATATTCGTGTCGAACTTGGCGGCCGTCAATCCTTGATTTCCCAGCATGTGTTTTCTCCTTGTAGCGCAGGGCCCGCTTTCCGGCCTTGCGGCTTTTCGATGTTCGGTGGAAGAACCGCAGGGCCGGAGTGCGGGCCCTGCGCTACCATCCGTTACGCAGACTTCGAATCCCCGCGATAATTCCGCAGCAGGCCGGGATCTTCCTTTGCCACCAGCGCGCTGGCCTTGCGATGGGCTTCAAGCTCGCCCAGCCGATTGTCTCTTTGCATGAGCTGCTGTTTTTTGTCTTCCACCAGGCGCGAGAAGAGCTGGCGGGGCGATTCGCCGGTTTCCGCGCCGGAGCCGCCGATCCCGACGACGGAGTTGGTATGGACCAAAGCGGGACGGTCTTCCACGAGCGCTTTAAATGCCGGACCATCGGAAAGCGCCAGGCGCAGCGGTGCGCCGGTGGCCATCGTCGCGGGAGTGATTTGTCCGCGGCTGAAGGCCGTTTGCACGCGCTGTTCGGCGTCCTTGGCGCGGCGCCACGCGGAGCGGCTGATCTTGCCGGAATCGTCCAGCGCATCCAGCCGGCTGTTATCGAGTCTGCCGTCGGCCCCGATGGCTTCCGACAGCAGCGTGACTTCAGCCTTCAGGGGATGGAGCGCCAACGTCACCAAGCCACGGATTTCTTCGCGGGACCTGCCTTCCGCGCCGATCTCGCGGGCGAAGTTCGCGGCGAGCTGCGCGCTCATCTCCTCCTTGCCCGAACCCGCCGCCATGCCCAGATGCGCGGCCGCATACTTGCACAGGTGGTCGTGTTCGATCTCACCGACTTTGTTCTCTCCGTCGTAGGCTTCGTGCGTGCCTTCGGCGGAGCACTTGAGATTCAACTTTGCCATTCTTCCTCCTTGTTCCGCCGAAAGGCGGGGTTGTTCGTAGACTGTAGACGGCATACGGCATACAGGCCCTGTATCCCGTCTACCGTCTACCGTATTCCTGATTGACAACCATATTTCCGGCAACTCATCCAAAAACGGTTGATTGGTCAGCGCCACGCTAGTGAGCGTCAGGCCTTGCGACTCGCCCGTTTTGCGGTCGGGATAGTCCTTGGCAAACGCCGCCGAGACGTAGCGGTACTCACGGTTCTTGATCAGTTTGCGCGCGCGGTCGGTGGGTTCGTAACGGCCATAGAGAATGTAGCGGGGCACGTGACATGGGACACGGGTCTCGGCGTCCAGGGCCCCGGGTTCGACATCTTGGCTTCCGGATGCGGGATAGTCGTTCGCGTGTCCCGTGCCCCGTGTCCCGTGTCCCGTGTCCCGAAACTCCTCCGGCTCGTCCAGCGCCAAGATGCGTCCCGCGCTGGGTGTGGGTTCGCCGGCGGCGCGCTCCAAGTCCTCGCAGGCGTGGTCGTAGTCCACGTTCAGGTCGTGGTTGGCGAGCTTTTGAAAGTTTTCGACCGCCACCCGCAGCTCGTCCCGCGTGAAAGAAACTTCCCGGCCGTTTTTTACCCAACTGCCGGTGACCAGAATGGGAATCCGCGCCAATCCTTCCGCCGGCATGGCGCTGAGTTGGGAGATGAACTGGAACTTCTTTTCGTCGTTCGGCATAGTAGTGATCCTCATAGAGATCGGGTCATCGAGCCATCGGGTCATCGGGACATTTTTCGGACCGTCGAACCTGATCACCGGTTGGTTGCTCTTTCAATGACCCGATGGTCAGATGACCCGATGGCCCGATCTGACTTCACTTGTACACCGCCGTAATCGCCACCGGCGCGCTGGTTCCATAGGCGGAGCAGGCGAAGGCGTATTCGGTCAACTGGCCGAATCCCGACGCGGCGGCGCCGCTGACCGTGGTGGTGGTGACGCCGGTGGATACGGGCGCCTGCTGATAAATGTCCCAGGCGTTCACGGTATTGCCGGTAACAGTCACCGCGGCGGCGCCGCCCAGGTTCAAAAAGTTGACGCCGTCGAAGCTGGTTTTGGCCTGCACGGTGCAACCCGTGTAGGTTCCCGACACCGTTCCGAAGACCCATGTGACGTGCGCGGTGGCCGCGCCGGCCGTGGACGTGGGATTGGTGGATATGCTCGCCCCGGCAATCGTCAGAAGGGGATTATCCAGAATATAACCGAACGCCGGAAAACGGTGCGAGCTATACGCATCCGCGCTCACCTGCGGCGGGCGGAAGCCGACGACCGCCAGCAGCACGAATACCATCGCCAAGCCCAGCGATACGACCAACGAATTTCGTAGCGTCCTCATAGAAGCTCCTTTATCGGTTGTCTCGCCTCGTCTGCGGCGGCCGGACGCCGCCTCTACCATGTACCTCATTTATTTATGTAGGCCGGGCGGGCCGATTACCGCAGCCCCCCGCAATTGGTAACAAAGGCGGCGTCGAGCCGCCGCAGTCCAAGGCACTTCCTGACTCATCGTTCTCCCGATTTCCCGATTTCTATCGGCTCTGCGCCCTTGCCGCCGATCTGGCCGCCGGGCGTGCCAATGGTTTCACCCCGAATGGCCACCACGTCTTCATCCGCGAAGTCGCCGAAGCCCAATTCGTGGCGCGCCTGGTTGACGCTCGAGCGGTCGGAGATCCACGCGCCCGCTTGGGCGAGCTGACTAATGATGGCAGCCATGCTGTCGATCGACCGCGCCTGCACGTTGGCGGGAACCAGGTAGGGCACGGGCGCGTCGGGCCCGAAGTTCCACTGCACCAGCCGCCGGATGGTGGAGTTGCGGATCTGGTGCGCGATGTAGTCCGCGGTATTCTGCGTGGCCAGCAGGAAGAAATCGGTTTGCGATTCTCCCAGCGCGCGCGAGCCGCTCTGCGTTTGGCCGAGTTCCATGAACATGGCGAGGCACGAGGTGGCGATTTGCTGCTTGTGGTACTGAATCGAGGGCAGAATTTCGCGGATGCGTCCCTCGATGCCCACCAGCTTGAACTCCGCGCCGTTGGGCAGGGAGAGGCCGGTCTTTTCGTGCGCCGACAACTGCGTCACCCAATTCTGCGCGGTCTGCACGTCCTGCTTCGAGGGGTTGGGCGGCAGCATGATCATGGGCACGCCCAGGCTGTTGCGCTCGCACGCGATGGCGTCAATCCGTTCTAAGTGCTTCTTTACAAACCA
>JBKQVI010000583.1:0-7519 GCA_052139985.1 Terriglobia bacterium
GGAGTAATCGACTGCATCAGCTTCATCATCATGCAAGAGCGCAACCTCCTGGACGCGCTCACCGGCGACCGCCACTTTCAGCAAGCTGGCTTTAGCGCTCTGCTTTAGCCACAAGCAGGTAGCGAGGAGGTACGCGCCCTTCAGCGCTCCTCCGCGGCTCTTCCAACGGAAAAGCAATCACCTCCAAGGCGCGCCCACATGAGCCAACACGCAATTGGGGAATGGCCGCAAAGGAGCGCAGAATACGCGCACCTTTGCGCTACCCTGCTACGGCGTTTTTCGCTTGACAAATAACCATCCGCTGTGGTTCAATTTTATGTCATGGAGAAACCATACTTTACGTACGTGTGCCCAAATTGCCGCAAAGAGACAAATGCCGCCATCATCGCTGCTGCACTACCCGATCAAGTCATAATGCCAGAGGCTGCCCGGCGCAATGGTCGCCGACAGACCCCTCACCCCGGTCCTGGCGGTCCGTCTTTCTACGCCTGCCCCGGTTGCAGTACCCCCATGGCGGCAACCCAGTTACGCAACCATCGTGTCGGATGCGTTCGCACGCGTCTCGAAAACTTGCGACAGCAGAACGTTATTGTTCGTCTCTGCCCCTCGGACCCGGACCCGTACCCCGACCTAAAAATCCACGAAGTGAGTCTCGATAAAGTCACGTTCCACAGGCTGGGCTCAGGTAGCTTTAATCCGACGATAGAACTTGAAAAGCTTGCGGAGATTGCCATCGATGAATCCCACTCTGGCACAAAAATTGCCAACATTCGATTGTTCGGCAGGCTTATGCTGGACGAGGGCCTCGTCTGGCGCTTTGCTCCTTCGCGACCTGTCGGACGACCGCGCCGACTGATCCAGTCCGAGCACGGGTGAGGGAGAAATGGAGGAGTTTAGGGCGTCGGGCAAGCGGCTTGTTGACGTGACCTGACTCCGCCGTATAATACCCGTGGCTCCCCTTCAACACTAGTTCGAGGTGCATGCCGGATGTCATTGCTCGATATTTTTAAAATCTCTCCAGAAGAGCTTCTGGGCAAACATCTGTGGCAAATCATCGCCTTTGCCGGAACGGGGAAGCTGGGGGATGGCAATGATGCCTCAGCCCAGTTGCGTGAGATCATTTCCCATGTCCCAGTGGAAGTCTTGTCCCGTTGGGGGCAAGAAGCGACCGATGGCAAGTTTGACGACAGCGGGTTTGCATTGCAAGACATTGTGAATGAAGCTGGTCGACGATTTGGTTTTACCGTCCATCGCGGCACATACCGTGGAGGTGGTGGGGAACCCTACGATGGGCTTTGGGAGTCCGGTTCGGGCCATTTCTTGGTCGTCGAAACCAAGTGTAGCGATAATTTCACGATTGACCTTAACAGACTTGCCGAATACCGGTACCGAATCCAATCTTCGAGGAGACTGCGCCAAGAGGATTCGTCAATTCTGCTCGTTGTGGGAAGGCAGGGCACTGGTGATTACGAAGATCGGATAAAGGGATCACGGTATGCTTTCGTTATGCGCTCCATTACCGTGACCGGACTCTTCCGACTGCTCACGCTCAAAGCAAACACTGCTAACGATCACGCCTCGGCGAACCTATCCGCAAAAATAATCGAGATATTTACATCTCCCAAGTTTACGAGTTTGGACCCTCTCGTCGATCTCGTTGCATCGGCGCCGCTAATGCCGATACCTTTCAATCCTGATGGAGACCGCACAGGCAGAATTGACAGCTACAATAACACGTTAGACAGGAAGGTGGTGCAAGCTCTCTTCAACAGGGTTCGAATAGCAGGGCCGGGGGGCATTCCTAAACGGTATCTGCAGCAGCGGTGCAGCGGTGACGCGGAGAGCTTTCAGAGTGCCTTCAACTCGATGACGAACAGCTTGATCCTGCGGACCCAGAAGAGGGGCAGAAGGACGTATGTCTTATTGGGAGAGGGAGCACTTAAAGATGAGATTTTGCTAATTCTTGCCGACCTGTATGAGAAGGGCAGTCCGCGGGAGGCGATGAATATCTGCGCTTTCGCGGAAGAAAAAGGCTTTCCTGCCGACCATGCAGATAAGGTGGCGGCGGAACTTAGGGCAGAGGGCACAGTCGAGCTTGCGGGGAACTACCCGGGCATCTTCTGTTTCACAGACCTTGGATATCAAAAGTATTTGTCGCGAATCCGTGCCATGCACGAAAACGGCACGCGACCACTATAGGAATGCCCATAAGAGCATCTGCTATGTCAAACTGCATCAATGGGAGAACCGTGACGGGGAGGAAAAAGGGTGTCAAGGGGGAGTTCGTAGCGCCGCCTTTGCGGTCCGCGTCTTTTCTCGCCATGATGTCACAAACTATTGTAGTGTAGCGTCCGTCAGCCGACGGATCAAAGTTGCGGCGTCCTTTTCTCTCCGACCGATATCTTTTCATCACCGTGCGCCTGCTTCCTCGGCGTACAACGAGTGTAGCGCGGACCTGTTTTGTAGGTCCGCGGTTCTTCCGCCCATGACAACGAAAAGCCGCGGACCTCAAGAGCAGGTCCTCGCTACCTAGCTCGTCTACCGTCTCTTTGACCGGACTTAGGCGAGGGTTCCTCCGCAGCTTGAACCGGCGCCAGCCGTGCAGCCGAAGCAATGACTGCCGGTCGAGATACCCCGCCCGGCGAGGCCGGCGAAGCTCGCGAGACTCCAAACAGTGGGACTCTCCGCCCCGCCTTTATTGGGCATCGGGAGGTCAAGCATCTGGTTGAAGTCGCAATCATACAGCTTCCCATCCCATCCCACGCTCACCAGCGACCGGCACATAAGATTCGGCACGGTTTGAGGATTGAAATGATTGACGAGCAAACCCATGTAATCGGCAAATTGCCCATGCAAACGCAGCCAATTTGCAAAGCGCATGATTGGTTGATTGGTGAGCGTAAACAACCGGTGAAACTCAATTCCAAAGCGCTGGCGGAGCTCTATCCTGTACTCTGCTTCCAATCGCTCCTGGGGCGGAGGGAGAAATGCGCCGAGGGGATTGTAGACGAGGTTCAAAGCGCGAGACGAGCGAGGCAGCCCATACCCCAAGCCGTTTAGGAGGTGGAGCGCCCGAATGCTCTTTTCGAATACCCCGCCCCCGCGTTGCCTTTCAACGTTCTCGGCGGTGTAGCACGGCAGGCTGGCGACGATCTCGACTTGGTGCTCTGCAAGAAATCCCGGCAAGTCCTCCAAAGAGGGCTGAAACAGCACCGTCAGGTTGCACCGATCGATCACGTGACGTCCCAGCTTGCGCGCCTCAGCGACGAACCAGCGAAAGTTGGCATTCAGCTCAGGCGCTCCACCCGTGATGTCCACCACTTCCACCGTCGGGCTTCGGCTGAGCAACTCCATGGTTCGTTCGGCCGTCGCGCGATTCATGATTTCGATGCGCTTCGGACCGGCGTCCACATGGCAGTGATGACAAGCTTGATTGCAGAGCTTGCCTACATTGATCTGTAAAGTCCGAGTCTCAGTGCGAAGGAGGGCTCGGTATCCATGCGCCGCAACTGCTGTCTTGAAATCCCCCACTCGAGAGTCACCGGCGCGAAGGGTTGACGTAATGTTCGTCAAAGGAGCCATCAGCAGCAGTTCTCCTTGGAAGTGTCGTTGGGATGGCGCACAGGTTGATAAAGGCGAAGTAATCGTTCCGGCTTTACACCCGCTAAGTACAGGCCCTGCACCCAGAACCAACTCCACAGGGTTCGAAATATACCGGAGTTTCGCCAGCGCCGGTCCGAAACCCAGATAGGTTCGGCGAGCAATGCCAACTTTCCCGCCCTTCGCAGCCTCCGCGCGAAGTCGTAATCCTCCAGGATGGGCCAGGGTGCGTAACCCCCCAGCGCTTCAAAAACCCGTCGGCGGCAGAAGATCCCAGAATCTCCATAAAAGACCCCCAGCCGCCTCCGCCATCGATTCACGGAAGTAAAAACCCATGCCGCCAGGTCGCAGCCCCCATAGCGGATATCAAAATTTCCACCCACCACATCCGGGTCGCGCAAGCTGTCCCTCAGCGCAACCAGGGCGCCCGGACCCAGCCGAACGTCCGCATGGAGAAAGAGTAGGACATCTCCGCATGATGCTTGGGCGCCCAAATTCATTTGCACGGAGCGGCACGTTTTGCAACGGATGACGCGTGCGCGGTTCGACGCGATCGCCACGGTGCGGTCATTGGAATCACCGTCGGCAACAATAACCTCATCGGCTCCGACTTCTTGGAGGTTGTGCAATAAATCGCCAATCGTGTGCTCCTCATTGTAGGTTGGGACGATTACACAGATTGAGGTGGTCCCGAAGCTCATAGCAGTAATGGCCGTGTTCGAAGGTCAGTCAATCCGACACACAAAAATTAGGTCGAATGCTCCAGTCAGCCGCAGATCATATCAGCGAAGCAGGGGTCAATCCACTTGACGATCGGCTTGAACAGGGGTACGTCAAAGTCCCACAACTGTAAGATAACGGGATAATGGCGATCCGGGCGAATTTGGAGTGCGGCAGCTTGCTGCCGCTTTCGGCGCTCCCGCTCGCTCCCGCACTCCATATCGACGCGACTTTGACGTGGCCCTGTCGGCTTGAAGATTGCCTGGCGCTTTTCCGGAGACAAGGTCCAATTCCCGTCCGGATCGAATTCCCTCGGGAGAATTGGGCGGGCAAGGTCGTACGTTAGAGCGCAATCGCTCAACTCCTGCCGCGCAGTCGGAAAGCACATCCAGGTGGTGGCGGCAGAATCTATTCACTCTTGTCATCGCAAGTTACTGCCGATCGGTAGGTTCTGCCGTCACCGGGATTGGGAATGAAGTTGCCTTCTCGTCCAATACCCACCACTTGGCTGCATAACGGCCTTGCCACCGAATTGTTTCGGGCCGGGGGCATTTCCGGGGGTGCAAGGGCACCTCGTTGCCTAAGTACAATGAAAAGGGTCCTTCGCCCGGAAGAGCGGGGCTCAGGATGACAGTGCAACGATTCGAGTTCTAAAACCACTTCCGCGCTGAGGGTAGGGAATGCGCAGGCGGCGGAGCCGAGTTCACTCGAATTTGGTTCGTCAATTTGGACGGCAGCGATCGCGCATTACCGACGGCTACTTACTTGCTCGCGACCACCACGGACGCCGTGCAATGTTTCGGCACGGTGACGGTGGCCATGCCGCGCGAAGCGGAGACTTTGGCAGGATATGCCGGGCCATCCGCCGAGAAGACTTCCGCTGACCGAATCTCTCCCGCGTCGGGAGTTTTCAGCGTGATGGTAACTTCTTCCACTTGCTCCGCGCCGCGCGAGCGATGCCGCGTACGCGAGGTCAGTGGCGCCACGTAGGCTCCGGCGCCATTGAGGAAGAGATTCACATCGTTCGCGCCGGTGGCCGCCACGCAATGGGGCAGCAGGACTTGCCGCTTGCCGATGAGCGGCTCAAACAGCGGTGCATACAACTCCAGCAGGTCGGCGGCATGGGGATTGGGCTTCTGCTGCGAAATGGGAAACTCGTGCGCGATCATCTGCGGGAAAACCGCGCATTGCAGCCGCAATTTCATCTGCTTTTCGAACTCCAGCAAATCGCCCTGGTAATCCTTGCGCATTTCCCAGGCGGACGCGGGCCGGAATGGGGCAAGGTAGGAGAGCGCCGGGACGTAGTCGTTTTCATGGCAATAACCATCGACGTCGCGGAGGACTTCCACCCGATAGAACTGGTTTACAAACACCCGTTTGTGTTGTGCGTGCGCCATCCGGCAGATCGATTGCACGGCCGCGGCCACCGGCTGCGCGAGGTTTTCAACCGGGCGGTCGCCGATGGTGGTGAAGCCGTCGTCGTGACCGTAATCGTATTGGCTGGCCCAATCCAGGCGGTCGAAGATGAAGCCTTCGAACTCCGGCAGCCGGGCGAAATGCCGCTCGCACTGACGTTTCAATTCGGGCCAGATCGGACCGTCTTGCCGTGGGTTGATGGCGCGGGCGTCTTCCCATGTGGGGATCTCACGTCCCTGCACGTCTTTCACGAGTGAATCGGCGAACTTCGTTTTCAGCAAGTGAGCCGCGGCGGCGCTCCCGTCCACTCCTCCCGCGCCGCCGTATTCCGTCACATTGAAGTAGGCGAAGATTCCGATTCCGTGCTGCTTCATTTCGGCGATGAAGGCGTTGATCTTCTCGTCGCTCATCATCTGGCCCAATTTCCACCAGCGGGCGTAGGTGTAGGGCGCCCACTCCGGGCCGTCCGGCATGTAGTCCCCCAAGTACTTGAACCAGAAGCTTGCCCACACGTAGCGAACGTGCTGGCGCGCCATTTCCGCGTATGCGGGGTGCTCTTGTATGTGGTGATACCAGAATGTTCCCTCGGCGTGGCCGCGCGGCAGGGGAGGCTCGAAGTATTCGGGGAACTCGTCGCTGTACGCCTTAAGCGCGCCCCGATAGTCGGCGGCATGGGAGTAAAACAACAGCCGCAAGCGTGACGCCTTTCCTTCGCCCATGCCGCGATGGGCAAGCGTCAAGCGCAGAACACGTCCACCGATCCACTCAAACTGGAGATGCGGGATGTTGACGTTGGGGGGCAGAGCCAGGGTGAGGGCCTGATCGGTCTTGGGATCCTGAAGCGTGATGAGCGGCAGGACGTACGCGCTTCCTGTGTCCCAAGCATTGGACCCGTAAGGCACGGGGCGGTAGGTCGGCCGCGCGCTCACCTGAACCTCGGGATCGTTGGAAGGCGTGAAAATCCTCAGTTCGGGAGAAAGGACGGGAAAGTCGAGAGTGACTTCGTGTCCCGTGCGCTTTCCTGAGCCCTCGAAGCTGAGATCCCAGACCAGTCCGAAGCGGTTGGAGGACCATTTGGACGAAACCGCCAAGTCAAGACTTTTCAGTTTGCCCCCTATGGGTATGTCGCTGACGCCGGTAGTTTCATTGCTCACTGTCAATGTGGGGTTTCCTTCCAGCCACACCCGTTGCGAGCCGCCCGAACCGGACTGAATTCGGACAGGATTGCCATCCGCATCGAACCTGGCCTCAAGATCGCCACATTTCACGAGATCAGCCTCGGCCGGAATCCCCAAGAGCGCTGGAGTTGCAGAGAGGCCAGCCGCGGAAGCGAGAGCAGTCTTTAGGAATCCACGTCTTTTCACTTTGGTTTGAACCTCCCGTTGGGCGCAATCATAGCTTGTCCAAGAACTTGCTGAATCCACACCGAGGTGCCCGCCTCATGTAGTTTAATCTCCCGCAAGCAAAGGTCCAGCGGGCGTTCAATCCCTACGATTCATCGAAGCGCGAGCCAGTTTTTTCGGCGAGGTGATCTGCTCCACTGCTAAACACCCGTAGGTTCTTACTGCCCTGAATGGGCAAAATAGAATAGCCGGGGGCAACGCCCACGGAAAGCGCGATGACCTCCCCTCCGACCCTGAAGCCGATGTTCACCTCCAAGTTTTTGAGATAACTTGTGTTGCCTTGTGGGGTTAAGTGCGATTTTGGCCCTAAGTATGTAGACATGCATAGTACGTTGTAAGTCGCATTTATCCTTTACAACATGATAGTATTGATAGATTAT
>JBKQVI010000584.1:0-10816 GCA_052139985.1 Terriglobia bacterium
GAAAAATTGCCATCTCCACCACTGAGGCACTGAGACACAGAGAAAAATGCCCTTTCTTTTCTAACCTCTGTGCCTCAGTGCCTCCGTGGTGAAACGGTGTGCGACGATTTCTTCACACCTTCAGATGGCCGTGCCACAGCAAATGACACCACTACCGAACGCGATAGGGATTTGCATTTCGATCGGTGGTATGCTTCCATGCTTCATTCAGTTCTTAAGATCAGGTTCAGGAGGAGTTCATGACGACTCGCCGACTTTGGCATGTGCGGACGCTGATCGCGATTCCCGTCGCTCTCGTGTTGTTTACGGCGGTGCGCTCGTGGCCGCAGGATCAACAAACCCCGCCCACCGCCGTCCCCCAGACCGACACGTGCACCGTCGATCCGGACGGCACGGCGCACGTCACCCGCGTGGTCCCGGTGCCGAGAACGATCAGCCCGGAAGCCCAGAAATTCATCTCTTCGCCGGCGCCGTCCGGCCCGGAGCAGACGCTCGCTCAACGGCGCTCGTCCACGGACCGTTTCCGCATCGGCCGGGCCCAGGAAGCACGCCAGCTTTATCCCGTGGACGTCAAGGAGCAAACGGTGGGCGGTGTCCGCTGCGACATCGTCACGCCGCTCAGCATCCCGGCAGACAAGCGCGACCGAGTGCTCATCAACGTGCACGGAGGCGGCTTCAACAGCGACTCGGGATCGCTCGTGGAGGGAATTCCCATCGCCAACCTTACCGCCACAACGGTGGTATCCGTTTACTACCGGCTGGCGCCGGAATACCCGTTTCCCGCCGCCGTGGACGATACCGAGGCGGTTTACAAGGAACTGTTGAAGACGCATAAGGCGGAGAAAATCGGCTTGTTCGGCACCTCCGCCGGCGCCATCCTTACGGCGGAAGTGGCCGTCAGGCTGCGGCGCGATGGCCTGCCGCTTCCCGGCGTCTTGGGCATTTTCTCAGGAACCGGCGACATGGGCCGGGCAGGGGACTCGCAGGCCCTTTACACCGTTCGGGGCTTCGGCGGACGGCTTCAACCTCCCACGGCTACACCGCACAATTCCGAATACATCGGTTCGACCGATCCCAAGGACCCCGTGCTTTCGCCCATCTTCGCCGATCTGAAAGGGTTCCCGCTGACCCTGTTGGTTACCAGCACCCGCGACCTGCTGCTCAGCGGCACCTCGGACCTGCACCGCGCACTCCTGCGCGCCGGCGTGCACGCCGAACTCGTGGTGTTCGATGCGCTGCCCCACGCCTTCTGGTACGACTACCACCTGCCGGAAACGAAGGAAGCCCTCGACATCATGGCGCGGTTCTTTGATAAGAATCTCGGAGGGTAGAGGGAGCGGATGCGGCCGATCAAGGGTGTGCGACATAGAAGTTGAGGGCTGGGCTTTTCCTGCGGACCACTTGTAACGCGGGCGTCTCGCCCGCTGGGGCGTGGGCATCCTGCCCGCGCCTTCGGGGCGGGAGCGGGACGCTCACGCTACCTCTCGTGGCATGGCCATCTTGGCCATGTGATCGCCGGTGCCCTGGCTAATGCGAATTCGCTGGACCGAGCCGGCTAGCTGCGACCTTACCCACATCTGTGCTAAACCTTAACAAATATCTTGTATCTTGTGCTTGTAGAGGAAGTAGCACAGGTACCAGAACACGACCAGGATGGCCCAGCGCTGGGCGACGGGTGCGAGGGCTCCGACAAACCCAAACCCGGTGCGGGTAACCCCGCCGGGTTAAACATCAAATACCCGTGGGAATGGGCAGTTTTTTGGTGCCCGCCCCCCACGGATCGCCTCGCCACCCGTTCTTTCGACCCTGAAGGGGTCGCACACTCCGGCCACGTCGGGGCCGAGGGGTTTTCACCCGCACCGTCCAATGAAAAACGTGTGGAAACTCCGGAAATGTTGGGTCGAGAAGAAGAGAGAAGCCATAATGAGAGAGTTATACCCGATGTGAAGAATGATGCTCGGGGTAAGGCTGCCGGTGGCGCCTCGGGCCAGGGAAAACACCATGCCGACCACCAGGATCATGAACATGTGATTCCACGCGTGCCAATATTCCGGAATGTGCAGGCCGGCAAAGAGGACGGCCGTGGCGACCACGGCAAAGCGCAAGCCCACCGCCCGCTCGAAAATGGCAAATAGCAAGCCGCGGAAAACCAGTTCCTCGACCACCGGAGCCATGCTGATGGCAAATGCTCCGATGGCGAAAGAGGCGGTGCGGGAATTGAACAATTTCTCCAGGGGGAAATCCTGGCTATCGGGAACCAACAGGAGCGCCAAACTGGTGACCAGGGCGAGCGCGGTACCGCCCGCCAAGTAGACCGCGACCTGCCGGGCCGTGGGCTTCTTCCATCCCAAAGATCGCCAGAGCGGCTGCCGATGCTGGAGCCTGGCCAATAGAAAAAGGAATCCTAAAATGAACACGTAGAAAATACACTGCTGAATCAATAGGAAAATGGTGTCAGCCTGCACCAGATCCACCCTGACGTGCCAACTGGTGAAAGGCCGCAGCACAACGTAGCCAAGCAACACCCCAAGCGCCGACACGAGCAGCGAGAAGGGAATAAAGGCCAAGAATAACAACAGATCGCGGAGCTTCCAGATTTCGCGCGGGGCGAGAGGAGGCGTGGGTTGTGGCGCAAGTATCTGTGGCGGCGCGCCGACTGCGTCTGATGAGAGATTTTCTGTGTCGCCCAGCATATTTGCCTATGCGCTCCAGATCCTTTGCGCCTTTGCGTCTTTGCGCCTTTGCGTGAGTTGTTGTCTATTCCGCGAGGTCATTTACGACGCGCCTTATGCCATCCTTAATCAGTTCGACATCGAAATTAATGAGAATCCCCAGCCGCATGTTGGCCAGCCGCAGATACGTCAGCAATTGCTTCCTGTGCACGGGGGCAATGGCGTCAACGGACTTGATTTCGACAATGACTTTATTTTCGACGATCAAGTCCGCCCGAAATCCGGCTTCTAAGTGGACGTTTTCCCACACCACGGGAAGCGCTTGTTGTCTGGTGAGGGGGATGCCACGACTTGCCAACTCCTGCGCCATGACGGCCTCGTAGACCGATTCGAACAATCCTGGCCCCAGTGTCGTGTGGATTTTGTAGGCCGCATCGACAACGTGTTTGGCGATCTCGTTCTCAGTCACGGCATACATTCTTACCCAAAGGCCGTAAGACCGCAAATAGGAGTTTCACGCAAAGGCGCAAAGCTCGCAAAGGGCGCAAAGGCAGACCCTCATTTGGTGCTTGTCGGTAGGTTGTAGTGGGTTTGAATGCTGACGTCCGTGTCAGCAACGATCAAGAGCGTCCTTCATTCTTGGCTTCACGCAAGAACTCCTCCGTGAGATTCACGTAGGGCATTCGTTTCCGCAGCGCATCTACCTTTGCCAGAAATTGCTTGGGCTCCACGCGATGCGCCCCGAGAACTGTTTCCAAGCAGAAAATGGCCTCGCTGTTGATGCTGCGCCGGTGTTGCGCAGCGCTCTCCTTGAGCCGCTTGTAGAGTTTTTCGGGAACATTCTTGATGGTCAGTGTTGCCATACTCATGCCTCATGCTTCCAAAACGTATCCAAAATGGAAACATATGCCAGCGACTCCGTAAGAGTCAATTTGCTGGTGGCTCAGATTCCTTGTCGCGTGGATCCTCAGGGAAGCCCATGTCGTCTCCCCGCTCCCATGCGAAGAGCGCGACGTTGCACCGCTGGCGGTAGTGGTGAAGTTTGAAGGAAATATACCGATCACTCTTCACTTGTCACTCGTCACTGTACTTGCCGCCCCATTCAGCAGCGGCGCCAGCGCTTGGCCGGTGTACGACTTCTTCGTGCGCGCCACTTCTTCCGGTGTGCCTTGCGCCACGATGCGTCCACCAGCCTCGCCGCCCTCCGGACCCAGATCGATGACCCAATCGGCTTGCTTTATCACGTCGAGGTTGTGTTCGATGATGATGACCGTGTTGCCGAGGTCGGTGAGGCGATTGAGTACCAGCAAAAGCTGCTTGACGTCGTCGAAGTGCAGCCCGGTGGTGGGCTCGTCCAGAATGTAGAGGGTGCGGCCGGTCTGGCGGCGGCTGAGCTCGCGGCCCAACTTGATGCGTTGCGCTTCGCCGCCGGAGAGCGTGGTGGCGGGCTGGCCCAGGTGAACGTATCCGAGTCCCACGTCCACCACCGTTTGCAGCTTCAGGCGAATTTGCGGAATGTTCTCCAGCAGGGGCAACGCGTCTTTCGCCGTCATTTCCAGCAGGTCCGCAATGGAAGCGCCCTTATATTTCACCGCCAGCGTCTCAGAGTTATAGCGCCGTCCGCGACACACCTCGCAAGTCACAAAAACGTCTGGGAGGAAATTCATTTCGATGCGCCGCAGACCCTCGCCCTGGCACGCTTCGCATCGCCCACCCTTCACGTTGAAGCTGAAGCGGCCGGCCCGATAACCGCGCGCGCGTGATTCCGGCAGCATGGCGAACAGCTCGCGAATGGGCGTGAAGACCCCGGTGTACGTGGCGGGATTGGAGCGCGGCGTGCGTCCAATGGGCGCTTGATCGATTACGACGATCTTGTCGAGATGCTCCATGCCTGTGATGGCGCGGTGGGCGCCCGGGTCTTCGATGGCTCGGTAGAGTTTCTTCGAAATCGCCCGGTGCAGGATATCGTTCACCAGCGTCGACTTTCCCGAGCCCGACACGCCGGTCACCACGGTCAGCAACCCGAACGGAAACGGCACGTCGATGTTCTTCAGGTTGTTGGCCCGCGCCCCCAGCACGGTGATGAACTTTCCATTGGCGACGCGCCGTTTGGCCGGCACGGGAATGCTCATCTCGCCCGAGAGGTACTTTCCGGTCAAGGAATCGGCGGAGGCTGCGATCTTCTCCGGCGGCCCCACCGCCACCACATGGCCGCCCTGTTTGCCCGCGCCGGGCCCGAGATCGATCACATAGTCGGCGCGGCGAATGGTCTCCTCATCATGTTCGACCACCAGGACGGTGTTCGACATGTCGCGCAACTGTTCGAGCGTTTCGAGCAGGCGCTGATTGTCGCGCGGGTGCAACCCAATGCTAGGTTCGTCGAGCACGTAGAGGACGCCGCGCAGCTTTGAGCCGATCTGCGTGGCCAGGCGTATGCGTTGGCTTTCGCCGCTGGAAAGGGAGGACGCCGAGCGGTCGAGGCTCAAGTAGCCCAGCCCCACGGCGTTGAGGAATTCCAGGCGCTCGCTGATTTCGTTCACAATGCGCCGCGCCACCAACTCTTCGCGGGGCGTGAGCTTTAGTTCGGCCAGCGACTCCTTTGTCTTGGTCACCGGCAGCGCGGTGAGATCAGCGATGGAAAGATTCATCACCGTCACGGCCAGGCTTTCCGGCTTCAGACGCTTGCCCTGGCACTTGGGGCAGGGCACGGCCGACATATACTGGCTGTACCACTCGCGGTAACTTTCCGAACTCGCTTCGCCATACCAGCGATCGAGCATCGGCAGGATGCCGGAAAAAACCGTCGAGGCCGGCGCGCCCTCGGCGTTCTTTCCGTAAAGGAGAAGGTTCTGAATTTTGCGCGGCAGGCGCTCAAACGGAGTCTTTAGGTCGAAGCCGATTTCTTCCGCGGCGCGCATCAGACTACGCTGCAACGCGCCCGAACCTGCGCCGGGACCCAGTCCGCCTTCCAGCAACGGACGCGACCAGTCCACAATAACTTTGGCAGGATCGAATGTGTATTGGCTGCCCAAACCGCGGCACGCCGAGCAAGCGCCGTAAACACTGTTGAAAGAAAACGAGCGCGGCTCGAGGGCGGGAAGGCTCATGCCGCAATCCACACACGCCCATTCCTGGGAGTAAAGGCGCTCCTCGCCATTCACGATCGCCACTTCCACAATGCCCTTGGCGAGCTTCATGGCGGTCTCGATAGAAGATGCAAGGCGGCCTTCGATTCCCGCCTTCAGCAGCAGGCGATCGACCACGACCTCAATGGTGTGGTTCTTGCGCCGGTCGAGCTTGATCTCCTCATCGAGTTGGCGTAGCTGCTTGTCCACGCGCACGCGCACAAAGCCTTCCGTCGCCAGTTGCTCGAACAGCTTGCGGAACTCACCCTTGCGCCCGCGCACGACAGGGGCAAGAATCATCACGCGTTCGCCTTCACCATTCGCGCCGTTCTCGCCCTCCTGATGGGCCATGATCGACGCCACGATCTGCTCGGTGGTTTGGCGTGAGATTTGGCGGCCGCAACGGGGGCAGTGCGCGACGCCGATCGAGGAGTACAGCAATCGCAGGTAATCGTAGATTTCGGTGATGGTGCCCACGGTAGACCGCGGGCTGCGGCTGGTGGTCTTCTGCTCGATGGAAATCGCCGGGCTGAGGCCCTCGACGGTGTCCACGTCGGGCCGCTCGAGTTGGTCGAGAAACTGGCGAGCATAGGCGGAGAGGGTCTGCACGTAGCGCCGCTGGCCCTCGGCGTAAATCACGTCAAACGCCAGGCTCGATTTGCCCGAGCCGCTCAGTCCTGTAACCACCGTCAAGGTGTTGCGTGGAATCTCGACGCTGATGTTTTTCAGGTTGTGCTGGCGCGCGCCCCGAACCGTAATCCGGTCGATCATTCGCCCTGTACCCTACAGTGAGGAATTTCGAGAAAACGGCAATCTTTCATGCTAAGTCTGCGGGGAGCCGTCGTCAAGCGGATTGGCTTGAGAGTCACGGGTACGCACATTGCGCGATTCGGCAGGACCGCATAGAATGACCGCCGTCGCACTTCTTGCGATCCCGATTCATGTTGAAGTCCTTGGGTGCAAAACTCGGCGCGGTACTGGTCCTCTACGGCGGCTGGGGCCTGTTCGTGATGTCGTTCTTAGACTCCTCGCTCATCCCATTTCCTGTCGTGAATGACCTGGCTTTGATTGTAATGGCCAGCCGGCGGCCGGCATGGTGGCCGCTCTACGCTTTGGCAAGCACGCTGGGCTCGGTTGGCGGCGCCTATCTGCTTTACGGAATCGCTCGCGGCGGCGGAAAGTTCTTTTGGCGCAAAACGACGCCCCATGCCGTGACCCATGCCCAGGGCTGGCTTAAGCGCAACGACTTTGTGGCGATTCTGGTGGCGTCGATATTGCCTCCCCCGGCGCCGTACAAGGTGTTCGTGCTCACCGCGGGCGTGTTGCGCGTCAATGCGTTGAATTTCGGCTTGGCGCTGTTGGTGGGACGCGGGCTGAGGTTCGGCGCTGAAGCCTGGCTGGGCGCGCGCTATGGCCTTCGGGCGGAGGATTACCTGCGCCACAACCTGGGCTGGGCCTCGCTGGTAGCCGTCGTGGTGATTATTGGTTTGGCGCTATTGCAACGGACGCTGCGCAAGCGACACGAGACAGGGGACACGGGAAACGGCACACGGGATTAGGGATTCGGGGTTTGGGATTCGGGAAGCATGTCTCGCTGCACGGGGCACGGGATAAGGGACACGGGGCACGAAACACGCGTTGATCTGCGGTTCTTAGTCCGCCGTCTATCGGAGCTAGGAAGTGGCAAAGCTACACTGTTACCCCAAACGCGATTCCGAATTCAGCATTTCCAATTCCGCATTTCCGATTCCTGTGCCCAAACGCAATCTTCAACCTTCCACTTGCGCATTGCCGAATCCCGAACCCCTAATCCCGAACCCCTAATCCCGTACGGCGTGTCCCATGTCCCGTGTCCCGTTCAGCGTGTCCCGTGTCCCGTTCAGCGTGTCCCGTGTCCCGTTTCAGTTCCTCGGTGCCGCAAAGTAGAAGGCCGTGGAGCGCGTCTGGAGGTTTTTATCCAGTTCCACTCTCAGGGTAAAACCTCGCGACTGGGCCGAGGAGCCATAGAACCGCAGGTCGCTCAAGCTCACGCGATAGCCGAGTTCGCTTTCTTCCACCTGCGCCCAGGGGAAGCGCGCAAAATCCAGAAAGACTTTCGCCGCCGGCGTTTTCATCGCCGCGGTGAGTGCGGGTGACGGTTGCGGCTTCTCGAAGGTTTCCAGTTCCTCCAGTTGTCCATTCGCATCCAGTGCATTCACGCTGACAATGTGGAAGCTGGTCTCGGTCTCCACCACGCCCATCCAGGCGAAGGGATCGAGCGCCGTAGGGAACGCGCCAAAACGCTCCGGCTCTTCGCTCGAGTAGGTGCGGCTGTCGATGATTTTCAGTGCGCGGCGGTGAGCGAAATCGCGAGTTCCCCAGAGCGCCAGCATCGCGCCCAGGCAAAAGACGGCGCCGGGCGTCAAGTTCGATCTTCGCGCCCCCACCTCTTCCGAAACCATGCGCAACAGCCAGGGCACCGCCAGGCCCAGGATCAATACCGCGAGCAAAAGCGGATCGATGATGGGCATGATATCCCACGCGTACCAGCGCCCGCTGAAGGGCACAAAGGGGCGGACGCCGTAGCCGTTGGTGTAATCGAGCAGCAGGTGGCTGCCCGTTCCCAAAAATGCGGCGAGCAGCAGCCAGCGGCCGCTGAACGGAAGTCCTGGCTTGGGTTTGACTCTCTTCCCCAGCCAAGTCATAAAACCCCACAAGATAATAGCCAGTGCAGTGATGCCTATAAGTGAATGGGTAATCCCTCGATGGTACTTCAAGTAGGTGATACCGTTCTTAAAGCCAAGCAGGATGTCGATGTCCGGGGCGTTGGACGCCAGAATCAACGTCAGCGTGGCAAAGCGGGTCTTGCGGTTCAGCCCCGTTTGGCTGATGGCGACCGCGGTGAGGGTGTGGGTGAGGTTATCCATAGAGGAGCCGGAAGTCGGAATACGGTAGGCGGTAGACGGCATACGGTAGACGGGAAAACGGACTGCGGAAGAACACCTCCGTGCCGTTACCCCAGGCCCTTTGCCCGTCATTCTGAACCCGCCTTCTGGGCGAAGAATCTCCGGAGCTTGCCGTATTTGCCGCGTTTGGGAAACTCCATCCGCGGCATGCCGTCTACCGTATGCCGTCTACTGTCTACCGTCTACCGTATTCCGACTTCCGCCTTCCGGCACGAGCAATGTCAGCGCGTCCGGCACAATTTCGAACGTAGCGGGGATCACTCCCCCCAGTTCGCCATCGAGCTCAAAGCGGATGGGTGCGGAAGTGTCCACGGGCGTGCAGACCACGTCCGCGCATTGATCGAGTGAGACGCCGTTCAGGCGCAAATGCTGGCGCGCCAAGACTGCCGCGGCATAGAGCAGATAGTGCGCCCGGCTGCGGCTGGGAAACGAGCAGACGGCGAAGTTCGGCGCAAACAGGTTCGCGGTGGGCGCCAGGTGAAGCCAGCCGGCGTAGAGCCGTGTGCGATGAATGACCGCGAAAGTGGGATGGCGCTCATGGCCATCCAGGCGGCACGAGAACCTTGGAAAGGAATAGCTCACCCACTGGCGTAAGGATTCCATGACGTAGCCCGCCACGCCGAAGTTTGTTTTCAGCCAGGAGGAAAGCTGGTACACCACCTCCGCGTCGTACCCCACTCCCGCCACGCTGATGTAATAGCGGGAGCACGTCTTCGTGTCGGTTTCGCCGGCAGCGGACGATTCCGTCCAGCGAGCGCGCCCCAGGGCGATGCGGCGCGGCGTCCAATGTGCGAATCCGCGAGCGGCGCGGACGGGATTGAGCGGAAGCCGCAATTCATGGGCAAGTATGTTCGCGGTGCCGCCGGGCAGAATGCCCAGGGGCACCTGGCTGGGCGCCAGTCCGTTGATAACTTCGTTAATCGTGCCATCCCCGCCGCAAACCAGGACCACGTCAACGCCGTCCGCCGCCGCGGCCTGCGCCAATTCGTGCGCCATGGCGGGTCCCGACGTGGGCGCCAAATCGACTTCCAGGCCCGCCCGGAGCAGCGCGGCCGCGGCTTCGCGAACTTCAAGCTTCCGCCTGGCAGGACGCCGCCCCGCAACCGGGTTATAAATGAGGATTCCTTTTTTCAAGGCGAGGCCAGCGACTGCGGAAGGGAATTGACCCTTACAAGCAGGCGCAATCCTGGCGCGTTAAAGCCGCACCGAAACGCCTAATTCAAGGAGTTACCGACGGGATTGACGGGACATCCGCGCCGCCAATAACTTTTTTCGCGATGAGGTCACCCGCCTTCTTACCCTTGTCCACGTCGATGTAAATCCCTTCTCCCACTTGGAGTTTCTCGAGCAAACTGGGTTTTCCATCCACCGTGAACTTGGTCTTCTTCGTGAGCTTGATCGACTGATCCACCCCAAATTTGGTCTTGGTAAGGATCAATTCGTCGGGTTTTTTCTCTTTGATGACCCCATAAATATAGTCCTGGTACTTGCGCGCGATCGAAGTGGCATCGCCGAAGCGCCCTGTGTCCGAAGTAATAGGCGGGGATTGGGGCGCGGCGGTGAGCGCGACCAAGGATGCAACTGCGACCATCGTGCCGGTGAGCGTTTTTCGCAGCTCCATGGAAACGGTCCTCCTATCTGTTATGATTTTCTCCTAAGGAGCTCCTCCTGCTTTGCCGTGGAAACGATGTGAATTCGAGCTTCCCGGCAGTCCGTTTTTGCTTGTCACCAAGCGGCTTGTGCGTCACTTTCCGGCCCCCAACCGCATAGAGACTCAGACCTTCTTATGGATCGCGACTCGAACTGTGTGCGCTCAGCGATCGCAGGCTCCCGAATTGGCGGGAACCATATTTGACACTACCAGCCGCATCGCAGCCGTGTCAAGACAGGGGAATTGGGGGTGCTGTCCTAATTTGAGCCGTAGCGCCGGCTTCCAGCCGGCACAGGAGCCGCCAAGATGGCGGCGTTACGCTCAAATTAGGACAGTACCGAATTGGGGGTAGTGTCCTAATTTCGCTTGTAGCGCCGGGGGCTTGAGCCCGGCACGTGCCGCCCTAAAGGGCGGCGCTAGTGC
>JBKQVI010000585.1:0-12132 GCA_052139985.1 Terriglobia bacterium
TCATCAAGTCTTTGAATACCCGCGACGCTCTGGTGGCCAAGAACCAAATCGCCGACGTCTCTCTCCTGGGCTTCGATCAGAGAATCTCGTGGGAGCACGACAGCGAGGGATTGAGAATCAAGTTGCCGTCGCAGAAAGTGGGCGACTTCGCTCACGTGTTCAAGGTCGTGCTGAAGCAGGCGTAGCAAAGAGTTTCGGGCGCTCATTAGACTACCTAGATAGGCCAATCAAACGCCGGGCGGCGCGTTCATTCCTGCATCGGATGCTTATGCTTCTTGGGCCGCTTGTTGTATTCCAGGATCTTCTTGCGCAGGCGGATGGTCTTGGGCGTGATCTCCACGAACTCGTCATCGGAGATGAACTCGATAGCTTCTTCCAGAGTCAGCGGGCGAAACGGGATCAGGCGAATGGCTTCGTCGGCCACCGAGGCGCGCATATTGGTTTGCTTCTTCTCCTTCACCACGTTCACGTCCATATCGTCCCAGCGCGAGTTCTGGCCGACGACCATTCCCTCATAAACCTCCACGCCCGGCTGCACAAACAGGTCGCCGCGCTCCTGCAGGTTCCACAACGCATAAGCAGTAGTGCGGCCGGCGCGGTCGGCAATAAGCGAGCCGGTGAGGCGTGTCGGCAGTTCGCCTTGCCAGTCAACGTAACCATCGAACAGAGTATTCATCACGGCGGTGCCACGCGTCGCTTTTAGGATGATCCCGCGCAATCCGATCAGCCCTCGAGAGGGAATCGAAAATTCCAGGCGCACGCGACCGCTCTGGGCGTGCCCTGTGCCGTGGCTGACAATCTTGTGATTCACGCCCTTGCGCATGCCGATTTCCTGCATGAGCACGCCCACGAACTCCTGGGGAACATCGATGATGAGCTGTTCCGAAGGTTCCTGCAGTTTGCCGTCCACGGTATGCGTGATGATTTCCGGCTTCCCCACCGCGACCTCGTAACCCTCGCGCCGCATCATCTCGATCAGGATGGCCAACTGAAGTTCCCCTCTTCCCATTACCTTAAACGAATCGGGGCTTTCCAAGTCCTCGACACGGATCGACACGTTAGTGAGCAATTCCTTGTCAAGCCGCTCCCGCAAGTGCCGCGACGTCACATACGCGCCATCCCGCCCGGAAAAGGGGGCAGTGTTGACAGTAAAGACCATGGAAATGGTGGGCTCGTCGATAGGGATGTGCGGCAACGGCGCGGGAGTCTCAGCGCTGGTCACGGTCTCACCGATGGTGATGCCTTCGACTCCGGCGATAGCCACGATGTCCCCGGCCTCGGCGGATTCAAGGTCCGTTCGCTCCAGTCCCTCAAAACCATAGAGCTTGGTAATACGGGTCTTCTGAAAGCTTCCGTCCAGTTTGGCGATAGCCACTTCGTCACCGCGCCGCAGAGCGCCGGAAAAAATGCGGCCCAGCGCTAAGCGTCCGTGGTACTCGCTGTAGTCCAGGTTGGCAACCAAAAGCTGAAGCGTAGCGTCCCGGTCACCGGCGGGGGCGGGGATAGACCGCAGAATGGCTTCGAAAAGCGGTTGCAGGTTTTCCGAAGCGCCGTCCAGCGTCTCGCGGGCGATGCCGTTTTTGGAGATGCAATAAAGGACGGGAAAATCAAGTTGCTCCTCCGTGGCATCAAGATCAATGAATAGATCGTAGACTTCGTTCAGCACCTCTTGCGGACGCGCGTCACTGCGGTCGATTTTATTGATCACCACGATCGGAGGCAGTTTGGCCTCGAGCGCCTTGCGCAATACGTAGCGAGTCTGCGGCAGGGGACCCTCGCTCGCGTCAACCAGCAGCAGCACGCCGTCCACAAGTGTCAATGCGCGCTCCACCTCGCCGCCGAAATCGCTGTGCCCGGGCGTGTCCACAATGTTGATGCGGGTGCCGTGGTAGGTGATGGCGGTGTTCTTGGCCAAGATGGTGATGCCGCGTTCGCGCTCAAGTTCGTTGGAGTCCATAACCCGCTCTACGACGGGTTCGCCAATGCGGAAAATGCCGCTCTGGCGGAGCATGGCGTCCACCAGCGTGGTCTTGCCGTGGTCTACGTGCGCGATAATGGCAATGTTGCGAATGGATGAGTTCAATGTCATAGCATAGCAGGAATCGGCTGGGTATGAGGAGCCTTATTCCTTTGCGGTAGTGTCCTAATTTCGGGTGTAGCGCCGGGCTTGAGCCCGACATGTGCCGCCCTAAAGGACGGCGCTACGTCCAAATTAGGACACTAGCTCCTTTGCAGGAGATCCCGGACACCCGGAGAAACCTCTAACCATGATAATTCTGAACAACATCGTGGCAAGGTGGTTTCTTAAGCCCGTATTCTGAGCTAACCATATTCTTATCTTACACATCGTGGCAAGAACGCGATAAGGCTAATGTTTTCAGTGACATCGTGGGATACCATGCCGGCAGATTTTGAGCGGTCCTTTATTTTCAATAACATTCCGGCTTTGATCGCGTAAAAAGAATTTTCCCTCAATTCCCTCGATACGGGGCGGTCAAGTCATGGAAGTGATCGCTCGTTTCACATCCCGCCTGGATGACGGTTTCGGCCAATTCGCGAAATATGGGGTTCCAAGCCATTTGCGGCGTCACCATCGCCCGCACCAAGGGTTCGACCAGACGCCGAGGAGCACAAAGCAAAGCCACCCACAGGTCCCGGCGGAGCCGCAAGTGTTCCCCGGTCCGCAGGGCGTCCATCCCTGTTTGGGCCTTGCCCCGCGCCGTGCGCGGGTCCGTCGATTTCCGTGCATTGCGGCGATTGGCTTCCAGCATGGCGGGCGTCAGGGCTGGAGATGTGCGCAGCGGCATGGCGTCCTCGGACGACGAACAGTCAGCTAGTATATACCTATAGCCTAAGCGTGTCAAGAGACAAATTGCCTGAACCGCTTAGCCTATCGCTGTCTAGCGCCGTCGCCCCCGCGCGGAAAGTGGAGACACCCATCGGGATGCACCCTTACAAGAAAGAAGAATAACGTTCTACACCATCCGCCCCGGTTCGAGCTTATTGCAAATTGCCCACGCGCAGAAGCGCCCTATGCCTTGGCAGGATCGCAGCGAGGATGTCATCCACGTGCGATTGCCCCGAATAAACGGCGTAATGTTCACTCGCGGCGAAGCAATCTTCCCGAGACTGCACCGAAATCCCAACTTCAAGACGCTCGAGACAGCGTGGTCTGTTTGCAGAAGACGTTCAACGCGAGGGTTTACGCACTCATCGAGCACGATCCGCAAGCGGCTACCGGGAGGAGAGCGATTCGACCAAACGCTCTTGGGCCAAAGCGAGGAGGCCGGTCGCCTGCTGGCGCTTCACACTGGGGAAATCGGCGAGAAAGGAGTCGAGAGTGTCGCCTTCCGCGACGTAGTCGAGAAAGGTCTGGACCGGCACACGCGTGCCGGCAAAGCACGGAGTGCCGTGCATCACGTCCGGATCCACACGAGCGATTTCATCGAGGCTCAATTTCGTGCGACACTCATTTCCCCTTAAGGCTAGGGCGAACTGGCAGCTTACTGCAAGCATCATCCGGGGCGCCGGGTTGTAGGGGCCCGCGGCGCTGGCCCTTCGCCGAACGCCGTTCGGCCCTACAGAACCGGTCCGCGCCACCGACGCCTGCCCGCCCGTCAAAACCCCCGCAGTGCTGTGCTCTCGCGCTTTGGCAGGCCTTGCTTCGGGATTCGTTTCAGCACCACGTATTCGATGCCGTGGTCGGTGCAGAAAGCCCTTTTCTCAGGTTTGTCGCCGTCCTCATTGACCACATAGAAATGAGGTTTGATCCGTGCGACCTCCGGCTCCGCATCCATCCAGCCGTGCCCGCTGGAAATCAGGCCTTGGTAGACGCACCGAACCGAATGCACCATATAGAGGCGCTCGCGCTCGCTGAGCAGCGGGTGCCCGTCGCCCTTCAGCAGTCTGATGTTGGCGTCATGGCCCACGACGACGTACAAATCTCCCAGCGCGGAGGCTTCCTCGAAAAACCTGACGTGGCCGGAATGAAACCAGTCGTAGCAGCCGGTCACGATCACTCGCTTGCGCCCTGAATCCGGCGCGGTCGGCACAAACGGCGGTACGGGAAAACCGCTTAATTCCACATTCCCGATGACGCGGTACGGTATTCTTCGCGTCTCGGCGAATGCGCGCTTGCCCGCGGAGTCGGTGTCCTCGTCCACAACCCACGTGGCAGATTGAGCTTCTTCCAGATCAGGCAAGGCGTCGCGGTCGGTTACCTTCTTGACGAGGGATACTCGATCGACGAAGCGTAAAGATTCGAGCAGATATCGGCGCTCCTGCTCGGGAAACTTGGGCGGCCGTCCCTCCAGCGCCTGGAAGGTTTGATCCGACCATAGCGCCACGTGAACCTTCCCGCACTTCGCGGCTTCCTCGAGAAAGCGGACGTGCTTCGAGCGCAGATTGTCAAAGCCTCCCGCGACCGCGATAGTTGTCATTCTGGTATTGCTTCCAATCCCTAATTGACGATTTTCGATTGCCGATTGCCGATTTCAATCGAAAATCGCCAATCGGCAATCGTCAATTCCTTCCGGTTCTGACCTGCACATGCAGCGCACCCGGCACCGGCTCTTCCGACACCACGTACAGATATCCGCCGCCGCACCCGGAATACATGGCCCCGGGGTATCGCGACTGGTAACAATTCAAAATACCCGCCAAATCGATGCTGATGGCCGGATGCCTGACCGTGCCCGGAAGAATCGCCTCCCAGCAGCGCATACATTCATTCATCGAGGCGCCAAGCGCCCGCGCGTCCATGGCCAAAATCGCCGCGTAACAGTCCTTCCCCGATTGGCCCAGGCGGCGAATCCATTCCGGGTCCAAATTCTTTTCCTCGAGAGGACTGTAGTGGTCGGGCCGCGGCGCGATGGGCAACATGTGGATCACTTTCTCCAGCCAGCGCGCCACCGCGGGGTCGTTGTTCGTTTCGATGTGGGCAGGGAAGTAGCCGCCCTCGCAGGTGTAATCGTAATCGAGCCGGCTGATTCCGGGAATAATCAGCCCCGCCATGTCCTGCGAGCCCGAGGGTGCAGCGTTGCCTCGATTCTCCGCCGCATAGAGGGTGCGTACCAATTGCCGTGGGTCCGAGTCCGGCAATCCACTGCCCCATAATTTGCGTGCAACCTCGCGAGTGCTGGTGGCCATGCCGCTGCGATCCATAAAGCGAAAGGTGGGCTCAACCCCTACCACCACCATCGAGCCCGGAGGTGTGGGGTTGTGCATGGAAACAAACGGCTGGTCAATCCAGCCCCCGGCGAAAGCCATGCGATAGGGAATTTTGCCGATGATCGAGCTGACGTCGCGGTCGGGGGAGTTGGGCATAGGAAGGACCTTGGGAACGTTGCGCCGGCCAGCCGCACTAGCGCCTATCCGCATCGTTGGCCGAAAAGCATCATCCACGCGGACGTGAAAAGTCTACCCCACATCCGGCATTGCTTGCCAGAGGAGGTTGTAGCGAGGAGCTTGTAGCGTGGGCGTCTCGCCCGCTGTCGCGTGGCCATCCTGGCCACGACTGCGCACGGGGCGGGACGCCCATGCCACAGCGGGCGAGACGCCCACGCTACGCCCCCAGTGCCGCAGCGGTTGTCACCATGTTTTGCAAGACGCAAGAATTTGCCTGCAAGCTTCGGTTGTGGCAGATTCATGGAAGGGGCTTATGTCAGAAAAAAACTCAAAAGTGCCATCACCTCCGGCACACCGGACGTTTGGCCAATTGGCTAAACAAGCAGGGTTGTTCGTCCTGTTCGGAGCCATCCTGGTGATCCCGCGAATCCGCCGGTTGCGGCGCCGCGTGTGGGCGTGGGCCTGCGTTCGCTTGGCCGCGGTGGTGGGCGGGTGGTGGCTGATGTGGCGGTATGCCCATCACCAGGGAGGAGCCGCGACGATGGGTCTGGGATTGGCGCTCCTTGCCTTCAGTGTGTTCGTGCGCGCGAGCCCGCTGGTGAAATCGGTGGATGCCTTAGCGCAGGATTTGAGCGCCCTGATCGTACTCAATGGTGGAATATTCCGGCAGTCCCCCGAATTCGCTCCGATCCACGGTGCGCAAATCTTTGTTCATCCCGAACGTATCACCGTGTTGGGTCCGCGCGAGCGCCGCCTTCTGGAAGTTCCCTTGGCGAAAGTGCGAAGCTTGGCGGCACACCCCATTTCCAACGGCGCCGCAGAAACCGTGGGGACTTGGGAAGTGGAAATCGGTTGGGTGGATAACGTTTCTTGCACCGCGACATTTCACTATGACGGCGCATTCGCCGAGCATCTGGCGCGGGTTACCGAATCAACTTTGCGCAGCCAGTGGAAAACCGAGTTGCGGATTATCAACCCGTGAGGCGGCGTCTCCTCGCTCCTTATACCAGTACAAAAGCGCTTCCCGCGCGCTCACAAAACATCACACTGCGACATAAACTTGACGCATATCAAGATCGTGTGATCTTCCGAGGCGCATAAACAGTGGCCGCGCGATTTTCTTTTGACAAACAAATCCCACGCAAAATATAATTCCTAGTGTTCTGGGACACATTTTATGCAGAGTGAAGAAGATGTCGGTGGTGAGCCGAAAGTCTCCGAACCTCCTTCGTGCACTGGGCACGGATCGCTGCTTTGGGTAACAATATCTCTTTGGCCGGCGCTGCTGCCGGCTCGGAAGTCTTCTCTATCCCCGGAGTTATATCCGGGCGGCCTTACGTTGGCATAGTCGGGTGAGCTGTCGCGACGGGGGCGGGGAGAGACGGATGTAAAGCACGGCCCGGGGTCAGATCGACGACGCCGGGGAATCTAGCAGGGCTGAAAACATCTAAATACCGCCTTTCCGGGGAAGGCATTACCCCGTAGTCAGTGGTACCAGCGTAAGTATAGCTTCCGCGGCGAATTCTCCTTAAAGGCGTCGGGCAAAATCGTTCGATGGCGCAAATTTTCCATCGCAGCACGAATACGATCTCCAAGGTGACGATCTTTGGCGCGGTCTTCATTCTGGGAGGGTTGGGGTATCTCATTTTTGCCGTCAACCAATCTGCCTATTACACCGACGTCAATGTGGCGCGCCAGCAACCCGTTCCCTTCAGCCACAAGCATCATGTTACCGATGACGGCATCGATTGCCGTTACTGCCACACGTCGGTGGAGAAATCTTCGTTCGCGGGCATACCCACTACGCAGATCTGCATGAGCTGCCACTCCAAATTGTGGCTGAACAGTTCCATGCTGGAGCCCGTGCGCGCGAGCTACGCCAAGGACGTGTCACTGCAGTGGACGCGCGTCAACGCCGTGCCAGACTTCGTCTACTTTGACCACAGTATTCATGTGAATAAGGGCATCGGCTGCACCACGTGCCACGGGCCGATCGGCCAGATGCCGCTCACCTATCGCGCCAACACGCTATACATGCGTTGGTGCATCGATTGCCACAACCATCCGGAGCGCCACGTGCGCCGGCGCGAAGACGTCTTTAAGGCCGACTACGTGGAACCGCATGACCAACTGGCGCTGGGCCGAAGGCTGGTTAAGGAGTACAAGATTAAGGACGCGAGACAGATTACGGATTGCTATACGTGCCACCGGTAAAGAGCGGAGGAGGGGAGGAGTCAGGAGAGAGAAGCGAAATTGGAAACTGGAAACTGGAAATCGGAAACTAGAAACTCTCGAGGCTCGTGCCGAGTTTCAATCTCCGAATCTCCAATTTCCCGGTGTCCAATTTCTGGTTTCTAATTTCCAGTTACTAGTTTCCAATTTCTAGTTTCCCGTTTCTAGTTTCCACGAGACCTATGCAACGCGAATCAAAACCCGGCAGACCCCTCGACCTGGTGCAAATCCAGGCGAAGCTCGACCAATCGCCGGAAAAGCGCGTGTGGCGCGGCCTGGAAGAGCTGGCGGGCACTCCGGACTATCGCGACTTCCTCGCCTGCGAGTTTCCGCATGACCCGCGTGCCGACGCGCCAGGCATGAACCGCCGCAGCGCCCTGAAGCTGATGGCGGCGTCCGCGGCCTTTGCGGGGCTGACGGCTTGCACCAAGCTACCCACCGAGAAAATCGTCCCCTACGCGCAACAGCAGCCGGAGGACTTTGTTCCCGGCAAACCGTTGTTCTATGCCACCGCGATGCCCATGGCGGGTTACGCCACCGGGCTGCTGGTCGAAAGCCACATGGGCCGGCCCACCAAGGTGGAAGGAAATCCCAGCCACCCCGCCAGCCTGGGCGCCGCTAATGTGTTCGCGCAGGCTTCCGTGCTGGGCCTTTACGATCCGGATCGTGCCCAGGTGGTGATCTACGACGGTCGCATTGGGGACTGGAGCACGTTCCTCACCTCAATGGCAGAAAATCGCGCCGAGCTTCTCACGCGCAAGGGTGCGGGATTGCGCATTCTGACGGGTACGGTAACGTCGCCCGCGCTGGCGGACCAAATCCGCGGCGTGCTCGCACAATTCCCGCAGGCGAAGTGGCACCAATATGAGCCGGGCAGCCGCGACGCGGCCCTCGAAGGTTCGAAGTTGGCCTTCGGCGAGTACGTCAATACCGTTTATCACTTCGACCAAGCGGAAGTGATCGTCTCGCTGGACGCGGATTTCCTCACCGCCGGGCCGGGCGCGGTGCGGTATGCGCGTGACTTCGCGAACAAGCGGCGGGTCACGGGTCCTGAGTCCAGCATGAACCGCCTTTACGTGGTGGAAAGCACGCCCACCGTCACAGGGGCAATGGCGGATCACCGCTTGCCGTTGCGTGCGAGCGATGTGGAAGCTTTTGCCCGCGCCTTGGCGGACGGACTGGGAATCAAAACGGGAAGCGCCGCCCCCGCCCGTGTACCGTCCAACTGGATCCCCGCCCTCGCTCGCGACCTCCAAAAGCATCGCGGCACCTGTCTGGTGATTGCCGGCGAGCAGCAGCCGCCCGCCGTCCATGCCTTGGCCCACGCCATGAACGACGCCTTGGGCAATGTCGGCAAAACCGTGCATTACACGGACGCCGTGGAAGCGAACCCGGTGAATGCCTTGGCATCGCTCAGGGAGCTGGTCGCGGACATGCGGGCCGGCCAGGTTGACACGCTGCTCATGCTGGGTGTGAATCCGGTTTACAACTCTCCCGCGGATTTGCGTTTCGGCGAAACACTTCTGAAAGTGAGAATGCGCATCCACCTCAGCCTTTATGAGGACGAAACCGCCGAACTGTGCAATTGGCACATCCCCGAGACTCACTTCCTGGAAGCCTGGGGCGATGCGCGCGCCTACGATGGAACAGTCGGTATTATCCAGCCTCTTATCGCTCCACTGTACGACGGCAAGTCCGCGCATGAAATCCTGGCGGTGCTGGCAGGGCAGGAGGAGACGTCGGGGCACGACGTGGTGCGCGCCTATTGGCAGCGGCAGAAACAGGGCGCGGACTTCAACCAATTCTGGCAGACTACGCTGAATAACGGCGTGGTCGCGGATTCCTCTTTCGCTCCCAAGCCCGTCAAGCTCAACCCGGCATTCGCCAGCGAGGCGGCGAGAACGGGCACGATGAACGCGGGCGGCATTGAAATCGTGCTGCGCCCCGATCCCTCGATTGGCGATGGCAGTTTCGCGAACAACGGTTGGTTGCAGGAATTGCCCAAGCCCCTTACCAAGCTAACTTGGGACAATGCCGCGCTGGTCAGTCCCGCGAGCGCGCGGAAGTTGGGTGTGTCCAACGGCGATGTGGTGAAGCTGGGCAGCCACGGGCAATCGGTGGAAGCGCCCATCTGGATTACGCCCGGCCACGCAGATGATTCGCTCACTCTGCACCTGGGGTACGGACGGCGCCGGGCCGGCCACGTCGGCAGTGGCAAAGGCTTCAACGCCTATCTGCTTTCGACATCCGACGGCACGTGGATGGGCAGCGCCACCGTCGCAAAGACGGGAAAGACCTACCAGCTTGTCACCACGCAGCACCACCACATCATGGGCAAGGAAGGCGAAGAGCGCGAAGAGGAGAGCGTGGCGGCCCTGCAACGGAAGTTGGTGCGCGGGGCGACGTTCGAGGAATTTCGCAAGAATCCCGAGATGATCCGCGAGGAAGCCGAGGAAAACGGGCCTTCGATTTATCCCGAGTACCCTTACAACGGCAACGCTTGGGGCATGTCCATCGATCTCAATAGTTGTATCGGATGTAATGCCTGCGTGGTGGCCTGCCAGTCCGAGAACAATATTGCCGTGGTGGGAAAGGACCAAGTGTCGCGCGGCCGGGAAATGCACTGGATTCGCGTGGATGCGTACTTCCAGGGAGGCCTCGAGAATCCCGAAGTGTACAACCAGCCGGTGCCGTGCATGCATTGCGAGAACGCGCCGTGCGAGTATGTTTGCCCCGTGGGAGCCACCGTGCACAGTCCCGAGGGGCTGAACGAAATGGTCTACAACCGCTGCGTCGGCACCCGGTACTGCTCGAACAACTGCCCGTACAAAGTGCGGCGCTTCAACTTCGAACTTTTCTCCGACTGGACCACGCCAAGCCTGGAGCCGTTGCGCAACCCGGATGTGACCGTGCGCAGCCGCGGCGTGATGGAAAAGTGCACGTACTGTATTCAGCGCATCAATCGAGTAAAGATCGCGGCGGAGAAGGAAGACCGTGAGGTAAAGGACGGAGAAATCCTGACCGCGTGCCAGCAGACCTGCCCGGCCCAGGCAATCGTTTTCGGCAACATCAACGACCGTGATAGCCGCGTGGCGAAGATGAAGGCGCAATCGCGGAATTACGGTCTTTTGACGGATTTGAACACGCGGCCGCGCACCACGTATCTGGCAAAGCTGTGGAATCCCAACCCGGAGATCAAGGAGTAAGTAGTGGGTGACGGACTTGAAAATACGCCGGCGGCAGGTTCGGGCGTTCCGGTTCTCGCTCCCGGGCACACCTACGCGACGATCACCGACAAGATCAGCTCCATTGTCCTGCTGCAAAAGACCCGGCGCGGATGGTGGTTCGGGTTTGCCATCGCCTTCGCCCTTTTCATGGTCTTGAATATGGCCATTGGCTACCTGCTGATGGTCGGCGTGGGGATTTGGGGAATCAACATTCCGATCGGCTGGGGATTCGCCATCGTCAACTTTGTGTGGTGGATCGGAATCGGGCACGCGGGCACGCTGATTTCCGCCTTTCTGTTGTTGATGCGCCAGGCGTGGCGGCAATCGATCAACCGTTTTGCGGAGGCAATGACGCTCTTCGCCGTGTCTGCCGCCGGCATGTTTCCACTGCTTCACATGGGGCGGCCGTGGCTTTTCTTCTGGCTGTTGCCGTACCCCGACACCATGGGAACCTGGCCGCAGTTTCGCAGCCCGCTGGTATGGGACGTCTTTGCGGTATCGACCTATGCCACCATCTCGCTGCTGTTCTGGTTTGTGGGCTTGATCCCCGACCTGGCCACGTTGCGCGACCGCACCAAGGACCGCCTGCCGCGCAAGATTTACGGCTTCCTGGCGATGGGCTGGCGCGGTTCGGCGATGCACTGGCACCGCTACGAAATGGCCTATCTGCTGCTCGCCGGACTGGCTACGCCGCTGGTGGTTTCCGTGCACACCGTGGTGAGTTTCGACTTCACCCTGGCGGTGGTTCCGGGCTGGCATAGCACCATATTTCCACCTTACTTCGTGGCCGGGGCCATCTCCTGGCTGCCGGTCAGGGCCCCCTCGGCGGCGGCCCCCGGTGCCGTGGCGGTCCCTGGCTCAGTGGCCGTGGCCGCCCGGCCGGTGCCCGGCTCCGTGACTGTCCACGGCACCGGCAGCCCGTCATCCGCCGGCTGCGTTAACGCGCCCTCGGCCGCGGCGGCGGGCGTCACAGCGGCCGAAGGCCCGGCGTGGCCCGGCGCCCCCTGGCAGGCCTCCCGCAAGGCGGCGACGAAATCCCCGCACCGCTGGTAGCGGTCGGCCGGCGACTTGGCCAGCGCCCGGGCCATGACCCCGTCCACCGCGGGCGGCAGGTCAGCCCGGATGGCGGTGAGCGGCGGGACGGGCTCGGACAGCTGCGCCCACAGCAGTGCGAAGCGCTGATCCCGGCGGAACGGCGGCGCCCCGGCCAGCATCTCGTAGCCCGCGCAGGCCAGGGCGTACAGGTCGGCCCGGCCATCCACCGGGCGGTTCTCGATCTGCTCCGGCGCCACGTAATCCAGGGTCCCGACCAGCTGGCCCGCCTGGG